>NZ_JBFRGL010000007.1:0-191520 GCF_052115325.1 Arthrobacter sp. 2RAF22 | reverse complement strand
CGCCCGCTCCGTGCCCTGCTCCCTGATCAACGCATCCAAAGACTCAACCCACTCGGCAGTCTCTTCCGGATCACGATCAGGCAGCTGGGAAGTCAACCCGCTAAGGATGTGTGAGGTCTCTTCTCCTGCAGCCACGTCCAACCTCTCTTCATTGAATGTCTGGGCGCTTGCACTGTGGTGCGCGCTGAACCGTGCATAGAAATTTCGTATTGTGAGAATAAAATTCTGTAATTCGAGATTAGCCATGCGTTCGTCAAGCGTCAATCTCGTCCCGCGGAGACTAGCGCCCAGGGGGTCCCGCGGCGCCCACGCTGCCGTTTGTGACCGCCGTCGGGAGCTTGGCCCTTGACCAAAGGTGACCTAGCTCATACAGTTATTTCACTATTCAATAACTAGATTCCACGATGCGAAAAGCTTCAACTCCTCTCACAGCGTCTCGGAAGCCTAGTTGCAGCACCACAAAGAAGTGGAGATCCACGATGCAATCGACTCCCCCAGTCGGCGTCACAACGGCTCCGGAGCAGACCATCCTGCCAGGCAGTTCGGTCCATCCGTCAGTAGGAAATGAAACCCTGTGCGATGTAGCGTCCGTCGCAGCGGGCCGAGACATCAGCCCCACCCTCTATAACCTCGACCTCGCCCCTACCAAGAAGGAGGGTAGGCGCTGGACCAGCTACAGCATCTTCACCCTCTGGGCCAACGACGTCCACAGCCTTGGCAACTACGCTTTTGCGATCGGCCTCTTTTCCCTTGGCCTGGGCGGGTGGCAAATCCTCGTGGCCCTGGGCATCGGCGCCGTCTTGCTGTTCACCCTCTTGACCTTCTCCGGTTTCATGGGCCAGAAGACCGGTGTTCCCTTCCCGGTCATGAGCCGGATCAGCTTCGGTATCCGGGGCGCCCAGCTGGCCAGCCTTGTCCGCGGGGCCGTGGCCATCGCCTGGTTCGGAATCCAGACGTACCTTGCCTCCGTGGTGCTCCGCGTCATGCTTGTCGCCATGTTCCCCGGGCTCAAGGACATGGACGCCAACTCGATCCTCGGCCTGTCCACCCTTGGTTGGATCGCTTTCGTATCGCTCTGGATTGTCCAGTTGGTCATTGTCAGCTTCGGCATGGAAATGATCCGAAAGTACGAGGCCTTCGCAGGCCCCATCATTCTCGCCACCATGCTGGCCATTGCCATCTGGGTCTTCGTTGAGGCCGGGGGTGCCATCCAGTGGTCCGGCATCAAGGGCCTCGAAGGCGGCGAGATGTGGCGCACGATCTTTGCCGGCGGCGCCCTCTGGGTCTCCATCTACGGCACGTTCGTCCTGAACTTCTGTGACTTCACCCGCTCCTCGGTGTCCAAGAAGTCGATTGTCCGTGGCAACTTCTGGGGCATCCCCATCAACATGCTCCTCTTCGGCGCAATCGTGGTGATCATGGCCGGCGGCCAGTACAAGATCAACGGCAAGATCATTGAAAGCCCCTCGGACATCGTGCAGAGCATCCCCAACACGCTCTTCCTGGTCCTGGCTTGCCTCGCTTTGCTGATCCTGACCATCGCGGTCAACTTGATGGCGAACTTCGTGGCACCCGTTTACGCCCTGACCAACCTCTTCCCCAAGCACCTGAACTTCCGCAAGGCAGCCTGGGTCAGCGGTACCATCGGCCTGATCATCCTGCCGTGGAACCTCTACAACAACCCCCTCGTGATCGTGTACTTCCTGGGCGGACTCGGCGCGCTGCTCGGCCCGCTGTTCGGCGTCGTCATGGCCGACTACTGGCTTCTGCGCCGCGGCAAGGTCAACGTCCTCGATCTCTACACGGACCACCCTTCGGGCACCTACTTCTACAAGCGAGGCGTCAACCCCAGGGCGATCGCCGCCATGGTTCCGGCCGCCGTCGTCGCTATCCTTATCGCGTTCGTTCCCGCACTGGAGGCCGCGGCACCGTTCGCCTGGTTCTTCGGCGCAGGCATCGGGGCGTTGTGCTACTACTTGTTCGCGGACAAGAAGCAGCAGCACACCGACGTCTCCGGCGAGCCGATCGCCGTCGTCAGCAACCACTAATATTCAACTCACTCGCAGTTGTTGTCGTTTTCGCCCGTCAAAACGACAACAACTGCGTGGGCCCACACCGTCAGGGTTCCCTGGCCGAGCTTGCGAGGCGAGGGTGGCGGTGGGGATTAATTGGGCTATCCAGGAGGAACACATGCGCATCCTCGTCGCAAACGTCAACACCACCCAATCCATGACCGACTCCATCGCAGCCCAGGCGCGAAGCGTCGCGGCTCCCGGCACCGAGATCATCGGCATCACCCCGCGGTTCGGCGCCGATTCGTGCGAGGGGAACTTTGAAAGCTACCTCGCGGCGATCGCCGTGATGGACCGCGTGGTCAACTACCCCGAACCGTTCGACGCCGTCATCCAGGCCGGCTACGGCGAGCACGGACGCGAAGGACTCCAGGAGCTCCTCGACGTTCCGGTGGTCGACATCACCGAGGCCGCGGCCAGCACCGCGATGTTCCTCGGGCACAAATACTCCGTGGTCACCACGTTGGACCGCGCGGTCCCGCTCATCGAGGACCGCCTCAAGCTTGCCGGCCTCGACGACCGCTGTGCATCCGTCCGCGCGAGCGGCATGGCAGTGCTGGAACTCGAGGAGTACCCGGAACGCGCAGTCGAGGCCATCGTGGAACAGGCCGAACGAGCCGTGCGTGACGACAAGGCCGAGGTCATCGTCCTCGGCTGCGGCGGCATGGCAGGACTCGACGAACAGATCCGCCAACGCTGCGGCGTTCCGGTGGTGGACGGCGTGGCCGCAGCCGTGACCATCGCCGAATCGCTCGTCCGCCTGGGACTGTCCACGTCCAAGGTCCGGACCTACGCCACACCGCGCCCCAAGACCGTCATAGGCTGGCCCCTGATCACAACGGACACGACGACGGCGGATGCTCCCGCCGCGCACTAGCCCGACAAACAGGAGAACCGCGTGAGCGAAACCATCCCCACCCGGCCCCGGGTGGCCGTCGTCACCGGAGCCGGCTCCGGAATCGGGCGGGCGGTTGCCCGCCTTCTGTTGGCCGACGGCTACCGCGTTGCCCTCGCCGGACGGCGGGAAGCGCAGCTTCTCGAGACTGCCGACGGCCACCCCGAGGCGCTTGCGGTGCCGTGCGATGTGACAGTGCCCGACGACGTCGCGCGCCTTTTCGCTGCAGCCCGCCAGCTCTGGGGGAGGGTTGATGTCCTATTCAACAATGCTGGCATCTTCGGTCCTTCCGGCGGTGTGGACGAGATCAGCGTGGCCGATTGGAATGCCACGCTGTCCGTCAATGTCACAGGATCCATGCTGTGCGCTGCAGAGGCTGTGCGGACCATGAAGGCGCAGGAGCCACAGGGCGGACGCATCATCAACAACGGCTCCATCTCCGCCCATTCGCCGCGGCCATTGTCCGTCGCGTACACGGTGAGCAAGCACGCCATGAGTGGTCTGACCAAGAGCATCGAGCTGGACGGGCGTCCGTTCGGAATTACCTGCGGGCAGATCGATATCGGCAACACCCGCACCGAAATCATGGACACCATCGGCGTGGGCTCGGGGGCGCTCCAGGCCGATGGAAGCAGGCGTGTGGAGCCCATGTTTCCCGTGGAGGACGCCGCCCGCGCCGTGCTGATGATGGCGAACATGCCAGCGTCGGCCAACGTTGGATCCGTGGTGGTGACCGCCGCGGGGATGCCGTTCGTGGGCCGCGGCTAGAAAATCGACCAGCCCGTGCGGGTGGTGAACTCGTCGAGGGCGGCAACGCCCGCGAGTGAATTCCCGGATCGTCCCAGGCCGGGGCTCCAGACGCAGATGGTGCATTTGTTGGGTACTACTGCCACAATGCCGCCACCCACTCCGCTCTTTCCAGGGAGTCCTACGCGGTAGGCGAATTCGCCGGCGGCGTCGTAGGTGCCGCACGTGAGCATCACGGCGTTGATTCTCTTGGTCTGGGACGGGGACAGCAGCGGTGTGCCGTTCCCGAGCAGCCCGTTGTTGGCCAGGAACCTGCTCGCCAGGGCCAAGTCGGTGCAGCTCATTTCCAGGGCGCACTGGCTGATGTAAGCCTCGAGGACCGATTCCACGGGGTTTTCCAGGTTCCCGTAGCTGGCCAGGAAGTGTGCCAGCGAGGCATTGCGGTGGCTGTTGGCTGCCTCCGACGCTGCCACTTCGGGGTCCGTATCGACGGAGTCGTTACCGCTTTCTTGGCGGAGCAATTCCCGGACGGGAGATGGCGAGCTGCCCGCGATGCTGAGCAGCCTGTCCGTGACAACAAGGGCGCCGGCGTTGATGAACGGATTCCGCGGAATTCCGTCCTCATGTTCCAGCTGCACCAAGGAATTGAATGGATTGCCTGAAGGCTCCCTGAACACGCGCTTCCAGATCCGGTCGCCATCGCCAGCGAGCACGAGGGCGAGGGCGTAGACCTTCGAAATGCTTTGGATGGAGAAGGGCACGTCGGCGTCTCCGGAGGAGAACACGTCGCCGTTGGCGGTTGCCATGGAAATGCCGAATTGCTTGGCATCCACCGCGGCCAGGCTCGGGATGTAGTCGGCAGGTGCTCCTTGGCCGAGCAAGGGCCGGACCGTGCCGACAATGTCGTCAAGGAGATTCTGGAGGTCCATGCTACTCAGTTCCGTCCTTCGGAGTGGGTCCACAGCCTGAGCTGAAGATGTGCGAGCAGCCGTTGCTCTGCGGACTGGAGGTCGATGCCCGCCACTTCGCACGCACGCCTCAGGCGGTAATGCACCGTATTCCGGTGGACGGCCAGTTCCTCTGCGCACCGGTTCACATCGCCGAAGAATTCAAGGTAGGTCAACAGCGTTGTGGCGAACTCGGGGTATCGCTTGCACAACAGGGTGATGCCCTGGTGCCGAAGGTCGGTCCTTGACGCCAGAAGCTCCAGCAGTTCCTTCGTCAAAACAGTTGTTTCCACGTCGGCGTAGGACGCCACATGGATTGAGGGTGTGCTTTTCAGGACCTTCAGTACACTGCGGACATGCTCCAGGGTGCCATGCAATGCGTCGAGGCGTTCGACGACGGGTCCGACGGCGGCCTGCACCTGGCAGTGCAGGTGGACCCTTGCGTCCCGGACAATGAGGTTGATGAGGCGGTTGATGGCCGGCGGGGACTTCACTGGGTCAAGATCGGGAAGAATCATGGCTATTTCCAGGCCGATGGCTCCCACCACAGCACCTGGTCGGTAGGCCGCCGCATGGATCGAAGCCACATTCGCCAACTCGCCGCGCCGCAGTTGTAGGCCCGCCGCGGACTCGTCGTCGCCTTTGGCGGAAATCAGGACGAGGGCCGCCGGCTTGGATGGATCGATGCCCGCGGACTGTGCCTGGGAGTGGATCTGCGGAGTGCCGCTGAGCAGGCTGGAGATCCTGTCGCGCCGCAGTGCCTGGGACTGTTCGTTGCGGTGCCGGACCAGTTCTATCGCCGCGTGCCGTGCAGCTCCGACCATGAGCTTGTCCGTGTTGGGAGCGAGGGGTTCCTTCCCTTCTTGAAGCCAGATGTACCCCAGGATCCGGTTGCCCGCGTGGATCCCGATGGCCACCCGTTCCCGTAGGCCTTCCGTCGGGTTGGCTTCCATGTGGATGGGAGCTTCGGCCGCTTGCAGGTGCTTATAGACCCCGGACTCTTTCAACAGTTTTTGGTAGCGTTCGGGTCCACGTCGGGCCAGGATGGAGAGCCTGCGTAGTTCATCGACGTCGTTGGAGGCCGGTGAATACGCCAGGACGCGGTTTGCGGGATCCTCAATGACGACGTGGCCGTTGGTCAGGGTGGCGGTGGTCTGGGCGATCGCAAAAAGATCCCGGTGGATGATCGTGGACGCGTCCGTGGAAAGTGCCGGCTCCTGGATGCGGTCCTTGGCGATACTCTCCAGCGTGCCCCAGCTCATTGCGGGAGACACGGCAATCAGGCCGATTCCGGTGGGAAGCAGCATTTCCCGGACGGCGTCCAGTTCCTCCTCGCTCCCTTTGACCGCGACGGCGGCGGGGTAGTCCGGAATCAGCTTCCGGATGCTCGGCAATGCCGCGCGACCCCGGACTCCGATCAGCAAGACCAAGCTCCCGCGTTGGACGGCCGTCTCGTCCTCGGCGTCCACGATCACGGTTTCACGAACCGTGCCATTGTCCATTCCGGGAGGAACCAGCAGCTGCCCGTTGTCGACGCCGATGTCTTCAAGTATGTCGCTGAGCATGGCGCCAATGACATGCTCGGCAGATTCAAGGGGTGCCACCCGTATTCACTTCCTCTAAGCGGCTTAGCCGCGCTCACAGCCATGAACATTACTCGCACTCAGGCGGAACGGAGTTGTTATTCGCGCACAACGGGGATCCGGCGAATTTAGCTGGCCAGACAGTTCCTTCCCTTCCGCTGGAACCTAGAGTTGTTTTCCGTCCCCCCGCTGACGATCCAGCAGTGCAGCTGTGATCCAACACTCAAGCCGGGGGACAAGTTCTGGAGCATGCAGCCGCACCCGCGGAACCGGAGTCAAAGGAGACCCCTGGAATGAAACGCACACTGAACTCGCCTGCGCCAAGCCCGATCGCCGGGGCTCGGATTGCCGGGCTTGATCCCGCTGATTCGCTGGAAAACAACCGGGAGCTTCTTGGCGACCGTTCAACCTCGGCGCAGGACTTTTCGAGCGAGGAGGCCGGGTACCACAAGACGCTCAAGCCGCGGCAGATCCAAATGATAGCCATCGGTGGAGCGATCGGAACGGGCCTTTTCATGGGGGCAGGTGGCCGATTGAACGGTTCCGGCCCAGCCTTGATCTTCGTCTACGCCCTTTGCGGGTTCTTTGCGTTCCTGATTCTGCGCGCCCTCGGCGAACTGGTTCTCCACAGGCCATCCTCGGGTTCGTTCGTGTCCTATGCCAGGGAGTTCTATGGCGAGAAGATGGCCTATGCGGCCGGCTGGCTCTACTTCCTCAACTGGGCCATGACGTCGATTGTCGATGTCACGGCCGTGGCGCTTTACGTCAAGTTCTGGGGACAATTCTGGGAGCCGCTGCAAACAATCCCGCAATGGCTTATCGCCCTTTGCGCCCTTGTCATTGTGCTGGCCCTGAACCTCGTCTCCGTGAAGATCTTCGGCGAGATGGAATTCTGGTTCGCCCTGATCAAGGTGACCGCGCTGGTAGCCTTCCTCGTCGTCGG
Organism: Arthrobacter sp. 2RAF22; assembly: GCF_052115325.1. NCBI lineage: Bacteria > Bacillati > Actinomycetota > Actinomycetes > Micrococcales > Micrococcaceae > Arthrobacter > Arthrobacter sp. 2RAF22. The sequence continues at coordinate 184,333 of NZ_JBFRGL010000007.1, read as the reverse complement.
GGTCTGCTTCATCGTCTTTGGTGGGAAGACCGACATCGGCGTTCCAGGGCTGGGCGTGATCCTGGACCACGGCGGAGCTTTCCCGACCGGTGCCGTAGCGCCCTTGCTGGCGATCAGCGGCGTCGTGTTCGCGTATGCCGCGATTGAACTTGTTGGTACGGCTGCAGGCGAAACTGCCAATCCGGAAAGGGTGATGCCGAAGGCCGTCAACACGGTCGTCTTCCGGATTGCGCTCTTCTATGTCGGTTCCGTGGTGCTGCTCTCGCTGCTCTTGCCGTTCACGGCGTACAAATCCGGCGAATCGCCCTTCGTCACCTTCTTTTCCCATCTCGGAGATCCCCATGCCGCGGCCGTTTCGGCATCGGTGATGAACTTCGTTGTCCTGACAGCCGCCTTGTCGAGCCTCAACGCCGGCCTCTATTCCACGGGCCGGATCTTGAGGTCGATGGCGGTCAATGGCTCCGCGCCACAGTTCACCGCCAGGATGAGCAAATCGGGGGTGCCTTATGGCGGCATCCTGCTGACAGCCGTGATCACTCTGCTTGGCGTCGGCCTGAATGCCCTCGTGCCGTCCCAAGTGTTCGAGATCGTTCTCGAGGTCTCTGCGATCGGGATCATCGGCGGCTGGGCAACCATCATCCTGTGCCACATCAAGCTTCAGGCCTGGGTCAGGCTCGGCAAGGCCGTTCGTCCGTCATTCCGGCTCTTCGGAGCCCCCTTCACTTCATACCTCACGCTCGCCTTCCTCGCCTTCGTTCTTGTCACGATGGGCTTCTCGGAGACGGGGCGCTGGGTCCTCGCTTCCCTTCTGCTCCTGATACCCCTCCTCATTGCTGGCTGGTTCGCTTGCCGCAAACGCATCCTGGAGGCAGCCGAGGCCCGGCGCGGCCACACTGGCGACCTTCCCGTCGTCGCCGGTTCCTTCTCCCAGGGCGGCCAACGCTCCTGATGCACAACGAATTGATGGAAAGCGGAACCACTTTGCCCGGCATCACGCCCCGAAACAACAGCGCCACCCTGACGACGGAAACCACTCCGAGCAAGCGAAGCCACGTGAACAGCCAACCTCCAAGGCAGGACATCCAGACGCCCAGCAGCGCGTGGCGTTCGCGCGCTGACGCGTGGGAGTTTCTCGGGTACGCGTTCAAGCAGCTGGCAAAGGGAGGACAGGGAATGCAGTCGCTCTCCGGACTGCAGGATCAAGCCGTCCAGGCGCTGCGCCTTCTTCAGGCCATGGAACTGTATTGGGCGGCGCCGGGGCTCGCCGCGTTGGCGCCGTTACTAAACTGCATGGATTCGGGCGATTACGACGCCGGATTGGGCATGATCCGCGGAATGGCGCACCTGATGCCTTCCGCCGGTCCGGGACCAGTAGGTCCGCGTCCAGCCAGCCCGGGACCGGTCAGCCCGGACCGGGTCGGCCAAGAACCAGGGCAGTCCGGGGCGGAGCGCTCTATTTCGGGTGTCCCGGAAGACGGCCGGGAGCGGCGGCCGGCGGGGGAGCGTCCCCGGTTCGATGTCCTGTTTGTCGACGACATGACTGAACAAGAAGCCGAAGCGCTGAAAGCGGAATTGCTGGCCCAGCGGAGGCCGTCCGATGCCTTCACCTATGAACTCATCGTGGTTCCCAGCTACGAGGATGCGCTGGTTGCCTTGGTCCTGAACCCAGCCATCCAAGCGTGCATTCTCCGCCCGGGATTCAGCATCGCCAGCAGCCAGCCGCTTGGCCGCGACCTGAGGAAATACCTTGCCGGCCTCGTGGGCACTGACCTTGCGGGCATGCCACCGCTGGGCAGGTTCCTCAGCCTTGCCGAGCAGATCTCCGAGTTGCGCCCCGAACTGGACGTGTACCTGGTAGCCGGTGTGGCCATGGAGAGCCTCGCGGGCTCACTGACGAAGCGGTTCCGGAGGATTTTCCGCAGGCAGGACAATCTCGACCTGCATCTGTCGCTGTTGTCGGGTGTTGCCGAGCGGTACCGGACTCCGTTTTTCACCGCACTGCAGGAATACAGCCGGCGCCCGGCCAGCGTCTTCCACGCCTTGCCGATCTCCCGCGGTGGCTCGGTGGGCAATTCGCCCTGGATCCGCGACATGGCCGATTTCTACGGCATGAACCTCCTCTTGGCCGAGACGTCCGCGACGTCGGGAGGCCTCGATTCGCTGTTGGATCCGCACGGATCGATCAAGGAGGCCCAAGACTTGGCGGCGCGGGCTTTCGGTTCCCAGAAAACCTTCTTCGTCACCAATGGAACATCCACCGCCAACAAGATCGTCCATCAGTCCATCCTTGCTCCAGGGGATGTGGTCCTCGTCGACCGCAACTGCCACAAATCCCATCACTACGCTTTCGTCCTCGCGGGAGCCCGGGTTTCCTACTTGGACGCCTACCCGCTGGACAAGTTCGCCTTCTACGGTGCCGTGCCCTTGGCCACGATCAAGGCCCGGTTGCTGGCCTACCGACGTGCCGGGCGCTTGGATGAAGTCAAGTTGATCACTTTGACCAACTGCACCTTCGACGGCATCGTCTATGACGTAGAACGCGTCATGGAAGAATGCCTGGCCATCAAACCGGACCTCGTCTTCCTTTGGGACGAGGCCTGGTTCGCCTTCGCCCGGTCCCACCCCGTCTTTCGGCGCAGGACGGCCATGGCCGCGGCGAGGAAGCTTGAGGCCTCATTCAGTGATCCCGGCTATGCCGCCAGGCACGCCGAACAAGCGGCATCTCTCCACGATCGAGTGACGGGTGCGCCCGCCGACGATGAACTCTGGCTGAAGACCCGGCTTATTCCGGATCCAGCGAAAGCGCGGCTGCGCGTCTACGCCACGCAGTCCACCCACAAGACCCTCACCTCGCTACGTCAGGGATCCATGATCCATGTCTTCGACCAAGACTTCAGCGAGCATAACCAAGAGTCATTTCGCGAAGCATATATGACCCACACCTCCACGTCGCCCAATTACCAGATCCTTGCTTCGCTCGACATCGGCCGCCGCCAGGTGGAGCTTGAGGGTTTCGGCCTGGTGCAGAAACAGGCGGACCTGGCAACCATCGTTGCCCAGGCAGTGGCCCGTCACCCCCTGCTGAAGAAATACTTCCGGGTCCTCACGTCGAGGGACCTCATTGCGGCACCCTATCGGGAAACCGGCAGTGCCATGCCGCTCCGGGATGGGCTGGCGGCACTGGCGGACGCCTGGCTGCACGACGAGTTCGTCGTCGACCCCAGCCGCCTCACGCTGGACATCAGCCGGACAGGGATCGACGGCGATACTTTCCGGCACCGGTACCTCGCCGACAAGCACGGCATCCAAGTCAACAAGACGTCACGTAACACCGTGCTGTTCATGACCAACATCGGCACCTCCCGCAGCGCTGTCGCCTACCTGATCGAAGTCCTCGTCAAGCTGGCAGAGTCCTTCGAAGAGGAACGGCCGGCGCGGAAAACGGCAGACGAAGGTCTCGCCGCGGGGCTCACGGGAACCACTCCGCCGTTGCCCGATTTCAGCAGCTTCGCGGACCGCTACCGGCGCGATCCGCTCAGTCCTGATGGGGACATCCGTGCCGCCTATTTCGAGAGCTACAAGGATGGATCAACCACCTACCTGTCCGCGGGAGACCTCAAGGCCAGGATCGCGGAAGGCGAGGAAGTTGTTTCGGCCGGATTCGTCACCCCTTACCCTCCGGGCTTCCCCATCCTGGTCCCGGGCCAGGTCATCACCAGCCAGGCGCTGGAGTTCATGGAGGCTCTCGATACGCGGGAAGTCCACGGCTTCGACCCACTTCGTGGGTTCAGGATCTTCACGGACAAGGCGGGCGAGGAAGCGCAGCGCTGATTCTCAGATTCCACATTGTGAAATTTGAATTCCCCCTTGTGGAATGGTGTGATCGGGATTACATTGAATTCATCCCCGAAAATCGGGGCTGTTCCCAAACTGATTGGTTCAGATCAATGAAGTTCCCAGACTCTGCGGCGCTGAAGGCGAGTTCGGCCCCGCGGAAGAAGAAGCCACTGTACAAGTCGCTCTTCTTCCAAATTCTGATCGCCGTCGTCGCAGGTGTACTCATCGGCCATTTTTGGCCGAACATTGGGTCCGCCCTCCGGCCACTGGGCGATGGTTTCATCCAACTCATCAAAATGATCATCGCTCCGCTGATCTTCCTCGTGATCGTCACGGGTATCTCGGCGGTGGGCGACGTCAAGGCGGTCGGAAGGGTCGGGGTCAAGGCCCTCCTATACTTCACCGGCGCCACGCTTTTCGCACTGGTCTTCGGGCTGATCGTGGGAAACCTCGTGCAGCCCGGCGCCGGACTGCACATCGATCCGAGCACCCTCTCCCAGGACGCGCTGAACGCGAAGACCGGGACTGCGCCGCCCAAGGATGCGGCTTCCTTCCTCCTGGACATCATTCCCACCTCTGTGATCGGCGCGTTCGCCAGCAACAGCCTGCTCCAGGTCCTGTTCTTCTCGGTCTTCTTCGGCGCGGCAATCGTCGTCATCGGACGCGAGCGGTGCCTCCCGGTCATCAGCCTCATGGAAACCGTCCTGGAACTGATCTTCAAGATCATGTCCTGGATCATGAAAGTGGCGCCCATCGGTGCCTTCGGCGCCATGGCGTTCATCATCGGCCAGTACGGACTCGATACCCTCGGGACCTATGCGCTCCTCATCGCCTCCTGTTACGGGGCGGCCATCGTCTTCATCGGCCTGCTGTTCCTCGTCGCCTGGAGCTTCGCCCGGGTGCCGCTCTGGCAGTTCCTGAAGTACACGCGTGAGGAATTCCTCCTCGCGCTGGGCACGGCATCCACCGAGGCGGTCATGCCCCGGATCATGACCAAGCTGACCAACGCCGGTTGCTCCCGGGCCACCACCGGCCTGGTTGTTCCCACGGGCTACTCCTTCAACCTCGACGGCGCCGCGATCTACCTTTCGATCTCGCTGTTGTTCCTGGCCCAGGCCTTCGGCCACCACCTTGACCTCGGCCAGCAGTTGGCGGCCCTGGGTGTCCTGCTCCTGACGTCCAAAGGCATGGCGGGCGTCCCGGGCTCGTCGTTCCTGGCTCTCTCGGCCACGGCCGCCGCACTGGGTATCTTCCCGGTTGCCGGCGTCGCGCTGCTCCTGGGTGCCGACCGGCTCATGGACTCCATGCGCGTCGTCGTCAACCTGCTTGGCAACTGTGTGGCTACGTTTGTCGTAGCGAAATGGGAGGGCCAGTTCGACCGTTCGGTCATGGTCCGCGCCTTCAACGGTGAAATCACCAACGAGGATTCCGCCATCATGCTCGGAGCCGAAGACGTCTTCGAAGAACAGGAAATCGAGCGCCTCAGCGAAGGACGCGAGCCTTCGCCGAAGTTCCGGGGCGGCCCGAACCCCGACGCGATACCGCAGTTCGAAATGATCAAACCGGGCCAACACCGGAGCCCCTCGGTCAGTCCGGACTAGGCACCACGCACCATTCCAGTTGATCGCCCCACGGCCCCGCCGTGGGGCGATCGGTTACTTAAGAACTTGCGAAAAGCGGCAGCAGCTCCGACAAATCGGCGCGCAGGCCCGACGCGGCTACCCGGCCGGCGTCGACGGCGGCGGACCACGCCAAGCGGCCGGTGACCATCGCGAGCCAGGTGGCGGCGTCGCACTCTATGACATTCGGTGGGGTGCCACGCGTGTGCCGGGGGCCCTCCACGCACTGGGTCACACCGAACGGCGGCACCCTGACTTCCACGGAGTTACCTGGGGCTCGTGCGGTGAGTTCTTCCAGCGAGTAACGCACCGCGGTGGCCACCACTGTGCGCGACGGCGGCGTCCCCGGACCCGTTTCCGGTCCGGCAGTGCCCTGCCCGACGGCGGCCTGCCATGCGGCCAGTGCCGCGCGGCCTTCCTCGAGGCCGATCCGGCGTCGTGCAATTGCCATTGTTCGCAGTTCCAATCAGTCCAGAAGCGCCGAAACGGCGTGGCCCAGGCGGATCCTGCCCACAGAGTGGCCACCGCCGAGGACGGGCTCAACGACCTTTTCGAGGACGCTTGAAACGCCAGGAATGTCGACGGCGCCGGCAACCGCGAGAAGCGTGAGTCCAACCAGGGTGGCCGCGCGGGGATTCCCGTCCAGGATCTTCACTGCGACAGAGGCACCTGTGGGGGTTGCCAGGACCAGGACCCCTTCCGCACCGCCCTTGGCAAGCACTTCGAGTTCGTCCATGACGATGGTGTTCGCCTCGCCGCGGCCCTGCACTGCCCACGGGTAGTCCAACATGGACGTGGCGATGGTTGCCGCGCGGGCGTTGGAGCTCTGGTCCCGCGGGGCTTGGGCCAGGCGCGAGTAGGCCCGTGCCAGCCCGGTCAGGGAGAGCGCGGCCACTGGTGCCCCGCAGCCATCGATGCCGAGGTGGGCGATTTTCTCGCCGCTGTATTCCTCGATAACGGTCCGCACGCGGTGCTGCAAGGGATGGTTGGGCTCCAGGTAACTGTGCGTGTCCCAGCCGTTCTCGGTGCAGGCCCAGAGGAAAGCCGCGTGCTTGCCTGAACAATTGGAAGCCAACCTGGACTTGCCGTGCTCGGAACGGATCAACCAGTTGCGCGCGACTTCGTCCTGTGGCCATACCGACGGGCACTGCAGTTGTTCTTCACGGACGCCTGCGGCTTTGAGCATGCCTTCCACCACGTCCATGTGATCCAGCGAGCCCACGTGGCTGGCGCAGGCCAAAGCCACCTGGGCGCCTCGGAGCGGAACCCCCGACTGCATCGAAGCCAGGGCTTGGAAAGGCTTGAGCGCAGAGCGGGCATAGATGGGCGTGCTGATGTCGCCGAGTTGGGTCACCACGGATCCGTCACCGGAAAGCACCACTGCGGAACCGATATGGCGCGATTCGATGAAGCCGCTGCGTTCGATCACTGCCAGTTCGACGGCGGACTCAACGCTAAAGGTTTCACGCGAACTCAAGGGCATGATGCAAGTCTAGGGTGAAGGAACGGTCTTCCCCGGCTACTCCACGGTCACCATAACGGACTGCCATCCCGAGGCGCCGTCAGGCACGGGATCCGCCCGCTTTTCGGTCTGCAATTCGCCCGTTCCATCCGTGGCACGGACCTTGATGTAGTGGGGTCCCGGAGTGGCGTCCCACGTGAAGGACCACTGCCTCCACGTGACAACAGATGCCTCCGCGGCAAGGGTGGCTTCGGACCAAGGGCCGTTGTCTATCTGGACCTCCACGTTCTTGATGCCGCGGGTCTGGGCCCAGGCCGTGCCACCCAAGGCAACCTTGCCAGCTGGCACCTTGGCGAAGGACTTGGGAACTTCCAGCCGGGCCATGGTCTTGATGGGACCCCGCTCGGACCAGCCCCGGCTGGTCCAATAGGCCTTGCTGTCCGCGAATCGGGTCACTTCCAGGTCCACCACCCATTTGGTCGCCGAGACGAAACCGTAAAGACCGGGAACCACCATGCGCACGGGGTAGCCGTGTTCCAGCGGGAGGGGTTCGCCGTTCATGCCGATGGCCAGGATGGCATCCCTGCCGTCCTGAAGCATCTCCAGCGGAGTGGAGGCGCTGAAGCCGTCGATCGAGGTGGAGAGGACCATGTCCGCTCCGGGTTTGGGCCGGGCTTGTTTCAGCGCGTCACGGATGGGCATGCCCAACCACTTGGCGTTGCCGGCCAGGTTTCCGCCCACGGGGTTGGACACGCACGTGAGCGAGACGTGGGTTTCGATCAGTTGGGCGTCGAGCAGGTCTTGAAAGCTCAACCGGACCTCTTGTTCCACCATCCCGTGGATCCGGAGCTCCCATTCCTGGGCGTTGATCTCCGGCACGCTCAAGGCGGTGTCGATCCTGTAGAAGTCTTTGGACGGGGTGAGCCAGGGGGTGACTCCCGGCGTCGGGGACTGGACGCCCGCGGGAACGGGGGCAGCAGCCCCGGCGGGAGCGGGGAGTTTCAAGGAATCCCGTGCCTTGGCCACATTGCTGCGCGCGGCACTCAGGAACCGGCCGCCGCCTGCTGTGATGGCCGCTGCGGCAACGGTGACACCGGTAGCGGCGAAGAAGGTCCGGCGCGTCGTGGCTGGGCGCTCGATGCCTTTGGCCGCGGTGTCGGCAGGGGCGTCGGGGAACGAGTTCAGCCTCCAAAGCCGGGCCACCAAGAACCGAAGGACAATGAGTCCAGCCACGGTGCCGATTAGGCTTGGAATGGAATCCGCGGGCTTCACGCCGGCCCGGGTCACCACGGCAGCCACAATCACCGCGCCCATTCCGAGCACGCCCAACACACCCAAGGCCCAATTGCGGAAGGCCACGACACCCAGCACGCAAGCCAGCGCGAAGATGGTCAGGCCCATTCCCACAAACAGCGCGGCTTTGTCATTGGTGCCGAACGTGGTGACGGCGAAGTCCTTCATCCACGGCGGCGTGAAGTCGATGAAGGTTGACCCCAGCGCAATCACAGGAGTTGCCCGGGCCGTAAAGAAGGCGCCGATCAGTTCCGCAACGGAAAGTACGACGGCGGCAGCGGCCACCCCGGCCAGTGCAGCCAATGCGGCGGGTCCCCTGAGCCAGTTCCTGAGCTTCTTCATGCAGGTTGTTCGTAGCCGGAGGCCCCCGAGATGGGGTGGACATGCTCCCTTCTGGCTCATGCTCAAAGGTGCGCATGTCCAATGGTGGAGACAGCTTAGGAGTCCTGCCCCCGCACAAAGTACCCTTGAAGACTGTGAAGGTACTCGTCATTGGCCCCGGCGGCCGCGAACACGCAATTGTCCGCTCCTTGCTCAAGGATCCCAACGTTTCCGAGGTCCACGCGGCTCCGGGAAACGCCGGCATCGCCAAGCTGGTCCCCACGTACGCGATCGACGGGAACAACCCCGGCGCCGTCGCAGCGCTTGCGACAAAGCTTGCGGTTGACCTGGTTGTGGTCGGCCCCGAAGCCCCACTCGCGGCGGGCGTATCCGACGCCGTCCGCGAAACCGGCATTCCGGTCTTCGGCCCCAGCAAGGCCGCGGCGCAGCTCGAAGCCTCCAAAGCGTTCGCCAAGGAAGTCATGGCCGAGGCCGGCGTGCCCACCGCCATGGCCCGCGTGGCAACAAACGCCGCAGAGGCTGCTGACGCACTGGACACTTTCGGCGCTCCGCATGTGGTCAAGGATGACGGACTGGCCGCCGGCAAGGGCGTCGTGGTCACCAATGACCGCGAGGAAGCTCTCGCCCACGCGCAGGCTTGTTTCGACGCTGGCGGAACCGTGGTGATCGAGGAGTTCCTGGACGGACCCGAAGTCTCCCTGTTCGTGCTCTGCGACGGCCGCACCACCGTGCCGCTGTCCCCGGCACAGGACTTCAAGCGGATTTTCGATAATGACGAAGGGCCCAACACCGGCGGCATGGGCGCCTACACCCCCCTCGACTGGGCACCTGTTGGCCTGGTCCAGGAAGTCATCGACCGCGTTGCGCAGCCCACCGTGGACGAGATGGCCAGCCGCGGAACTCCGTTCGTCGGCGTCCTTTACTGCGGCCTGGCACTGACTTCCCGCGGGACGCGCGTCATCGAATTCAACGTCCGCTTCGGCGATCCTGAAACGCAAGCGGTCCTGGCCCGGCTCAAGACCCCGCTCGGCGCACTCCTGTTGGCAGCCGCCAAGGGCGAACTGGACCAGGCCGAAGAGCTGCGCTGGTCGAAGGAGTCGGCCGTCGCCGTCGTCGTCGCCGCCGAAAACTACCCGGACACCCCCCGCACGGGAGACCGCATCCGCGGCTTGAACAAGGTGGACGCGCTGGAAGGCGTCCACGTCATCCACGCCGGTACCAAACTGGACGAAGAAGGCCGGATTGTCTCCGCCGGCGGCCGCGTACTGGCTGTTGTCGCGCTGGGAACGGACCTCGTGGAGGCGCGCGAGCGGGCTTACGACGGCGTGGAGCTGGTCCAGCTCGACGGCGGACAGTTCCGAACCGATATCGCCGGCAAGGCAGCCCGTGGCGAGATCCACGTGGTCTCCCCGGCCACCGGCTCCATCCCGAATGTGAAGGCCTGAACCATGCCCGAAAGCAACGCAAACGGCCTGCAGACCGAAACCCTCGACCTGCCGGGATGGAAGCACTTCTATTCGGGCAAGGTCCGCGACCTCTACGTTCCTGCGGATAATTCCAGCGGGGCCGAGTCGGGCCAGGACCGCGTCCTGGTGGTGGCCAGCGACCGCATCAGCGCCTACGACCACGTCTTGAGCAGCGAGATCCCGGACAAGGGCCGGGTCCTCACGCAGCTGAGTTTGTGGTGGTTCGAGCAGCTTGGCGTGGAGCACCACGTCCTTGCGTCCACAGCCGCCGAGGGTGTGCCCGCGGAAGTTGAGGGCCGCGCGATGATCTGCAAGCGGCTGGAGATGTTCCCCGTGGAATGCATCGCCCGCGGGTATCTCACGGGTTCCGGCCTGGCCGAGTACCGCCAATCGGGCACCGTCTGCGACATCCCCTTGCCCGCAGGCCTGGTTGACGGCTCGCGCTTGGGGCACGCGATCTTCACGCCTTCTGCCAAGGCTGAAGTCGGCGAACACGACGAGAACATCACATACGACGACGTCGTCGCGATGGTGGGCGACGATATCGCCGCACGCCTGAGCGAACTCACGTTGAAGATCTACACCCGTGCGGAAGAGATCGCCCGGGGCCGCGGCATCATCCTGGCCGACACGAAGGTTGAGTTCGGCATCGACGTCAATACGGGTGTCATCACCCTGGGCGATGAGGTCCTGACTCCGGATTCCTCGCGTTTCTGGGACGTTGAAACGTACGCGCCGGGCAAGGCGCAGCCATCGTTCGATAAGCAGTTTGTTCGTGACTGGCTGACCTCTGCGGAATCGGGCTGGGACCGCTCGAGTGACACCCCGCCGCCCGCGCTGCCGGCCGACGTCGTCGAGAAGACTCGTGCCCGCTATGTGGAGGCCTACGAGAAGCTGACCGGCCGGACTTTCGTCTGATCCCCACCGCCACCCTCGCCTCGCAAGTCCCCACCGGCTCCCAGCCTTCGCAAGCTCAGGCCGGGGCCCTCGCCGGTGTGGCCCCACGGCCAGGGAACCCTGGCGGCGTGGGCCCCCGCAGTTGTTGTCGTTTAGACGCGTCTAAACGACAACACCTGTTAGTTAGTTGGGTTCGCTAGCTTGCGCGGGAAGACTGCGCGCCGCCGGCATGGCCCGACGCCGCCCGGCGTTCCGCCAGCCGGATCTCGAGTACGGAGTCCATGGCCTGCTGGACGCGGTCGGCTGCACCCGCGGCGGTGAAATCGCGTTGGGCCTCTTCGAGATGGACCAGTGCGTCCGTGTTTTCACCGGCTGCCTTGAGGGCCTTGCCGAGGAGGAACGCGACTTCGCCTGCGGTGTGCCGGGCGAGGACATCGCGGTCCGCGTGGATTTCGCGCAACTTGGTGATGGCTGCCGGGATGTCGCCCGTCAGGTAGAGCCAGCGGGCGCGGATAAAGGCAACTTCCAACTGGTCCGTCTTGTTTCCGCCCACAATCGACAGGGCGAGTTCAGCGCGTTCGATGGCCGAGAGCGTCTCCGGCTCCACGATTCCCGAGGAGAGCCGGACAGCCGCCGACGCCTTGTTGAAACGGGCCCACAGCTCAATGTCGTTGGCGGGGGAGAGCAGCTTGGCGGCGCGCTCGTGATGCTTGATGCCTTCAACGTAGTCGTGGCGCATGAAAGCTACGTTTCCCACCACCCAGGCCACTTCGCCTGCGAGCTGCGACATCGAATGATCGTCCATCTGGTTGTTCATGGCCTGGCAATACGTCCAGGCCTCGTCCAACCTGCCACTCTCGGCCAATGCACCGATCAGGGCGCGGTGCGCCCCGATGATCAGGGTTGAGCCTTTGGGCAGCTGCTCGGAAAGCCTCACGGCTTCCTTGGCGTGCTCGACGGCGGTGGACAGCTGCCCTTGTCCGTGGCAGACGGCGGCAAGCATCTGGCGGGCGCGGACGCCCAGGCCCGCAGATTCGGTAGCCATGGGATGCTCCAGGAGATGCTGGATGATCTGCTGGCATTCCTTCAACTGGCCCTGCTTCATGAGGCATTCGGCCTGCATGTAGGTCATGTTCCACCAGGCGCTGGTGTTCTTTGCCTCGAGCGCGATCTGGGCGGCGGTTGATGCGTGGCTTGCGGCAAGCGGGTAGTCCCTGAGGTCCCACGCTTGCCTGGCGTACAGCCCTGCGAGCACGTATTCGGCGTCACTGACGGATACGGGTTGGCTCCAGGCTTCCAAGGCTTTCGGTGCCAGCTCCAGACGGCGGGCGAGTTCTTCAATGACTTCGGCCGTGGGCTCCCGCCGGCCGGTTTCAAGAAGTGAAATGTAGCTGGGTGAGTAAAGATCCCTGCCCAATTCAGCCTGGGTCAGCCCACGTTCGAGCCGTTCGGCACGGAGCTTTTCTCCGAATCCGTTCCCCACAGGTTCCTCCTAGAGGCTTGTCTTTGCGCTGTCTTTACGCCTAAAGCTTGACAGTCGCTGTGGAAAACATTTTACAATGAATGTCAACAGGGACCGCGAAATTTCCGTAACGAATCCGACTCGCATTGAGGAAAAATTATGTTGAAGAAGATTGCTGCAGCAGTGGCCTTGGCCGGCGCTCTTGCATTCTCCGCCGCGGCGCCAGCCGTCGTTTCCGCAGCCCCTGTGGCAGACACCGTCAGCACGGTGCTCAGCATTGGTAACTGGCCTGATCCGATGAGGGTGTCGCAGGCTATCGGCAACTGGCCCGATCCGATGGGTGTGGTCTCGCAGGCTATTGGTAACTGGCCCGATCCGATGAGGGTGTCGCAGGCAATCGGTAACTGGCCCGATCCTGTGTAGCTGAGGCTCGACGGCGGCACCCGGGATCCCGGTGGCCGCTGGATAATTCAAATGAAGTGAAGAAGTCCCCGGTAGTCTGAAATCGACACACCGGGGATTTCTTTTGCTCGAAGATCCGCGTGGACCGTGATATGCCCCGAGTCTTTGTGTCGGGTTGTTAACAACACTTGTCTCTAAACCTCAGGGGCGAGCGAGAAAACCGGTCAGGGGAATGTTTCCGGGTTTTCCCTGGCTGCCGAAAAGCTCGTTAAATAACGTAGAAGACCTTCCGAGTGGAAGGTCTTCTACCAATTGGTCGGGATGACAGGATTTGAACCTGCGACCTCTTCGTCCCGAACGAAGCGCGCTACCAAGCTGCGCTACATCCCGATCCGCTGCGAAAGCAACTGTTCAAGAATAGCCGATCCCTCCCCGGATGCGAAATCGAAGGACGCCCGCCTGCGGAACCACTGGCTCAGACCAGCGAGTCCTTCCAGGCGCCGTGCAAGCGGGCGAAACGCCCTCCTCCGCCGATGAGCGCGGCCGGCGTGCCGTCTTCGACGATGCGTCCCTCGTGCACCACCAGCACCCGGTCCGCTGTCTCAACAGTAGAGAGCCGGTGGGCGATGATGATCGCGGTCCGTTCGGAGTCCGCACCGGACAACAGGCTGCCCAGGCCGGCCTGCACCAGTCGTTCCGAGGGGATATCAAGCGAAGATGTCGCCTCGTCCAGGATCAGTACTGCCGGGGCCGCAATGAAGGCCCGGGCAAAGCCGATCAGCTGCCGTTGCCCGGCGGAGACCCGGCCGCCACGCTTGTTGACGTCGGTGTCGTAACCGTCAGGCAACGCGGAGATGAAGTCGTGCGCGCCAACGGCCTTCGCCGCGGTTTCGATCTCCTCGCGCGTAGCCTCGGGCCGCCCCAGGGCGATGTTGTCCGCCACGGAGCCGCTAAAGAGGAAGGCTTCCTGGGTGACCATCACGACGGCGCGCCGCAGGTCCGCCGTCGAAAGCTCCCGGAGGTCGACGCCGTCGAGGGTCAAGGATCCTTCGGTGACGTCGTAGAAGCGGGCGATCAGCTTGGCAAAGGTCGATTTGCCGGCGCCGGTCTGTCCAACGAGGGCTATGGTCTGTCCGGCGGGAATGTGAAGGTCCAGCTTGGGGACCACTACCTTGCCGTTGCCGTAGCCGAACTCCACGCCGCGGAAGTCGATTTCGCCGCGCGCATGGGGCAATGGCACGGGGTTCTTGGGTGGCCGGACAGTAGGAACTTCTTCGAGCAGGCCGGACACCTTCTCGAGCGCGGCCTGGGCGCTCTGGAAGGAGTTGTAGAACATGGCCATCTGGTCCACGGGCTGGAAGAAGCGCTTCGTTGAAAGGATCAGTGCCAGCAGCACGCCTACCGCCAGCTCTCCCGAGAGTACCCGGAAGCCGCCGAACAGCAGGACCACCGCGACGCACACGTTGCCGATGAGGACCAGTCCCGGTTGGAAGACACCGTTGAGGTTGATGGAGCGGACGGTGACTTTACGGTAGTCCTCGGAGAGTTCGGCATAGCGCTGGGCGTTCTCCGGCTCCTTGCGGAATGCCTTGATGGCCCGGATGCCGGTCATGGTCTCCACGAAATGCACAATCAGCCTGGCGGACACCACCCGCGATTCGCGGAAGGCGATCTGCGAGTGTTTCTGGTACCAGCGGGCCAGGAAGTACGCAGGCACGCCCGTGGCGAGCATGAGTAGCCCGCTGCGCCAGTCGAGGGCAAACACCGTAAATGCCGTGAAAAGCATGAACAGGATCCCGGAAGCCAGCGAGCTGACGCCCGAATCGAGCAGTTCACGCAACGCCTCCAGGTCCGAAGTCTGGCGCGCGATGATCCGGCCCGAGGTGTACTTCTCGTGGAACTCCAGGCTGAGCCGTTGGGTGTGCCGGAAGACCCTCAGCCGCAGGTCGAGGAGCATTGACTGGCTCAGCTTCGCCGTGGAAGTGACGTAGAGGGCGGTCAAAATCGCCGTTGCGACGGCCGCTGTCAGGTACAGGACACCGGCCAGGACCACGGGCATGTTGTTTCCGGCGAGCAGCGAGGGCAGTGCGTGGTCGATGCCGAAAGCGATGATCGCCGGCCCGGCCACCCGTGTGGCCTGCGAGAGCACCACCATGGCCAGCGTCAGCCAGAACCGCAACCGCACCGGGCGGATGAGCGATCCCAGCAAGGCGACCGACCGCCGTCGTACTGCTTTGCTGTCGCTGCGGCTCAGGTGGGCGTTGTCTTCATTGGCGGTTCCGAACGTGCTCATCGGCGGCCCTCCCCGGCTTGGTCCATGTGCTGTTCCGAATCCAGCTCGTGTTCTAGTTCGTCGAGTTCGAGGTCGAGGTCCTTCGGCCCGGAGTCGAGGCTCGCGATCACGTAGCGGTAGTGGGCGTTGTTGGCCAACAGTTCCGTATGGGTCCCGACGGCGGTGATGCTTCCGTTTTCGAGCAGCGCCACGCGGTCGGCGAGGGCAACGGTGGAGGGCCTGTGCGCGACGATGAGCGTGGTGGTGTCCCGGAGGACTTCGCGGAGCCTGGCTTCGACGAGTTCCTCCGTGTTCACGTCCAGGGCCGACAGGGGATCATCCAGCACGAGGACCTTGGGCTTCGCCGCGATGGCCCGGGCGAGCGCGATCCGCTGCCGCTGGCCACCGGAAAGGCTCAGGCCTTCCTCGCCGATAAGGGTCCCGACGCCGTCGGGCAGCGAATACGCGAAGTGCGCCTGCGCGACGTCGAGCGCTTCCTCAAGGGCTTCCTCGGAAGCGTCGGGCGCGCCGAGCAGCACGTTGTCCCGGACCGAGCTGGAGAACAGGGTGGTGTCCTCGAAGGCGACCGCCACCACGGTCCTCAGCTGCTCGACGCTGAAGTCTCGGACGTCGACGCCGTCGATGGTCACGGATCCTTCGCTCACGTCATAGAGCCGGGGAACCAGCTGGAGCAAGGCGCTCTTTCCGCTACCGGTAATGCCCACAAGCGCCATGGTTTCGCCGGGCCTGATGTCCAGGGTCACGTCGTGCAGGAGCCGGGCGCCGTCGTCGAAACCGAAACCGGCGGCCTTGAAGCTCAAGGCCCCGCGCAGTTCCTTGGGTGTCCTGGGGTTCGCCGGACTGGTGATGGTGTTGGGCGTGTCCATGACCTCGAAGTGGCGATCGAGGGCGGTCTTGGCGGTCAATGCCATGGCCAGGAGGGTCCCCGAGAATTCCACCGGTGCCGCGACCACCGCTGCGGTGCCGAAGAAGGCAACCAAGGAACCGATGCTGAGTTGGCCCATGGAGACGAGCAGGACGCCCGCCACCAGCCCGACGCCGAGCGCCAGCTCGGGCAGCAGTGTCACCACCAGCGTGAAGGTGGCTTGGTGCTTGGCCTTTGCGATCTCGGTCTGCCTCAGCTCCTCGGCCTGTTCATTGAAGTTCTCCAGTGCTTCGCGGCTGCGGCCGAACGCCTTGAGCACACGGATGCCGTGAACGGACTCCTCGACCGTGGTGGCGAGGTCGCCGGCCTGGTCCTGGCTGAGCCGGGTCACCAGGCTGAAGCGGCGGCGGAAGCGGAAGGAATAGACCATGATGGGCACCGCGGCGGCCAGGAAGATCAAAGCCAGCTGCCAGCTCATCGCGAACATCACCGCGACGCCGATCACCACGGTCAAAGTGGTCACCACCAGCATGATCGCGCCGAACGCCATCCAACGCCGCAGGAAGTTCAAGTCCGTCATCGCCCGGGACAGGAGTTGCCCTGACCCCCAACGGTCGTGGAAGGAAACGGTGAGGTCCTGCAGGTGCCCGTAGAGGGAAACCCGCATCCTCGATTCCACCGTGGTGGCGGGATTGATGACGAACTGGCGCCGCAGCGCCACAAGCCCGGCTTCGGCGATGCCGAGTGCCAGAACCACGACGGCGGAAATCCAGACAGCGTCGGTAGGACCACCAGGGTGGAGGGAGCCGTTGATCAGGACCCGCAGCACCTGGGGGATGGCAAGCGCCATGATGCTGGCCAGCAACGCGCTGACCAACCCCATGAAAAGCCGGGGGAGGATCGGTTTAACGTGCGGATAGAGACGTTTGACGGAGGTAAAGAATGAAGTCTGTTTGGCCATGCCCGCTTCTCAACAGCTTTGTCCCGGCGTTCCTGGGTTTTCGTACGACGCACGGAGGTAGTTTCCTATAGCAACTACCCTATGCCATCGCGTAACAGGATTCACAGCACCATTGCGTTGCGTGATACGAGGTATTCGGAACTGGTGGCGCTGGTTATTGACGGGGCGTCAGCGTCAGCAGCACTGCTTCCGGCTTGCACGCGATCCGGACCGGGGCGAAGCGCGAGGTGCCGATGCCGCCCGAGACGTTGACCGGCGTCGCGCGTCCGTTGTTCTCCCACTTATGCAGGCCTTTGGCGCGCCACGTGGGGAGATCGCAATTGGCAACCAGGGCGCCGTAGCCGGGGATGCAGATCTGGCCGCCGTGGGTGTGTCCGGCGAGGATGAGGTCCGCGGCGTCGTTCGTGAAGTGATCCAGGACCCGTTGGTAGGGGGCGTGGATAACGGCTACGCGCAGGTGCGGGCGGGAGTCCTGTCCCACGGTGCCGCGTGGCCAGCCGGTGTAGCGCTCCCGATTGAGATGGGGGTCATCCACTCCGGAGAAATCGAAGCGGATTCCGTTGATGGGCAAGGACTGGTGCCTGTTGGTGAGGTCGATCCAGCCCGACATCCCGAATCCTGAGCGCAGGCGCGGCCAATCGAGCTCGACCGGATTGTCCTTGACGCGGGACGGGCCGAGGAAATATGTGGCTGGGTTCTTGAACCGAGGGGCGTAGTAGTCGTTGGAGCCTGGAACGAAGACGCCGGGGAACTTCAAGAGTGGCCGCAACGCATCCAACAGCGGAACGACGGCGTGGGGGTGGCTGAGATTGTCGCCCGTGTTCACCACAAGGTCCGGCTCAAGCGCGGCGAGAGAACGCAGCCATTCGGCCTTCTTGCGTTGGCTTGGCACGAAATGGATGTCGCTTATGTGCAGCACCCGGACGGGAGCCGAGCCTTCAGGGAGGATGGGCACGGTCTCCTCGCGGAGTACGAACTGGTTCTTTTCCCAGAGGCCATAGGCGAAGCCTGCCACGCCAGCGGTTGCGCCCGCACCCGCAGCGACGGCAAAGCCGCGTCCGACGCTTCGGACGCGGCTTGCCAGCGATTCAATGACGGGCTTGGAGCCGCTAGCCATTGTTCTTTCCGTTGCCATTTCCATTGCCGTTCCCGTTGCTGCTCGGCTGGGTGCTCGGAGAAGTGTTGCCCGGAGTGGTGGTGCTAGGCGTCGAAGGCTTGAACCCGGGCGGGTCGAGCAGGTTCGACGGCGGAGCCGGGAACGGGTTGGTTCCATAAGTGGGAGCGACCTGGAGCATGTAGTTGGCGAACTGCGGACCAGCGATCATGTAACCGTCAATGCCCTGGTAGAACTTGCCATTGATGGTGACGTTCTGACCCGCTCGGTTCTGGCTGCCCAACGGATCGCCGAACCACGTGGCCGTTGCGAGGCCGGAAGTGTAGCCGGCAACCCAGGTGGAACCATTGGAGTCGTTGGTTCCGGTCTTGCCCGCGATGGGGAAGTTGGTCTTGGTGGAGATTCGAGGCTGGATCAGCGAGCCGGAGCCCTTATTCAGAACCTCTTGCATGGCGTAGGCAACACCATGAGCGACCTCGGGGGTGACCGCGCTCCTGCAGCTCGTGGACTGGGCCGGCAGCTTGGCGCCCGTCTGGTCGGTTACCGAGGTGATGGCGATCGGCTCGCAGTACGTGCCATTGTTGGCAAAGGTGGCGAAGGCGCTGGCCATGGTCAGTGGCGCGGTCTGGGTGGAACCAATCAGGTTGCCCAACGTTGTCATGGGAACCTTCGGGTTGGGATTGCTGGCGTCCGGCAGGCCGCCGTGGATGCCAACAGCATCGACGATCTTCTGGATGCCACACAGGTCAACCCTTGCAGCCGTGGCAAATGTCATGGTGTTGATGGAGTTGGCCAAACCATCCACCACTGTCATGGGCTTGTAATATCCACCCTCGGCGTTCTGGAGGTCATGGGTGCCATTGGTGCTGTCATACCAGCCGACCGTCGGAGTCGGGCAAGTGTTCTTCCACGGGAAATTCTGGGGATACCGCCGGACGGTGCCATCCAGCACCGTATTCATCGACTTGCCCTCGTTCAACCATTCGGCAAAAGTGAAGGGCTTCATGGTTGAACCGGGCTGGAATCCGCCCAGTCCGTTGAGGTCATTGCCGTTGGCATCCAGTTTGTCTACGTTGAAGTTCTGCTCGGCCTGGAACTTCCCGTCGGCCGGCAGCCAGACGGTATTTTGGGCCATCGAGATGATCTTGCCGGTGCCCGGCTGGACCGACACCAAGGAAGCGCCCCATTTGTCCGGGTTAGCGCCGGCGGAAGCATCTACCTGGGCCTGGGCCACGGCCTGCGCCTTCGGGTCCAGTGTGGTCTGGATGGTCAGGCCACCCCGCGAGACGCGGTTGACGCGATCGTCGATCGTCGCGCCGTAGGCCGGGTTGTTGTAGAGCAGGTGCAGTACGTAGTCGCAGAAGTACGCGGCAGTGGCGGAGTAGGGGCAGCCTTGGCGAGGTTGCGTCACCTTGGTGGTCACCGGCGTCGCGATGGCGGCGTCGTAGTCGGCCTTCTTGATCTTTCCCTGGTCCAGCATGAGGCCGAGCACCAGGTCGCGACGCTGCTTCGCGTGGTCCGGGTTCGTCACCGGGTCGTAGTAGGACGGGCTGTTGACGACGCCGGCCAGCAAGGCGGCTTGCGGCAAGGTGAGGTCCTTGGCGCTGGTGCTGAAGAAGAGCCTTGAGGCGGCCTCGATGCCGTAGGCGTCCTTGTTGAAGAAGACGATGTTGAGGTAACCCTCGAGGATCTGCTGCTTGGAGAACTTCTTCTCCAAAGCGATGGACAGCTTCATTTCGCGAAGTTTGTCGCCCACGCCTTTGTTCACGCCATTGAGCTTGACGTCGGCACCCTTGTTCTGGGACACGAGCGACTCATTAATGACGTTGTTCACGTACTGCTGGGTGATGGTGGAAGCGCCCTGTTTTTGCCCGCGCGCCGTGCTCACGATGGCGCGCATGATGCCGGTGGCGTCAATGCCGCCGTGCTCATAGAAGCGGCTGTCCTCAACCGAGACGATCGCATCCTTGATGAAAGGGCTCATCTGGTCGAGCGAGACCCGCGTGCGGTTCTCGGAGTAGATCGAGGCGATCTGACTGCCGTCCGCGGCCAGGATGGTGGTCGCCTGGCTGGGCGGGTTCACCTGAAGCTCCGCCGGCAGCGTGTCGAAGAACTGAATGGACCCACTCGCCGCACTGCCCGAAACGGCGGCCGCGGGAACGAGCAAGCCCGCCACCAGGACACCACAAATAGCGCTCACACCGAGGAATCCGAGGATCTTTCCAAGAGTGGTGGCAGTGTCGAATAGAGGGTTCCTACGAGTCACCATGTTCACCACTTTACCGGCAAGGGCTAGTCTTTCTTTCATGACCAAATGGGAGTACGCGACGATTCCGCTCATCATTCACGCTACGAAACAGATTCTGGACCAGTGGGGAGAGGACGGCTGGGAGCTCGTCCAGGTTGTTCCCGGACCCGACGGAAACGGACTTGTTGCATACTTGAAGAGGGAGAAGCAGTAACAATGACAACCCCCGCAGAAGCCACAGTTGGCGCGGATTCCACGGCTCCGGCATCCGCCGTCGAGCAGCGCCTTGCAGAACTGGGACTGACCCTTCCGGCCGTCGCAGCTCCGGTGGCCGCCTATGTTCCGGCCATCGTCTCCGGCAACCACGTCTACACCTCCGGACAGCTGCCCTTCATTAACGGCAAACTCGAAGCTACGGGCAAAGTCTCCAGCGGTGAAGAGGGCCTTTCGGACGAGCCCACGGTGTCTCCGGAAGACGCGCAGAGGTATGCAGCTGTCTGCGCCGTCAACGCCTTGGCCGCCGTCAAGAGTGTCATCGGGGACCTCGACCGCATCACGCGCATCGTGAAGGTCGTCGGCTTCGTGGCCTCCGATACCTCCTTCACCGGCCAGCCCGGTGTCATCAATGGTGCATCCGAGCTCCTCGGGCGTGTCTTCGGCGACAAAGGGCAGCACGCGCGTTCCGCCGTCGGCGTTGCAGTCCTTCCGCTCGACTCTCCCGTCGAGGTCGAGTTGATCGCTGAATTCAGCTAAGGAACCGGTTCACTCCATTGCCACAACTAGCCCGACGCTTGTTTGCGTTACCCCCTGAACTTGAAGGGGCTGCACGGAATTGGCTTGAGCTCGGCGAACGGGCCCCCCGCGCCGCGCGTTTTGCATCATCTGTTGTCCTGCTCCGCGATTCGCCGACCGGCCTGGAAACGTGGATGGGTTACCGTCCCGGTTCCTCGCCTTTGGGCGTTGTCGCGTTTCCGGGCGGCTCGCTGGAACCCTCCGACGACGACGCCCTCGGCTGGCTCGGCCCCTCGCCTCAGCATTGGGCAGAGACGCTGGGGACCGCCGACGTCGGACTTGCCCGCCGCCACGTGGTGGGCGCCATCCGCGAACTGTTCGAGGAGACCGGCGTGCTGCTGGCCGGCCCCGACTTGTCCTCCACAGTGGAGGCGACGTCCACTCCCGAGTGGATGAAGGCCCGCGAGGCCGTGGCGGCCCAGGACAAGTCGTTCACGGACGTCCTGGCCAAGCGCGGCCTGTCGCTGCGGACGGACTTGCTCAAGCCGCTGGTCAACTGGCTCAGCCCGGACTTCGCGCACAGGCGCTTCAATACCCGCTACTTCGCCGCCACTCTTCCCGTGAACCAGCAGCCATCGCTGCTGGCCAGCAAGGGTGTCTGGGGGCGTTGGGTGTGCGTTTCCAAACTCATGGCCGAGCGCGAGACCACTGCGCTTGGGGATGAAATCGGCCAGGAAAACACCGTTGGCTTGCCACTGGGCCAATTGCTGGTGCCGGGCTCGGAGATCATCCTTGAGAAGATGGCCGCTGCCCAGGGTTGCATTGCATACCTCAGCTACAAACGGAAGCCGCACATGTACCAGCCGCGGCTCGTTCAAGAGGATGGCGCGCTCATGCTCGAAGTCGAAGCGGCCCGGACGGTTTCAGGGGAGCCGCAGCGGGAACGCTGACGACACCCAAATCCGCTGGCGACACGAAAAATGCCTGGTGACTCCGGAATTCCGGGGTCACCAGGCATTTTCTGTGTCGTAGGAATTAACGGGAGCGCTGGCGGAGGCGCTGCATGTCCAGGATGACCACTGCGCGGGCTTCCAGGCGGAGCCAGCCGCGCTGTACGAACTCGGCGAGGGCCTTGTTGACTGTCTCGCGGGAAGCTCCGACCAGCTGGGCCAGTTCCTCCTGCGTGAGTTCGTGGGCCACCAGGACGCCGTCGGTCGCGGGCCGGCCGAAGCGGTCCGCGAGGTCCAGGAGGGCCTTGGCGACACGGCCCGGGACGTCCGAGAACACGAGGTCGGACAGGGAATCGTTGGTGCGGCGCAAGCGGCGGGCAAGTGCTTGGAGCAATTGTGCGGACACCTCGGGGCGGGTGCGCAGCAGGGCGTTGAGGCTTTCGTTCTTCAGGCCTGCCAGACGCGTTTCGGAAACGGCCGTGGCCGTCGCGGTGCGCGGGCTGGGATCGAACAAGGCCATTTCGCCGAAGAGCTCGCCCGGGCCGAGGATGGCCAGCAGGGATTCGCGGCCGTCCGGAGAGGTGCGGCCGAGCTTAACCTTGCCGGACACGATGAAGTAGAGCTGGTCACCCTGATCGCCCTCACGGAAAACAGACGCTCCGCGTGAAAGGTCCACCTCTGTGAGTTCGTCCGTCAGCAGACGGAAAGCGTCGTCGTCAAGGGTGGCGAAGAGGGGTGCGCGGCGCAATACCTCGATATCCATGAAATCTCCTGAGTAAAAGTTCGGCTGGGGCGCTTCAGCCATTGTTTCAGAATTTTGTCGCGTCTGTGACGTACTTGGCAGCCGAAACGCCCTAAATCACGCGGAAGAGGCCCAAAACCGCGCCTCAAACGGCCGGGAATGCCCTGCTCGGCAGGGGCTTCGCGATCTGGACGACGGCCTGCTTCCGAAGGGAAGCTGTCAGTCTGTGCAACTACAATTGGGGCTTACCCGGCTGTGAGGAGCTTTGGTGTTCGGCTTGACCATATTGGACCTGGCGTTGATTTTGACGCTTCTTTCCTACCTGATCTACGGACTGCGCAACGGCTTCTTCGTGACGCTTGGAGGAATCGCGGGCTTCGCCGTAGGAGCAGCCGCGGCCTTTATCGCGGTCCCGCTCGTCGGCGAGTGGGTGAAGGACAGCGGCTGGAGGCTGACTGCCATTATCGGCTCGGCCGTGGTCCTCATTGTCTTGGGGCACGGTCTGGGTACCTGGATTGGCCAAAGGGTCCGCAAAGCCTTGCGCATCCAGCCTTTGCACGCACTTGACCGCGTGCTGGGTGGTTTCGTCAGTTTGGTTGTTGCCGCACTCGTGATGTCCATGTTGGCTTTCAGCATCGGTTCCTTGGGCGTGCCCTTCGTTTCGCAGCAGCTGGCCGATTCCAAGGTGATCCGCTTCATCGACACCATGACGCCCACACCAGTCAAGGCCAGCGTGGCGCAACTGCGTTCCAAAGTCATGGGCAACGGCATTCCGCAGCTCATCGAGGGCATCGGCCCCGTTACTCCGGTGCCCGTTCCGAACACGAGCACCGACACTCCCGCACTCAACAATGCGGCCCACTCCGTGCTGAAGATTGCCGGGACGGCCTACCAGTGCGGCCAGAACCAGACAGGCTCCGGCTTTGTTGTCTCCCCTGGCCGCGTGGTGACCAACGCCCACGTGGTGGCCGGAGTGTCGCAACCTGTAGTGGAAATCCCCGACGGCGGTGCGTTGCCTGGTCGCGTGGTCTACTTCGACAGCCAGCGCGACCTGGCCGTCATCGCCGTCGACGGCCTCCCGACGGCGCCGCTGCAGTTGAGCCCGGATCTTCCGGCCGGTTCGCCCGCGGCTTTCGCCGGCTACCCGCATGGTGGTCCGTTCCAGTCCAAGCCGGCCGCGGTGGAGGGCATCTCGACCCTGCTGGTCCCGGACATTTACGGCAACAACCCGTCCCCGGAGCAGGTCTACAAGTTGGCGGGAGACGTGCAACCGGGCAACTCGGGCGGTCCGCTGCTGACCACCCAGGGACAGGTTGCCGGCGTTGTCTTCGCCAAGACCACTTCGGATGTGGCGGTGGGCTACGCCCTCACCATGGACGAGCTCTCTCCGGTGGCACAGCAAGCACCATCGCTCAGCGACGCCGTCTCGTCGGGCCAGTGCACCAAGAAGTAGGCCGCCCACCAAGGGACATGCTTAGTCCGAGGGTCTAGACCGCGGTGGCGAGGTAGTCGATGGCCAGCTTGTAGCCCTGGACTCCTGCGCCGACGATCACCGCGGAGCACACCGGGGACAAGTAGGAGTGGTGCCGGAATTCTTCGCGCTGGTGCACATTGGTGATGTGGACTTCGACGGCGGGAAGCTGCACTGCCGCGAGCGCGTCCCGCAGTGCCACCGACGTGTGCGTGTAAGCACCAGCGTTGATGACGATCCCGACGGCGGTCCCGCGGGCGCCATGGATGGCGTCCAGGAGGTCGCCCTCGTGGTTGGACTGGACACAGTCCACCGTGAAGCCGTTGGCCTCGGCGGCGGCCATGGCGAGCTGTTCGACGTCGGCCAAGGTGGACGTGCCGTACTTTTCCGGCTCACGCGTGCCCAGCAGGTTCAGGTTGGGGCCGTTGAGGACGAGGATGGTGCCGCGACCGGCTTCGGTGGCGGTGGGAGCTTCAGTCATGACTCCCAATCTATCGGTGCGCCGAGCCTGTCCGGCGTTTCTTACGCTGCCCGGCTGCGCCGCGGCAGCGTAAGAAACACCGAACAGCGTAAGAAACACCGAACAGCGTAAGAAACACCGAACAGCGTAAGAAACACCAAACGGCAGCTACACCGCAGTAATGCTGAGCAGCAACGCGTGCTCAGGGTTCAGGACAGGCACGGGGAGTCCCACCTCCGCAAGGAAGCGCCCGCTTGCCTCAGCTCCGGATGGCAGCCATGCCGGAGGTTGCACCTGGGTGAAGGTGCGGGCATAGTCCGCATCGCCAGGCGCGGGGAAAATTGCTTGCACCCTGTAAGAGCGCTCGGGGTCGAGGCCCGGAACAGCGATACGCCCGGGTTGTTCGGCGAACGACGTCCGGGTGCTGACGACGGCGAACAGCGCGGACGCGCCGTCGTCGGACACCACACCGTGCAACATCAGTGAGTCGTCGGGAACGTCCGCGCGGACCATCCGCCCGCTGTGGATGAGCCCCCGGTGCTCCTTGTACAGGCCGATGAAGCGCTTGAGCTCCTCGCGTTCGGCGCCTTGGACGTGGCGGACATCCCATTCCATGCCGAAATGCCCGAATAGCGCAGTGATGGCGCGGAAGGAGAGATCGTGCGTGCGGGCCGTGGTGTGCGAGGTGGTGGGGCCGATATGCCCGCCCACCAGTTCCGGCGGAACCACTACGCCGGTCCAGCGCTGGATGGTCTGCCTCTCGAGGGCGTCGTTGCAGTCCGATCCCCAGATCCGGTCGGTCCGCTCAAGGATGCCGAGATCCACCCGGGCCCCGCCTGAGGAGCAGCTTTCGATTTCGACGCCGGGGTGGGCCTTGCGGAGCTCGTCGAAGAGCCGGTACGCGGCGAGGGTTTGCGCGTGTACGGACGCACGGCCCGCATGGCCGTGCTCGGCGAGGTCCCGGTTCTGGTCCCATTTGAGGTACTTGATGTTGTTTTCCCCGAGCAGGGCGTCGATCCGCTCGAAGACGTACTGCCAGGCCGCCGGGTTGACGAGGTCGATGATGTGCTGGTGCCGCCATTCCAGAGGGAGGCGGCCGCCGTCCTTGTGGGAGAGTGCCGCGGGGCCCACGATCCAGTCGGGGTGCGCCCGGGCGACATCGGAATCCAGGTTGACCATTTCCGGTTCCACCCAGAGCCCGAATTCCATGCCATGGGAGTTCACGGCTTCGATGAGCGGTGTCAGGCCATCGGGCCAAAGGGTTTCGTCGACGTACCAATCGCCCAGGCCTGCGTGATCGTCGCGGCGCCCGCGGAACCACCCGTCGTCGAGCACGAAGCGCTCAACGCCCAGCTCCGCAGCGGACTCGGCGAGCTCGATCAGGGTGTCCAGCTTGTGGTCGAAGTACACGGCCTCCCAGGTGTTGAGGACCACGGGGCGGGGCTTGCCGGCGGGGAGTCCCGTGGAAGCCGCGGGAAGGACGTGATGCGGGCGCGAGCGGAACCAGCTGTAGAACGCTTCGCTGATGCCGTCGAGGCCACGGTCCGAGTAGGCGGCAAACAGGGCGGGTGTGGTGTAGCCCTCGCCGGGCTGGAGGACTACTTCGGCCGGGCCCAGGAGCTCGGAGCCGCCGATCATCGTGCGGCCATCGGCCACGGTGTCGGCGAATTGTTCGTGGTTGCCGCTCCACGCCAAGTGGGTGGCCCAGACCTTTCCGTGGCGGTTGCCGAATCCGGCGGTGCCCGCCGCGAAAAGCAGCGAGGAATCGTGCCCCGTGCGGCCGTGGCGACCCGTGCGCACCCACGTCCCTTGCTGCACGGGCCGGCGCTGTGGGTGCCGTTCGCGGCACCAGCGCCCGGTGAGGTCAAGGAGTTCGACGGCGTCCGGCCCCACCGGGAGGACGGTGGCGAGCTCGTCGAGCTGGAAGGGGGACGTGCCGTCGTTGACCGCGGTGTGGCGCAGCTCCAGAAGGCCGCCGGGGTGAAGGGTGAGTGTGGACGTCACGGTGATTCCGGCGTCGGGGTCCTTCTGGACAATCGCTGCGGAGGCGACGGCGGAGCTAGGGTCAGCCTGCACATCCACCACGCGAAGCCGGAGCGAAAAGTCCAGTCCCGGAACGCCGTCGGCGATTCGCTGGCCGCGCAGGCCCGGGCGGCCCAGCCACGCGGAGGAGCCCTGCGGGAGGAGTGCGGCCGGTACGTTGGCGTCGACGGCGGAGTGCGGAATGGGTTCGCCCAGGATGGCAAGGTCCGGGAGGGTGCTGCCGAGATCGGCACCCCAGTGGATGACCTCGGCCTCTCCGTTATCGAAACTGACCACCAGGCTTGTGCCGGCGGAACGGAGGTGGAGCGGGTCCATGGGCTGGTTCACTTTCAGAGAGTCGTGTGTCGCGTGATGCGGGAGTGGAGAGTCCGGGCGCCGCCGTCAAAGGAGTGAAAGCGGCGGCGCCCGGACTGGCTTGGCGGGACTGGTGTTACTTGAAGAGGTTGTTGACCTGGTTGTTGGCGTCGGAGAGGGAGCTGGCAGGCTTCTTGCCGCTCAGTACTGCATCCATTGCGGGCTTCATGATGCCGTCAACTTTGGCAGCCTTGTCCGCGATGGGGAAGAGGAAAGTGGTCCCGTCTTTGACCTGCTGGGTGAAAGCGGAGACGTCAACACCCTTGGCCGCGAACGCCTTGGCGGCCAGGTCCGAGGACGTGCTGATCGCCGGGAACACAACAGCCTTGTTGGCGACGACGTCCTGGCAAGCCGACGAGCCAAGGTACTCGACCCACTTGGTGGCCGCTGCCGGGTTCTTGGTGCCGGCCCAGATGGAATCGGCGAGGCCATTGAACATGGACGCGCGCTTACCGCTCGGACCAACCGGCGTGGGGGCGATTCCGGTCTGGATGCCCTTGTAGGCGGTGTACTGGCCGATCATCCATGAGCCGCTGGTATTGATTGCGGCCTTGCCCGCGCCGAAGTTGTCCGACACGCTGGCGCCTACCGTTGTTTCGAGTTTGGGCATGTAGCCCTTGTCCGCCAGTCCTGCCCACCAGGCGATGGTTTCCTGGAACTTGGGGTCGTCGTAGTTGAACTTGGTGCCCCACGGGTTCTTGTCGGTAGCGGTCCAGCCGGTGGTGGCTGCGAGGAAGCTCCATTGGGTCTGGCCCTGGCCGGAACCGGAGGACTCCAAGCCCAAGCCGTAGACGGCCACGTTGTTCTTGTCGAAGCCGGCTTCGTCTCCGCGCTTGCCGTTCTTGTCCACGGTCAGGTGGGCAATGGTCTTTTCGTAGCTGCCGCCGTCCTTGGGGTTCCAATCGAGCTTGGCCATCTGCTCGGCGGTGATCCCGGCGGAGTCAGTCATCGCCTTGTTGTAGAAGAGGCTGATGGTGTCCCAGTCCTTCGGGAGGCCGTAGCGCTTGCCGTCTTGGCCTACCCAGAGATCGGCCAGGCCCTTGTTGTAGCTGTCCAGCTTGACGCCGTCCTTGGCTACGGCATCGTCGAGGGCCAGCAACTGCTTCTTGGAAGCAAACTCCGGGTACTTGGACAGGTGGTCGGTGAAGACGTCCGGGGCGGTGCCGGACACGAAGCCGTTGGTCAGGGTGGTCCAGTAGTCGTCCCAGCCGCGCTGGGTGATTTTGACCGTGATGTTCGGGTTTGCCTTGGTGAAGTCGCTCGCGCACTGCTGGTATGCCGGGAGCTGGTTGGCATCCCACAGCCAGTAGTTGATCTCGCCCTTTGCTTCGCTGGAGACGGGGGTGGAACCGCCACAGGCGGAGAGTGACAGCGCGGCTGCGGCAGCGACGGCGACGGCGGCTGCGACGGTGCCAATGGATTTCTTCATGGTGGACCTTTCAGGGGGTTGCGATGGAACGGGGCGGTGCTGGGGGATGACTTACTTGATGCCGGAGAAGCCGATGGAGTTGACCACCTTCTTGCCGAAGGCGATGAAGAGGATCAGGACGGGCAGCGCTGCCACGAGGGTGGCGGCCATGAGCCCACTCCAGTCCGGCGCCCCTTGCGGGGACTGGGACTTGAAGACGCCCAGTCCCACAGTGAGGACGCGGACACTTTCGTCCTGGCCCACCAGGAGCGGCCAGAAGTACTCGTTCCACTGACCGATGAAGGTCAGCAGGGCCAGGGTGGCCAGGGGTGCTGCGGCGTTGGGGATCACGATCTGGAAGAAGATCCGGAGGTGCTTGGCGCCGTCGAGCATGGCTGCCTCTTCCACTTCGCGGGACATGCTCAGGAAGAACTGGCGCAGGAAGAAGATGGCGAACGGGGTCATGAACATGAAGGGCAGTGCCAGCCCGGCGAAGGTGTTGAGCAGGCCCAGGTTCTTGATCATCAGGAAGTTGGGCAGGGCGGTGAAGATCGGCGGGACCATCATGGTGGCCAGGAAGATCGCGAACACTTTGTTCCGGCCGGGCCAGCGCAGGCGGGAAAAGGCATAGGCGGCCATTGCGCTGAAGAACACCTGGCCTGCGGTGGTCATGGTGGCGAAGACGATCGAGTTGCGCAGGTAGAGCCAGAAGTTGATGTCAGCGCCGGAACCGCCTTCGGCGATTGCCTGCTCGGGGCTCTGTAGCCCGAAGACCCGCTGGAACGCGCCCCAGCTGAAGTCCGCGGGAAGGAGGTTGCCGGCGTTCGAGGCGAGCGAATGGTTGCTGGACAGTGCAGTCCGGAGCATCCAGAGGAACGGTGCCAGGGTGACCACGACGGCGATCGCTACGAGGACCCAGGCACCTGCGCGGCGCCAGTTGAAGGGTTTCGTGCGGGGGCGGCGCGATTGCGGAGAGCCGACGACGGCGGTGGCGGACTCGCGCGAACGGCGGGAATTGGTGGAGGTACTCATGGCGGGGCTTCCTTAGTCCAGGTCCGTCTCGTTGCCTTTGAGGAACTTCATCTGGATGAAGGCCACGAGGGCGAGAATGATGAAGAGAATGACGGACAGCGCTGAGGCGTAGCCGAAATCGGACTCGCCGAACGCCTTTTGGTAGATGTACATCTGGATGACCCGGGAGGCATTGACGGGTCCGCCTCCGGTAGTCACGGCAACGGTGTCGAAGACCTGGAATGAACCGATGACGGTGACCACAAGGACCAGGACCAGCACCGGGCGAAGGAGCGGCATGGTGATGCTCCAGAAGGTCCGGGTGGGGGAGGCGCCGTCAAGGTTGGCTACCTCGTAGACGTGGTTGGGGATGGCCTGCAGGCCGGCGAAGATCAGCAGGGCCGTGTAGCCCATGTGCCGCCACACGTTGACGAAGGCGATAGTCGGAATGGCCCATTGATCGCTGCCGAAGAAGGCGATGCGGGGCAGGCCCATCCAGTTGATGATCTCGTTCACGATGCCCAGCTGGTAGTCCAGCATCCAGAACCAGAGCAGCGCGACGATCACGTTAGCCACGAGGAACGGCAGCAACAGGACGCCGCGGATGAAGGTGGACTTGGCCACGCGGTGCATGAGGAGCGCGAGTCCGATGGCGATGACGGTCTGGAAGCCGATGTTCAGTGCAACGTATTGGACGGTGACGGCCATCGCGTTCCAGAACAGGTCGTCGCTGAAGATCGACGTGTAGTTCTTCAGGCCGATCCAGGTGGGATCACCCAGGATGCTGTACTCGGTGAAGCTGAGGTAGATGCCCCGGATGGTGGGGACGAGGAAGAAAAGAACAAAGCCGATCATCGCCGGGAAGATGAAGAGCAACGCGATCTTCAAGTCACCGATCCGGCGGATGCCGAACCTTTTTGGTTTGCCCGGTTGGGGAAGCGCGGCGGGCTCCGCTTGTTTGGCAAGGGTGGTCATCTTCGACCCTTTCCTGACTGTGATGTGGGTTACAACTGATGGAAATCTACACGAGTAGATATGAAGGGGTCAAGTGGTCTTGTGAACTTTTGTTCGATTATTTTGGATTTATTGCTTTTTATTGACTCGAGTAGATCCCAGTGATTCACTGGCCTGAGTCACTCGTCGAGCCTCTCCGGGCACGGCGATGGCATTCTGAAGCCAGCCACACGAATCGAAGGGCTAACAATGACGTTTTCAATGGGAGTAGTAGGCCTCGGCCAGTTCGGGGGCCAATTCGCCCACCTCTTCAAGCTCCACCCCGGGGTTTCCGCGGTCTACGCAGTGGACGAGCTCCCTGAACGGGCGTCCAAAGCTGTTGAACAGCTGGGGCTCGACGGCACTATGGGCAGTTTCGACGAGCTGCTGGCCTCCGACGTCGACGCCGTCGCTATCTTCACGCAACGCTGGACGCACGGGCCCTTGGTGATCAAGGCGCTGCGCGCCGGAAAGCACGTCTATTCGGCTGTTCCGATGGCAATCTCGGAGGAACAGATCGCCGGGATCATCGACGCCGTGCGTGAAACCAAGCTTGTCTATGCCATGGGAGAGACCAGCTTCTACAACCCCGCAACCGTCTATGCGCGCAAGCAGCACGCCGCCGGCAAGTTCGGCCGCATCTTCTACACCGAAGGCGACTACGTCCACGACATGGACCTGGGCTTCTACGAGGCCTACCAGTACAGCGGCGGCGAAAACTGGAAAGCAACCGCCAGCTACCCGCCCATGCTGTACCCGACGCACGCCATCGGAGGCGTGCTGGGCGCCATACCGGGCCACGCTGTGAGCGTCAGCTGCATCGGCGTCAAGGACGATCGCGGCGACGGCGTCTTCGACAAGGAAGTCAGCATGTTCGACAACGACTTCTCCAACGCCACTGCGCTGTTCGAAATGAACGACGGCGGCGCCATGCGCACCAACGAGATGCGCCGCGTCGGCTACCCCTCGCATATCCGCGAATCGCGCTTCCGCTTCTTCGGCACGGAGGCAAGCTTCGAACAGCTGGCCACCACCACGCTGTGGCAGGACAAGGAGGGGGTCTTGGACGTCTCGGACCAGGTGGAGACCAAGCCGAGCATGTCGGCCGATGACCCCTCGTTGGCGGACGTCGCCCCCGAACTTCGCGGTGCGTTCATCTCCGGCCTCGCTCCGGTGCACGACGCCGGACGGCTCCCCGTTGAATTCGAGGGAGCCCCCACCGGGCACGAAGGCAGCCACCAGTTCCTGGTGGACGACTTCGTCACGGCCGTGAACAAGGGAAGCCTTCCTCCGGTCAACGCGTGGGTGGCGGCGCGCTTCACGCTCCCCGGCGTCGTGGCGCACGAGTCCGCGCTCCGCGGCGGGGAACGGCTCCCCATCCGCGATTTCGGCGATGCTCCGGAGGCTTTGTAGCTAGCATGATCCAATGACTACTTCGGCAGTGCACACCCCGCGCGGACCGGTGACGCGCAAAGACGTGGCCCGGTACGCCGGGGTGAGCACCGCCGTCGTGAGCTATGTGGTGAACGGCGGCCCCAAGAAGGTGGCGCCGGCAACGGAAGCGAAGGTCCAGGAAGCCATCCGGATCCTGGGATACCGGCCGAATGCCGCGGCGCGTGCGCTCAAAATGGGATCCAACCAGACCATCGGCCTCGTGATTCCGGACTCCAGCAACCCCTTCTGGGCCCTGCTGGGACACGCTGTGGAAGTGGCTGCCGCCGAGCGCGGCTATGCCTTGCTGCTGACGAATTCCGACAACAAGCTGGACTCCGAACGCCGCCACATCCGCAACCTCGCTGACCGGCAGGTTGATGGCGTGGTCCTGGCCAGCGTCATGTTCGAACCTGATCTACTGGAGCTTTTCGGCACTGAAATCCGCTCGGTCCTGCTGAACCATGCCTCGATCGCCCCTGGTTTCAACAGCGTCGGAGTGGACCTTGAGGCCGGAGCCCGCTTGGCCGTGGAACATTTGATCGGCCACGGCCACACCAACATCGGACTCGCCATGGGCATCACGGCGGACAACGTGACGGACGGACGGGAAGAGGGGTGGCTGCGTGCTCTGCAAGCCGCCGGTCTGCCTCCTGGACCCCTTGCACGCGACGGTTTCGACCGCCCCGGGGGCTATGCTGCCGGACGGCGCCTCCTGGCCTCTGCCAACCGTCCGACGGCGATCTTCGCCAGCTCCGATATGCAGGCAATCGGGGTCCTGCGGGCAATCCGCGAGGCAGGTCTCTCCGTTCCGGAGGATATCGCCGTGGCGTCCTTCGACGGCTCGGTTGAGGCTGAATTCACCTGGCCGGCCCTGACCACGGTGGAACAGCCGGTGTGGGAGATGGCAGAGGCCGCAGTATCCGCGCTGGTGGGCGAGAACCGCAACGAACCCCCGCAGCACAGGGTCTTCCCCACCCAGCTCCGCATCCGCCAATCGTGCGGGTGCCCGTAACGCCTTCCCCGCCCACGCGTTAGTGAGCGGCGATCCTGAGCTTTCCGACGCCGTCGGCGAGGATGCGCCGGGCATCCTCGCCGAGGTGCGAGTCCGTCACGAGTACGTCGGCTTCCTCCAGCTGGGCAATCGATGCAATGCCCACCGTTCCCCACTTGCTGTGGTCCGCCAAGACCACCACGTTGCGTGACGCGCTGATGAACGCCCGGTTGGTTTCGGCTTCCTGCAGGTTCGGCGTGGTGAATCCGGCGTCCGCATCCATGCCGTGGACGCCCAGGAACAACATGTCCAAATGCAGTTGCTTCAGCGCGGCCGTCGCGATGGGACCCACCAGAGCGTCCGACGGCGTGCGCTCGCCGCCCGTCACGATGACCGGGAAAGCCTCCCGCGAACCTGAGGCGTTGTGGAAGAGATCCGCAATCCTGATGGAGTTCGTCACCACGGTGATCCGCGGGCCTTCCAGGAGTACCTTGGCGAGCTCGTAGGTGGTGGTTCCGGCGCTCAAGCCCACGGCCATGCCTTCGTGGACCAGGGTGGCGGCCTCGACGGCGATCGCGTGCTTTTCGTCGACCAGTTGGGTGGATTTCAGCTCAAAGCCGGGCTCGTGGGTCCGGGCATCGCCCGGTATCTTGGCCCCGCCATGGATGCGCTCGACGAGCCCGGACTCCTCAAGCGACTCGATGTCGCGCCGAACAGTCATGGCTGAGACGCCCAGCAGTTGCGCGAGGTCCGAGACGCGGACAACGCGTTCACGCTGGACGGCGTCGACTATGGCGGTGTGGCGGGCTGCCTGAAGCATCGGAGCCTTTCTGGACGGACGGCGGGTGGCTAGGCGGGAGTGGCGACGACGGCGACGCCTCCGGCAGTAAGGTTTAGCGTACCTCCGGTGGGTGTCCCGCCCAGGAGCTCGACGCCGTCGAGCGGCACCTCCACGTCCCGCGCGCTGTGGTTGATGACGAAAGTCCAGTCCTTGGTGCCGTTGCTCCTGCGGACGATTTCCACGTCTTCCGGAGGCTGAACGCCCAGGACCGGTGCCACTCCGGCGTCCGAGCAGAGGAGCTGGACGAGTTCGGCCAGCCCCTCGCGGCCCAAGGTCGTGGCGACGTAGTAGGCGGCACCGCGCCCGGCGGATCCCGCCCGGCGGGTCACCGCTGGCGAGCCGTCGACGCCGGTGCGTGCGCCGCTTGTGTCCGTGCCGCCGTCGAACGTGGCAAGAACCTCCGCCGCGGTTGCCTTCCCCAGCTCGCTCCAGACCGTCCCCGAGCCGAAGCGGCTCAAGCCCACGGCATCGCCTGAGCGCAGGGGGAAGAATTCCTCCATGCTGACGCCCAGCAGTTCGGAAAATGCCCCTGGATAACCGCCGCCGTTGACCGGATCCATCCGGATATGGTCGTTCTCGTCAACGATCCCGGAGAAATACGTGATCACGAGGGTTCCGCCGGCTTGGACATACTCGTGGAGCTTCGCGGCGGCCTCATCGGTGACGAGGTACAGCATGGGCGCGATCACCAGTTTGTAGCCGGAAAGATCGTCGGTGCTTTGCCGGATGTCCGTGGTGATGCCGGCCCGGTAGAGCGCATCGTGCCAGCGCCGCGTTTCCGGGAGGTTCCGCGCGTCTTCGCTGGGATGCGAGTCCAGTTCGGTGCCCCAGCGGGCGTCGGTGTCATGGATGATGCAGGCTTCGGCCTGGACCGTTGAGCCGGCCACCTCCGAAATGCTCTCGAGCGCCCGGCCCAGCTCCACCACTTCGCGCCACACTTTGCTGTCGCGGCCGGCGTGGGGGACCAGTCCGGAGTGGTACTTTTCGGCCCCGGCGCGGGAAGCTCGCCATTGGAAGAACAACACGCCGTCGGTTCCGCGGGCCACGTGCTGCAGGGAATTGCGCAGCATTTCGCCCGGCACTTTGGCCACGTTGCGGGGTTGCCAGTTGACTGCCGAGGTGGAGTGTTCCATGAGGAGCCATGGTTTGCCCTGTGCCCAGCCGCGGGTGAGGTCCGCCGTCATGGCCAGGTCCTGGAAGTTCCGTTCGTCGGCGGCAATCAGATAGTGGTCGTTGGACACCACGTCCATGTGCCCGGACCAGCGCCAATAGTCCACAGGGGCGTTCAGGCCCATGTTGAAGCCCATGAAATTGGTGGTGACGGGGTGCTTCGAATGTGCCCTGATGATGTCTGCCTCCGCGTTGAAGCACTCAAGCAGGGCATCGGAGGAGAACCGCGCGAAATCCAGTTGCTGTGTGGGGTTAACCCACGTTCCCGAACGGCGGGGCGGCAGGATCTCGGCCCAGTCGTAGTAATGCTGGGACCAGAAGGCCGTGCCCCACGCCTCGTTGAGCGCGTCCAGGCTCCCGTACCTGGCCTGGAGCCATTCCTGGAAGCCACGCTCCGCGTGCGGGCCGAAGTCCGGTTGGTTGTGGCAGCCGTACTCGTTGTGGACATGCCACATCACGACGGCGGGGTGACCCGCGTAGCGCTGGACGATCGCCGTCGTCAGGGCTGCTGCGGCCCGGCGATAGTCCGGCGAGCACGCCGCGAAGGCCTGCCGCGAACCGTAGCTTTGCCGGACGCCGTCGGCATCCACCGGGAGCGAATCGGGGTACTTGCGGCTGAACCACGGCGGGGGAGAAGCGCTCGCGTTCGCGAGATCCACGGTGATCCCGTTGGTGTGGAGCAGGTCCAGGATCCTGTCGAGCCAGGCGAACTCGTAGCGGCCTTCTTCGGGCTCCAGAAGGGCCCAACTGAAGATGCCGACACTGACCAGGTTCACTCCGGCTTCCTTCATGAGGGCGACGTCGTGTTTCCAGACCTCTTCGGGCCATTGTTCCGGGTTGTAGTCGCCGCCGAACGCGATCCGGCCGCCCAACTTGTCGACGATGTAATCCATTGCCATGCGTTTTATCCTTTGCTGGAACCGAGCGTGAGGCCGGCCACGAATTGGCGCTGCAGCACGAGGTAGATGATCAGGGTGGGTATCACGGTGATGGTGGCACCGGCCGCCAGGAGGTTGTAGTTGCTGAGGAACTCGCCCTGCAGGTTATTGATGGCCGTAGTGATGGGCAGCCGGTTTCCGCTTTGGATGAAGAGCAGCGGCCAGAAGAAATCGTTGTAGATGAAGATGACTTCCAGGGTTCCGAGCGCCGCGAGGGCGGGTCGGCACAGCGGCAGGATGATGTTCCAGTACTGCCGCCAGATCCCGGCCCCGTCCACCAGTGCGGCTTCCGTCAGGTCGGACGAGAGGGCCTTCATGTAGTTGGAAAGCACGAAGGTGCAAAAACCGATCTGGAACGCAGTGTCCACGGCGATCACCGAGATGTAGGTGTTGAGCAGGTTGCCGGAATCGCTGAAGGAGTACGGCAGCGTGACATGTTTGAACATCTCGAACAACGGAGCCGCCAGGACCTGCGGCGGCAGGAGGTTGCCGGCCGTGAACATGATCAGGAGCGTGACGTTGAACTTCCAGCTCACCCTGGAGACGGCGAATGCCATCATCGAGGCGAAGAACAAGGTCAGGAGCACCGAGGGGACGGTGATGATCACCGAGTTCAGGAGGTATTTCGAGAATCCGCCTTGGGTCCAGGCCGTGATGAAGTTGTCGAAATTGAAAGTGCCGCCAAGGCTGAAGTAGCCGTATTTGTCCGTGTCCGCCTTGGGACGCAAAGCCGTGAACAAGGACCAACCCAGCGGAATAAGCCACATGATGGCCATGACGGTCAGGAAGATGTGGGTCCCGTAGTGGCGTTTGCCGGAGTTCCTGGCGCCCGTGGCTGTTGTACGCGGGATGGGGTTGGCGAGGGTGCTCATGCCTTGCTCTCCTTGCCGAAGGTGCGGATGAGGTAGAAGACGATGGGGATCAGCGAGATGACCAGGAGAATGACCGCGAGGGACGAGCCGACGCCGATCACCTGGCCTTCGCCGATCAGGTTCTGGATCACCAGGGCGCTGATCAATTCAAGGCCGTTGGTCCCTCGGTTGATGACGTACACAATGTCGAAGGCACGGAGCGACTCGATGATCGTGATCACCACGATCACGATGTTCACTGGGCGCATAGCCGGGAAGACGATGCGGAAGAACGTCTGCGCGGCGCTGGCGCCGTCAATCGATGCCGCTTCTCGCAGTGAGGGGTCCACGCCTTTGAGCCCGGCCAAGTACAGGATCATGACGTAGCCCGCGTGGCGCCACGTTGCCGCAACCATGGCCGCCCAGATATTCACGTTCGAATTTCCGAACCAGTCCACGGCTTGTGGTGTGCCCGCCGTGCCCAGGAGGTAGTTCAGCAGTCCGCTGTCCCGGTTGTAGAAAAGCTGCCAGATGATGCCGATGAGGGCCAGCGACAACATGACCGGTGTAAAGAAGATGCTCTGGTAGATCTTGCTGCCGCGGATCTTCTGGTCCAGGAGCACTGCCAGCAGCAGGCCGAGGGGTGTTGCGATCAGGGCCAGGAAGACGAGCCAGAGGACGTTGTGTTGAATAGCGGGCCAGAACGGGGGATAGTCCTGGACCACGTAGTGGTAGTTGTCCGTCCCTGCGGCCTTGATGTCCTTCAGGTCCAGGCCGTTCCAGCGGGTGAAGCTCAGCGCGATGGAGAAGAGCGTGGGCAGCCAGACAAGCAGGAGCTGGATCAGGGTAGGCACGCCCACCATGATGGCGAGGACGAATTTGTCGCGGCGCGTGAGGCGGCGGACCCTGCCTGCTTTGCCGGTCCGCCTGCCGGTGCCGGGCTGGCTCTTGCCGGCCGTGGTTCGCCCGGCAGCACCGGGTTCGCTGTCCGGTGCTGCCGGTTTCTCGGCGGTAGTACTCATGGGGATTCCTTCAGCTACTGGGCTGCGTAAAGGGTCTTGGCCTGCGCTTCAAGGTTCTTGACGTCCACGGTGCCGTCCTTGATGAAGGACTGCAGCGCGGGGATCATCACGTTGTTGGCCATGGCAGGGAGGGCGTCACGGTCCAGGAACTGGCTGATGTACTTGGCGTTGGAGATGGTGTCTGCACACTTCTTGTTCAGCGGGGTGAACTTTGACGTGTCGGCGCCCTTGACGGTGGCGATGTTGGAGCCATCCACGGCTGAATAGGCGTTCTGGCCTTCGGCGGATCCCATGAACGCCAGGAAGTCGTGAGCCGCCTTGTTGTCGCCGCCCTTCTTGGACAGGAGCAATCCGTCGATGGGGGCCTCGACGGCGTCGGTGCCTTCCACCGCGATTTCCGGGAACGGGAAGAAATCGATGTCCGCCAGCACGGCGGGATCCGTGAATTGCTGGGTCACGAACGAACCCAACAGGTACATGCCGGTCTTCTTGGCTTCGAGTGCCTTGGCCGCGTCCTGCCAGGTCTGGCCGAGGGCGTTGGGGTCCTGGAACGGCAGGAGGGCCTTCCAGGTGTCGAAGACGTCGCTGACCTTCTTCTGGTCCCAGCTTTCCTTGTGGGCGGTCAGGTCCACGTGGAACTGGTAGCCGTTGAGGCGCATGTTGATGTAGTCGAAGGTGCCCATGGCCGGCCAGCCGTCCTTGTCCGCGAAGCCGATGGGGATGATGCCGTCGGACTTCATCTTGGTGGCCAAGGTCTTCAGCTCATCGAAGGTCTTGGGGACTGCGTAGCCCTTCTCGGCCCAGAAGCTCTTCCGGTAGAAGAAGCCCCACGGGTAGTTGTAGTTGGGGACCAGGTACATCTTGCCGTCCGGGCCGGTGGAGGCCTTCTTCATGGCGTCGGAGAAGTTGCTGCCGATCGTTGCCCAGACGTCGTCTACGGGAGCCAGGAGGCCCTTGCCCGCGTAGTACTGCATGCGGTAGCCGGCGAACCACGTGAAGGCATCGTCGGGGCTGCCCTGGAGGTAGGAGTTGATCTTGTTCTGGAAGTCGTTGTGCGGGACGACGTTGGTGGCCACCGTGATGCCGGACTTCTTGGTGAAGGCATCGGTGACGGCTTTGTAGGCGGCCTTGGGAACATCGTCCGAGGAACCCGAGCCGAAGGTCAGGCTGTTCGAGGAAGCTCCGGGAGCCGGTCCGGATCCGCCGGTGCAAGCAGCCAGCAGCGGAATGCCGGCGAGCCCAGCAGCGCCTATACCGAGCGTTTTCAGGATGGTGCGGCGTCCAGGGCCGGCGTTGTGGGCCGACTGGAACGGGTCAAGATTCGCTGCCATGTTCTCTCCCTTGAAAGCGTGGTGCTTGTGAGTTATCTCACGTAGAACTCGACTATAACCGCTCAAAAGAGAACATGAAAGAACTAAATATAACATTCTTGCGACGGTGGGTTTTAAGACAAGAACGGCGGTCCTCCCGGGAGAGAACCGCCGCCCTTGCGTGGTGCCTTGGCGCTTTTGTTTGCTTGCAGCAGGGCCTACTTCTTCAGCGACTCGGCGATCTGGGTCATGATGGTCGGATCGGACAGGGTGGTGGCATCGCCCACTTCGCGGCCTTCTGCGACGTCCTTGAGGAGGCGGCGCATGATCTTGCCCGAGCGGGTCTTGGGCAGTTCGGGGACCACGAGGATGTGCTTGGGTTTGGCGATGGGGCCGATCTCCTTGCCCACGTGGTTGCGCAGCTCCAGGACGGTGGCGTCGCCGCTGTTGACGGCGTCCCCGCGCAGGATGACGAACGCGACCACGGCCTGGCCGGTGGTTTCGTCGGAAGCCCCGACGACGGCGGCCTCCGCCACCCACGGGTGGGACACGAGCGCGGATTCGATTTCGGTGGTGGAGAGCCGGTGCCCGGAGACGTTCATGACGTCATCCACCCGGCCCAGGAGCCACACGTCTCCGTCTTCGTCTTTCTTGGCCCCGTCCCCGGCGAAGTACATGCCCTCGAAGCGGGACCAGTAGGTGTCCTTGAACCGTTCCGGGTCCCCCCAGATGCCGCGCAGCATCGCGGGCCAGGGTTCGCGGACCACGAGGTAGCCGCCGTGCCCGTCCGGGACGGATTCGCCGGCCTCGTCCACGACGTCGATCGCGATGCCCGGCAGCGGGACCTGCGCCGAACCCGGCTTGGTCGCCGTCACCCCCGGAAGCGGCGCGATCATCTGCGCGCCGGTCTCGGTCTGCCACCAGGTGTCCACGATCGGGGCAGGGTGTTCCTTCTTTTCCCCGTTCTTCCCGGCGTTGGAGCCGATGACGTCCCGGTACCACATCCAGGCCTCGGGGTTGATGGGCTCACCCACCGAGCCCAGGACCCGGATCGAGGACAGATCGTACTTGCCCGGGATGTCCCGGCCCCACTTCATGAACGTCCGGATCGCCGTGGGGGCGGTGTAGAGGATGGAGACCTTGTACTTCTCCACGATTTCCCACCAGCGGCCCTGGTGCGGGGAATCCGGGGTGCCCTCGTACATGACCTGGGTGGCGCCGTTCACGAGCGGGGCGTAGGCGACGTACGAGTGGCCGGTGACCCATCCGACGTCGGCGGTGCACCAGAACACATCCGTTTCCGGGTGCAGGTCGAAGACCGCCTTGTGCGTGTAGGCGGTCTGGGTCAGGTATCCGCCGGTGGTGTGCAGGATGCCCTTGGGCTTGCCCGTGGTCCCTGAGGTGTACAGGATGAACAGCGGGTGCTCGGCGTCATGCCCGACGGCGGTGTGCTCGCCCGAGGCGGCGCCCACGGTGTCCTCCCACCACTGGTCCCGGCCCTCGTGCCAGTCCACGGGCTGGCCGTTGCGCTTGACCACCACGACGTTCCGGACCGAATGGCCTTCCTTGGACAGGGCCTGGTCCACGGCGGGCTTGAGCGGGCTGGGCTTCCCGCGGCGGTAGGTGCCGTCGGCGGTGACCACGAGCTTGGCCTCGGCGTCATCGATCCTCGAGCGCAGCGCATCTGCGGAGAAGCCGCCGAAGACCACCGAGTGCACGGCCCCGATCCGGGCACAGGCCAGCATGGTGATGACGGCTTCGGGGATCATGGGCAGGTACACGGCCACCCGGTCGCCCTTGGCCACACCGAGCGACTCGAAGGCGTTGGCGGCCTTCTTGACCTCTTCGGTCAGCTGCGCGTAGGTGTAGGAGCGGGTGTCGCCCGGTTCGCCTTCGAAATGGATGGCCACCCGGTCCCCGAGCCCGTTCTCCACGTGCCGGTCCAGGGCGTTGTACGCGGCATTGACCTTGCCGCCGACGAACCACTTCGCGAACGGCGGGTTGGACCAGTCCAGGGCTTCGGTGAAGTCCGTGTCCCAGTCCAGCAGTTCCCGGGCCTGCCTGGCCCAGAACGCGGGACGGTCCGCATTGGCTTCCGCATAGACTTCGGCGCCGACTACCGCGTTGGCCGCGAACTCAGGGGTGGGCGCGAACTTCCGGTTTTCGTGAAGAAGGTTTTCGAGGGCGTCGCCGTTGCCTGCCCCGTCGGATCCGGGTGCAGCGGTGGTCGTCGATCCATTGGCGTCCTGGGACATGTGAACCTCATCATTCATCGATCTCTGCCGCGCGGTTGTCCCGTGTCGGGGCCGCCCCACGCGCCAATCGTGCACGGCGTTGGGCTGCGGCGCCTCACGGGATTCCGCAAAGAGCTTTTCCGGAACCCACCTTAGCGTTTTGAGCCGACAACAAGTGTCTGCGGTCACAATCCGGACCGTGAGCGGCCGGTGATTCGCGCCGAACGGTGCTGAAGGCTTTCGCTTGGCTCCCAAGGCGGGGAATATTACGGCGTGGCGTGCCTGCCTCCGCGCCGATGCCAACTAGTGGACTGTCAGATGCGTGGCATAGGCTGAAGAGGTCTCGAGACGCGAGAACTTGCCGCCCGGTCCGGCCCGGAAATTACTGGGTGCAGCCTTGGGCGGCGGCGTCCGGAACACCGCCGTACTAAGGAGATTTGCACATGAACCAGACGAGCCAAGGTCCGAAATACGGTGCACTCGCGCCCGGGTCGGCCCCCGAAGCAGCAGCTGGATCCGGGGCGCCAGAGCCCGGCAGCGTGACCTCCCCGAAGTACCAGGCCGTGCTGGGTCCGTTCACTATCCGGGACCTGACCGTTTTCGGCTCCACCTTGGTGATGTTTGTGGGGTCCCTCCTGCCGATGTTTGGCGGGCGCTATAACTTGTGGAACCTCGACAACCTTTTCTTCCTGGCACTCGGGATCATTCTTCCCCTCGTCGTTACCGCCTTGTTCGTTGCCCGGCGCCTGCAGCCGGGGAACATCGTGAGGATCGGTTCCCTTTCGACTGACCAGTTCGCTTCCGTCGTGGCGTCGTTCGCCCTGACCCTGTTCTTCCTGTCCGCAGCAGGCGCGTTTACCGTCTTCGTGCTCGTCGGACTTATCGGCTCTCTAGGTCTTCTGGCCGCGACGGTCCTGGCTCCCCACTTGCCGTTCCTCCGCGACGATTTCCAGGACCGTGCAGAACAGCCAGCTCACGTTGTGGCCCGGGAATCGACCGTTCCAACCCGCAAGCCTGCGGTGCCGAAGCCGGCCAAGCCCAAGCCGGAGCCTGCCAGCACGGCACCGGCCAGCTTGGCAGCAGAGGAGATCCCCGCCGCTGCCGCGCCGGCACCTGCCACAGCCGCGCCTGTCGCTGCCCCGGAAACGGCCGCTCCTGCGGCCACCAACGAACCTGTCCCTGAACCCGCAGCCACCGAAGCCGCCGCCGTCGCGCCTGCCGGGCCGGCCGCCGTCGTACCCGCCGAGACTGCAGTTGCCGACCGCGGGCGGGAGGTGTACGCGCCGACGCCCGAGGAGCCCAAGCACCTGCCTACTGCCACCATGGCTACGCCCATTGTCGGCGGTCCGGAGGCAGGCTCGGGACCCGCCACCCAGCACATCGGCACGGTCGATCAGCACCGGGTTCACGAGCCCATCGGCGCCACCGTCGATCCAGCCACGCGAACGGACGAATCCGGCCACGCCTCCGGGTACGAGGCATTCTGGTTCGCCGTGGCCCATCCCCGCGTCGTTGTCGACGAGCACACCGGCATGCCCGCCTTCACCATCGAACCGGGCGCGTGGGTCCTGGCCCTCGAAGACCGCGGCGCGGAATTCCTCGTGCAGGATACTGACGGCAGTGTGGGCGTCCTGCGCGATCTCAGCCACATCGAACGCGGCTAGCCCGGCCCGCCGTGGACACCGTCGTCGAAACCCCGCTGGCTTTGAAGCGGCGTGCGCGCAAGATCAACAAGGCGCTTGCTGAGCTCTATCCCTACGCCCACGCTGAGCTTGATTTCCGGAATCCGTTCGAGTTGGTCGTGGCCACGGTGCTGTCCGCCCAGACTACCGATGTGCTGGTCAACCAGGTCACCAAGATCCTGTTCGCACGCTATCCGGATGCCCGGAGCATGGCCGAGGCCGAGCTTGCCGAGCTGGAGGCGATCCTGCAGCCCACCGGCTTCTTCCGTGCCAAGGCAAAGAACGTCCTGGCGCTCAGCACGCGTTTGGTGGACGAGTTCGACGGCGAGGTTCCCGGCCGGCTGGAAGACCTGGTGACACTGCCCGGCGTCGGGCGCAAAACGGCGAATGTGGTACTTGGCAACGCGTTCGGTGTCCCGGGAATCACCGTAGACACGCATTTTGGCAGGCTCGCGCGCAGGTTTGGCTGGACGACGTCCGAGGACCCGGTGAAGATCGAGTTCGATGTCGCCGAGCTGTTCGAGCCCAAGGACTGGACCATGCTGTCCCACCGCGTTGTTTTCCACGGCCGCAGGGTTTGCCACGCGCGCAGGCCGGCGTGCGGAGCGTGTGCAGTGGCCAACTGGTGCCCGAGTTACGGTGAAGGCGAAAAGGATCCCGTCAAAGCAGCCAAGTTGCTCAAATACGAACTGGCGCCCGGCAACGAAGCGCTTCTCGCACAGTTGCTTGCCGAGACCCACCGCGCGGCGGAGATTCGCATGGAATCGCAAAGGAGGCCGGCATGACGGCGCTCGAGGATCTCGTCAGCCTCATCACCAGGATCGATTCGGGCCTCCATCCCGGCCCTGATCCACGGATTGCCGCTGCAACCGTCGATCCGGACAAGGCACGGAAAGCGGCCGTGCTCATGCTCTTCGGCGTCTTGGACGACGTCCCCGCCCAATCCGGGAAACCAGTGGCCCCCGCGGACTTGGACGTCTTGCTGCTGGAGCGCGCCCACACCCTGGACGACCATCCCGGGCAGGTGGCGTTCCCAGGCGGCAGCATCGATCCCGGGGAT
This sequence comes from Arthrobacter sp. 2RAF22, assembly GCF_052115325.1. Lineage (NCBI taxonomy): Bacteria > Bacillati > Actinomycetota > Actinomycetes > Micrococcales > Micrococcaceae > Arthrobacter > Arthrobacter sp. 2RAF22. Next base: position 140,375 of record NZ_JBFRGL010000007.1, on the reverse strand, counting down.
GAGTCAGCCGTCGCGGCAGCCCTCCGGGAAGCGGTGGAGGAGACAGGCCTGGACAGCGGTGGCGTCCAGGTGCTGGGTGTCATGCCGGAACTCGGCCTGATCCGCAGCAATTTTGTGGTCACGCCGGTCTTGGCGTGGTGGGCGTCGCCGTCGCCCGTGAGGGTGGTGGACTACGCCGAATCCGCCCAGGTGTTTCGCGTACCGGTGCGTGATCTCCTGGATCCCGACAATCGATACACCGGGACGCTCACGAGGCTCGGCCGGACTTTCTCGAGCCCGGTCTTCCAAGTCAACGGGCTCGTGGTCTGGGGTTTCACCGGGATGGTGCTCAGCGGTTTGTTCGACGCTTTGGGCTGGACGGTTCCGTGGGACACGGAGCGCGTGCTTGAGATCGAGATCTAGCCTCTAGCAATGTGCCTTGCGCAGGCAGACCGCTCGCCCGCCACTGGCTCCGGCTATGCCGCGCGCCGGACGGTTTTTGAGCGATCCACGACGATGCCCGTGGCGGCATTTTCGCGCACGGCGTTGATGCCGTCCACTACGGCTTTCAGGTGTTTGAACCGTGGCGATTCCGCCACCAAGGTTCCATCGGCGGCCGTCAACCGAAACCGGTAGCCGTCTTCGCCGTCTTTGAGAATTTCGAATCGTCCAGCCATTTTGCTGTTCCCCCTTGGATACTGCCCGCACAGTGACTTGCGCAGTGAGTGCGTCTTTGCACTGTGGCGCCCCTCACGTCGAACGCCACAAGACGAGACTATCGAGAAGGAAGGGGCGTGCTGAAGTTACTTTGGGGTACATTACTTGCCCGGGTCATGCCGGGTTCGTTTCCGCCATATGACTCGCTTTCGGGGCCGCCGGCGGTTATGGTTCCGGGCTTCAAAAGATCAGTGCGCGCCGTGGTGCCGGCACCGGATATTCGGCGATTGCCATCCGGAACTCTTCCTCCGCGCTGAGTCGCCGCCGGACCTCCATCGATTCCAGCCTCTGGGCATCTTCCGCGTCGACGCCGGGGTTTTTCGCCAGTTCCCTGATCCATTCGCCGGCCACGACAGCGTCATGTTGCTCACCCAACAACCGCTGCAGGGCGATCGCCGGTTGGATCACGCCCGAAGCGTGATGGCTGAAGGCGTCTGCAACTGCCTCCAGTGAGTAACGGAGGCACTTGACGTCTTTGCGCGCCTGGTGGAGTGCGGCGTTACGGACCTCCGGGTCGTTGCTGCCTGCCTGCTCCGCGAGGCTGTGCTGCAACCGCTCCCACCGGCCTTGGAGGCGCTCCGCGAGGTCCGCCGTCGGGTGCTTGTATTCCCTTGCGGTGGGCACTTCCAACAGGGCTGCCCTTGCGGCCCGCACCGTGCGTTTGCTGCGCTTGTGCCCACCCAGGGCAGCGGCCAGCCGGGCGCTGGACGCTTCCAGTTCCTCCACGGCCTGGCGCACGGTCCCGGGGTTTTTCCACGAGTCCTTGGTGTCCAGGGACAGCCGTATCCTTTGCGCCAGGACATAAGCGTCCCTGGACTCGCCGAGCGAAGTTGCGAGCCAACTGACTTCCTCGCGGGCGGTCCGGGGGAGTTTGGGAATCATGCCGCGATAACAGCTAAGCACTGAACGGAGCCGGCGAAGGGCGAGCCTGGCGTTGTGTACGGCTTCCGGATCGGCCGCTGCAACCAGCGGCAATTGTCCTTCCAGAGCGGTCAGTTGGAAGGCGATGTATGCAGCCAGCGGTGCGTGGCCTTTGTGTCCCACGGGGCAATCGTCCTCTGCTGTCGGGCGCGGGGCAATAGCGCCGATTACTTCGCTTTGTCGTAGGAATCGACGACGGCGACGCTCACCGGAAATTCCACCGGAACCCGCCCGAACAGCAGTTCCTTCGCTGCGGCTGCGGCCTCTTCGATGGCCTTGATGCACGCTTCCACCGACTCTGCAGGCGCGTGGACCATGACTTCGTCGTGCAGGAAGAACACGAGTTCCCCGGCAGGCAGGCCGTCGGCACGCGCGGTGCGCAACCGCCGTCGAAGTTCGGCAAGCCAGCACGACGCCCAGTCCGCCGCGGAACCCTGCACCACGAAGTTCCGCGTGAAACGGCCCCGCGAGCGGGCGATGCTGTCCGCACGCCGCTGTTCTTCCGCCGTCGTGGATTGTTGGCTGCGGATCCAGCGTTCCGACGGCGGCGGGCTGCTGCGCCCCAACCTTGAGGTCACGGTGCGGCCGCCTTCGCCGTCGCGGGCTGCCTGTTCCACGAAGCCGACTGCCCGGGGATAGGTCCGGGTCAACTGTGGCATGAGGCGCCCGGATTCGCCCGTGGTGGCACCGTAAATTGCGCCCAGCAGGGCGATCTTGGCCTTCGAACGGTCGCCGCCGAAACCCTGCGCGGCGATACCGGCGTACAAGTCCTTGTCCCGGGCAGCCTCGGCCATCTTCGAATCCTGCGCGAGCGCCACCAGAACCCGGGGTTCGAGCTGGGAGGCGTCCGCGACGATCAATTTGTGCCCCGGGTCGGCATGCACCGCGCCCCGGATCTGGCGGGGGATCTGCAACGCCCCGCCTCCCCTGGACGCCCAACGACCGGAAACCACGCCCCCCACCACGTACTCGGGGCGGAACCGCCCGTCGCTCACCCACGCGTCCAGCCACGACCAGCCGTTGGCAGCGAACAAACGGGAGAGCTTCTTGTACTCCAGCAGTGGCTCGATGGCAGGATGCTTCGATTCCTTGAGTTCCCACTGGCGGGTGGTTTTTACTTCGATCCCGTTCCGATGGAGTGCACGCATGAGGTCCTGGGGTGAATCCGGATTCAGCTTCGGAGAGTGGAGAATCCCGCGAAGCTCGTTGCAGAGAGCTTCGAGCCTGGCCGGCCGATGGCCGGCGGGTGGGCGGGGACCCAAGTGGCCTTCCAGGATTTCTTCGTGCAGCGCCTCCTGCCACGGCACACCCGTGAACTGCATTTCGGCGGCGATCATGGCACCGGCGGATTCCGCAGCCAGCAGCAGTTTCAATCGGTGCTGCCGGCCTTCTTCCTTGGAAGCCTGGCCGAGCGCATGTTGCTGGGCCGCGAATTCGGCCCGGATCTCGTCCAGGCTTGGCTGGGTGCTGCGCGGGACCAAGTCGTCGAACAGCGCGTCCTGCTCGGCGGGCGGCGGGGGAGGCTGGAGGACCCGCGGCGGAACCGGCATTTCGTCGTCTTGCGTGAGCTTTTCCGCGCTGCGGGCATAGTCCGTGTGGGCCGTGAACTCAGAATGCACCAGAATGGCGCGGCAGAGTGTGAGGTCGTGGCAACGCTCCAATTCCACCCCGGCCTGGAGCATCGCCGGGTACCAATCCTGCGTCCGGTTCCAGACCCAGCGCGGACGGCTCTTCTCCAACCCGCTGACGACGACGGCGAGATCCGCCTTTCGGACCGCGCGTGGCTCCGCCACGGCTACTCCGGCAGCGTTGATTTCCTGAATGGCTGCGCCGTCTGGATGGGCGGCGAGCAGCAGGTACATGCTGACAATTCTGCCCTGTGATTCCGTGGAAGCTTGCACTTTGCGGACAGTTGCCGTCCGCAAGCTTGTGGCCTGGTGCAGTGTTTGGGGGCGATGCTGTCCGGGGTGCAGTGTCCGGGGCGATGCAGTCCGCACGCGGACCCGTCCCCCACAGGGGTCGTTGTGGGTGCTTTGTCCACATACGCCGATACGGGCCTTCAATGCCCGTGGTGAAACGGAAAGAGTGGCTTCATGAGCGGGCAACATCTTGAGCGGAACCACAGACCCGGCGGAAGCCGGGCTGCCGCTGACGGCGCGCGCGGTTCGACGGTGCTTCAACGTGGCCACCCCCTTCCCGGAAGATCCGGTCCACGGTCCGGGACGAAGCCAGATCGGGACTCCGGGGAGCCGTGGCTTCCCGCCAGTTCCGGCGATGTCCTTCTGGTGACGGGGAACGTCCGGCTACAAGCCGAAACCGAAAGGATCGCGGCCGCTGTCGGTGCCAGTCTCCGGACAACGATGGATCTATCGGCAGCCTTCCCCATGTGGGATACGGCGAGGATGGTGCTTCTTGGCAGCGATATCCGCGACCTTCCGCCCCGTCGTCGTGCACCTTCCGTCTTGCTGGGCCTCAACGGTGAAGGGGACTCGTTGTGGCATTTGGGAGCGGCCCTGGGGGCCGAACGTGTGGCCGTGTTGCCGGAAGCCGCAGCCTGGCTGGCGGAGCACCTCGGTAGCTCGGATGATCCAGACCCCGGAGGGTTGGTGCTCGGCGTGACAGGAGGATGCGGCGGTGCGGGTGCGTCCACGGCTGCGGTCTGGCTGGCGCAGGAAGCGGCCGTCCACGGAATCCGGACGCTGCTGGTTGATGGCGATTCGCGCGGAGGAGGCCTTGAGCTTTGCCTGGCAGCTGAAGATGCGCCAGGACTGCGCTGGCCCGATCTCGCCGATGCCAGCGGCAGCATCGGTACCGGGCAGCTAAGCGACTCATTGCCGATCGCCGGCGGATTCTCCTTCCTGTCCTGGCCGGGCAGCCGCGACCGCCCTCTGGATGTGGAGCCCGGGGCCGTCGCGGCCGTCCTTGATGCGGCGAGGCGGGGATATGAGCTGATCATTGTCGACATCGGCCGCGGAACGGAGTCGCTTGGCAGCTTTGCCTGGGACTGCGACAGGATTCTTCTCCTGGCACCGGCCCAACTCCGCGCAGCCGTCGCCGCGGCCAGGCTTCTCCAGGAGCTGCCGCCGGTGGACACAGCCTTGGTGGTCCGTGGAAATGCCGGTGCTGCCCTGGACGGACCGCTCATAGCCGAGTCACTGGGACTGCCCCTTCATGGCTTGCTCCCCGAGCTCCGCGGCACCGGCGCGGCCGCTGAGCTCGGACGCCTTCTGGAATTCGGCAAGCGCAAGGCCGTGCGTCGCTTTGCGGAATCCGTACTTCAACTACTCGACGACGGCGCAGTATGAGTGCCCCTGGGTTTCCAAACGGCGAGCGCCGTCGCAACACGCGTCTCCTCGACGCCGCACTCCTTGAAAGCGTCCGGGAAACCGTCATGGCCGACGCCGGTCCAGTGACTCCGTCACGCGTGGCAGCGGCCGTCCATGCCACGGGCAGGCTACTCGGGACCGCGGGGGCGCTCGCCGCCGTCGAATCCATCAGCGCCGAACTGAGCGGACTTGGACCTCTCCAACAGCTCGCCCGCGATGCCTCAGTGACGGACATCTTCGTGAATGGCCCGGACTCGGTGTGGTTCGACCGCGGCAAGGGGCTGGAGCGGGCGCAGGTGCACTTCGACGGCGAACCTCAAATCCGTGCCTTGGCCTCCCGGCTCGTGGCGGCCGGTGGACGCCGTTTGGACGACAGCTCGCCGTGCGTCGATGTCCGCCTGGACGGCGGATACCGGGTGCACGCAGTGTTGCCTCCGATTTCCACTGCCGGAACTTTGTTGTCCGTTCGGATTCGGCGCGAGGAGGTTTTCTCGATCGACGAGTTGCGTGCGGGAGGCATGTTCGGGGCACCGGTCCAGCAGGTGTTGCAGGCCATGGTTGATCGCAGGCTGAGCTTCCTGATCAGCGGTGCCACCGGTTCCGGAAAGACCACATTGCTGTCCACGATGCTCGGCTTGAGCAGCCCGCATGATCGGCTCGTCCTGATTGAGGACGCCTCGGAGCTGAACCCGGTGCACCCGCACGTGGTTTCCCTTGAGTCCAGGCACGGGAACCTTGAAGGCGGTGGCGCTCTCGATCTTGGCGAACTCGTTCGGCAAGCACTGCGGATGCGGCCGGACCGGTTGATCGTGGGTGAGTGCCGGGGCGCAGAAGTCCGTGAGCTGTTGACGGCACTCAATACCGGCCACACGGGTGGCGGTGGCACAATCCACGCAAACACCGCCTCCGCGGTCCCGGCCAGGCTGGTGGCGTTGGGTGCGCTCGCAGGCTTGAGCCGGGAAGCCGTTCAACTGCAGCTTTCAACGGCATTGGACGCAGTGGTCCACGTCGAGCGGACGCCGGCCGGCAGAAGAGTTTCCTGCATTGGATTGTTGGCGGTGGGCGCGTCCGCCCCATCGATCGTGCCTGCCGTGGAAATGCCGGCGGGTGTTGCTGTCCCTGGTCCCGCTTGGGGGGACCTCGCAGATCGCCTTGAACTGGACCCTGGGCTCCTGCCCGGGCCCCTGCCCGGCTCGCAACGACCGATCTCGCGCCCGGATCACCTTGGAGCTGTCGCGTGAGCGGATTCCTCATTCTCGTCCTGGCGGCCGCTGCATGGGTTTTCTTCCAACCGTCCCGGCGACTTGGCAAACGGGTAGTGCGTGCCCTGCCTCGTGCTCCCTTGCATGGGGCTGGCGCTGGCGCTGGGGCTGGGGCTGTGGCAGGGGCCGGGGCCGGGGCAGGCGCTGGGGCACGCGTGCCGGTGCGGCGCTCCCGCGCGGACGCATTGCCGCTCACGATACTCGTACAGCAGTTGGCCGCCCTCCTCCGGGGCGGCCGTTCGACGTCGCGCCTCTGGGAGGAACTCTGGATTGTGCATGGACCCAGGGATCACCGCATTCGTTCGGTCGACTCGGAGGACCGCAAAGTGCGAGCTAAGGCCCTGGCATTACCCAAGGTGTCGGATGGGTCTCTTCAGGTTCTCGCAGCGGCGCGGGCGGCATCGATGAACGGGGCCTCGGTCGCCGAAGCCATCAGATCGTCGGCAGCGAAGAATCTTAGGGGGAGGAGTCCGCTGGAACATCGAATCTGGGGAGAACTTGCCGCCTGCCTGGACGTCGCGGAGGCGAGTGGTTGTCCATTAGCCGACGTGCTGACCAGATTCGCCTCCCAGCTTGAGGCCGAGGACGACGCCGGCGATGCCCGGCAGACTGCCTTGGCCGGCCCGAAAGCCACTGTGCGCCTTCTGACATGGCTGCCGGTGTTCGGCTTGGGGCTGGGCATGATGCTTGGGGTGGATCCGTTGGGGGTCCTGTTGGCCAACGGCTTGGGATTGGCGGCGCTCGCGGCCGGGGGTGTCCTGACTGTCACCGGCAGAATCTGGTCATCCCGGTTGGTGCACGTCGCGGCGGGCGTTGACTGATGGGCTCGGCATTCGCAGCCATCGCAGTGTCCCTCGTGCTGGTCTTTGCGGCAATTCTCGGGCTGGCCTATCAAGGACGAACCCGGCGGCGCTCAATCCTCCGGACACTTCGCGGCCCACTCGGAAGCAACGGCCCGATGAACAACACCAGCCGGGGCGAGGCGGCGGGCACTCTCCGGAATCCCGATGGGCAGGGAGGCTTGCGCAATGTGCCCATGATCCTTGAGTTGGTGGCCGCCATGCTCGACTCCGGGGCGGGCCTCGGACGGTCCCTTGAGTTGATCGCCGGATGCGCGTCCCCGCAGCTTAGCCGCTCCCTGAAGGCGGTGGTTGCTGCCCTCGATATCGGAACGGACTGGGAGACGGCATGGCGGAGTGCGGGCCAGCAGTGCGCTGAAGCGCGCAAGCTCAAGGATGCGCTCGCCTTCGCCGCCCTGACCGGCGCACCATCCTCGGCGATCCTCTTTGCCCAGGCAGCTCGACTGCGGCGTGAAAAGTTCAGGGTGGCGGAAAAGCGCGCTGCCGCGCTCGGAGTGAAACTCGTGATTCCACTGGGTCTGTGTTCCTTGCCGGCCTTCATCTGTCTTGGTGTGGTCCCGGTGCTGTTGGCCATGCTTCCGTCCGGGGGATAGCTGGCGGCCCCGCCCGGGGGGATTGCTGGCGGCCCCGCCAGGGGCGGCGCCCGAGTCCCTCGCAAGCCAGTTTCCCTCCACAGGAACGTTCAGAAGCGAGTTTTCCACTTAGGAGATTTGGGGCCTTTCGAAGCCCACATGCCAACGGAAGAGTCGAAGTAGAGCCGGCGGCCAAGCCGGCCCCGCAGAAAGGAACCGAAATGAACGCAACCGTCGATACCGCCCAGGCGCCGCAGGACGTCCATGCCCCCCGGGCTGCCCTGGCACTCGCCCAGGCATCTCCTCCTCGGCCGGAGGCCGAGGTCCTCGAATTGTTCCCGGGCGCACAGGGAAGCAGGCCCGTTCGGCTGCCAACCCACCCGCATTCCACCGCCGAAGCAGGCCGTGCGCGGCCGAGCGACGGTTCTGCCGTTCCGAGACGGTCGAAGGTGCGGCTCATGGGATCCGAGCTTGGGATGGCGACGGCCGAATATGCCATCGCAACCCTTGCCGCCGTGGGCTTCGCCGGACTCTTGGTGGTCATCCTTCGCAGCGAGGAAGTACGTGGCTTCCTCCTCAACCTCATTCGTAGCGCGCTCTCCCTGCCATGACACCGCGGTGGGGTTCAAAGCGCCATGCCGGGAATTCGATCCGTCAGTTGGCATTGGTTTGGGGGCTCGCCGTAAAGCTAGCCCGGGCGGCTGGCGTTATGCGGCAGCGGACTCCTTCGATCAGACGGCCTCCTTCGACGGAGAAGCTAGATGGCACGCGCAAGCACCGTAGGCGAGATGCTTTCCTTGCGAGGGGCCGTGGCGCCGTCACCGCTGAATTCGCCGTGGCACTACCCTCTGTCCTGCTTCTCTTGGCCCTGCTTCTCGCGGGATCGGCCGCAGGGATTACACAGCTTCGCTTGGAAGAGGCGGCCAGGGCGGGTGCCAGGGCCCTCGCCCGGGGAGACGGCCATTCAACCGTCGACGGCATCGTTCGGATGCTGGCAGGCGATGCTGCCTCGGCCGTCATTGCCGAAGACGGCGAATGGATCAAGGTCACAGTCTCCGCCCGGGTCGTCGGCCCGTTGGGCTCCTTTGTCCCATGGAGGCTTTCGGCGACGGCATCGGCGAGGGGAGAGGCCCCGCAGTCGTCGGCGGCCACCGTTCCGTTCCTCACTGCCCGGGACGGGGTTGTGGATTTCAGGGGTGCTGTGACGATGGCAGGGCTCCAAACCGCTGTGGAAGAGGTCGCGGCGTGAGGGCAGGTAGCGCCCGCGCCGGCGACGGGGGTCCGGTTGCTGAAAACGGTTCGGGAACCATCCGCGCTAGCGGTGACGCTCGGGTTGCTGAAAACGGTTCGGGAACCATCCGCGCCAGCGATAGTTGCGGCGAGACTGCGCGCGGCGTGAGGGCAGGTAGCGCCCGCGTCGGCGACGGGGTTCGGGTTGCTGAAAACGGTTCTGGAACCATCCTGGCTGTTGCTCTGGGCCTCGTTGTCATGGCCTGCTTGGCGGCGGCGCTGACCCTGGCCCAAGCCATGGCGATGGCCCACCGCGCAGCGTCTGCCGCCGATCTCGCGGCGCTCGCAGGAGCCGACGCGGCCCGCGGCCTGACAACCGGAGATCCTTGTTTGCTCGCCAGCGAAACGGCCGCGCAGCATGGAGCTTCGTTGACGGCGTGCACGGTGGGCGTAGGCGGGATCGTGGAAGTCCGCACTGAGCTGGACCGCGGCGCAGTCTTCGGGACCGCGACCGGCAGAGCCCGGGCCGGTCCGCCGCCCTAGAACCGCCGCCCTAGAACCGCCGCCCTAGAACAGCGCCCTAGAACCGCCGCCCTAAATCGTGCGCCTAGGACGCGTCGCGCAGCAGCACGTCGATCAGGGTGACCGCTGCGTCCTTGTCGAGCGGATTGTTCTTGTTGCCGCATTTGGGGGACTGGACGCAGGAAGGGCAGCCGGTGTCACACTCGCAGGCTTTGATGGCGTCCCTTGTGGCGGTCAACCACACTTTGGCTTTTTCGAAGCCGCGCTCGGCAAATCCGGCACCGCCTGGATGGCCGTCGTACACAAAGATCGTGGGAACTCCGGTGTCGGCGTGGAGCGCTGTTGAGACTCCACCAATATCCCAACGATCACTTGAAGCGACCAGCGGCAGAAGCCCGATGGCGGCATGCTCGGCGGCGTGAAGGGCACCCGGGAACTGGGCCTCGACAAGGCCTGCGCTAGTCAGCGAACGGTTGTGGACCACAAACCATACCGCCTTGGTGAAAAGATCCCTGGCCCCGAGTTCCAGCGGTTCTTCCCCCAAAACCTCGTTGGAAATCAGTGCCTTACGTTGGAAGGAGACTACCTGTGTTGTTACTTTCACTTCGCCGAAGTGAACCGCGATGTCCCCCCATTCCATGGTCCGGAGAGTCTGCAGGACCTCGATCTGCGTCACGTCCCGTGCCGTGGTGTAGTAGTCCGGGTTGGTTCGACGAACCACCACGCAATGGTCCTCTTCGTTCAGTTCCTCGACCAAGTAGCTGTCGCCTTGGTGCACATAGATCGCGCCCGTATGCGCCTGGTAGTGCGTCTGTGGCGAGTCCATGGTGCCTAACAGGGAGCCAGTCTCGGAGTCCACGATGCTTACGGGGCCGCCGCCATCTGCGCGGAGGTTTACCATGGCCGCGGCGCTCTCGGGATGGGTCCAGAACCAGCCCGCGGCCCGTTTCCGCAGGTACCCCTGTTGCACCAACTGATTCAGCAGGGATTCGGACGTCGACCCGAACAGCTCAAGTTCAGCCACACCGATCGGGAGCTCGGCCGCTGCCGCGCACAGATGGGGGCCGAGCACGTAGGGGTTTCCGGGATCGAAGACGGTGGCCTCGACCGACACGTCAAAGATCGCCTCCGGATGGTTGACGAGGTATGTGTCCAAAGGATCGTCGCTGGCCACGAACGCGGCAATAGCGTTTTGGCCTGCCCGGCCGGCCCGTCCGATCTGTTGGAACAGGGAAGCCCTCGTCCCGGGCCAGCCGGCTACCAGCACGGCGTCCAGCCCGGAAATGTCGATACCCAATTCCAATGCCGACGTGCTGGACACCCCAAGCAGCTCACCGGAACGCAAAGCCTTTTCCAAAGCCCGTCTCTCCTCGGGGAGATAGCCGGAGCGGTACGCAGCAACCCGCTGGGGCAGGCTGGGATCCACTTCGTCGAGGAGGCGCTTGGTGATAGACGAAATTGTCTCCGCGCCGCGCCTGGACTTGATGAAGGCGATGGTCCGCACACGGGAGGACACGAGGTTGGCCAGCAGGTCCGCGGTCTCGGCGACGGCGGTCCTGCGGGATTTTGCCCCGTTTTCGCCCTTCAGCTCGGTCAGGGCAGGTTCCCAGAATGCCACCGTCGTGGAGCCATGAGGTGAACAGTCCTCGGAAATTTCGCGGACGGGGGTGCCGATGAGCCGGGCGAAGGATGTGCCCGGGTCCGACGCAGTCGCCGACGCCGCAATGAACACCGGTTCAGGAAAGGAGGTGCCGGCACCGTAGTAGGCACAGATTCGCCGGAGCCTCCGCATGAGGTTGGCGACGTGGGACCCGAACACCCCGCGGTAGCTATGGGCCTCGTCCACGATGACGTACCGGAGCCTGCGGAAGAAGCGGGCCCACCACATGTGGTTGGGCAGGATCCCGAAGTGCAACATGTCGGGGTTTGCGAGGATGAAGTTGGCATGATCACGGATCCAGCGGCGCTGGGACTGCTCGGTGTCGCCGTCGTAGGTTTCAGCCCGGACCGTGGGGAGCTTGAGCGCGCGGATCGCTGCCAACTGGTCGGCTGCAAGTGCCTTGGTGGGGGAGAGATACAGGGTGACGGCACCGTTGTCGTGGATCTTGCCCGGCTCTGACTGCACCCGCAACTCTGAACGATGGATGGCGTCGAGGGCAGGCAGCTGGTAGGCGAGCGACTTTCCGGAGGCGGTCCCGGTGGCAATGACGACGTTTTGGCCGGAGTGGGCGAGCTCGGCTGCTTCGATCTGGTGCCGGTACGGTTCGTGGATGCCCAAGGATCCGTAAGCGGCAACCACATCGGGGTGGGCCCAGCCCGGCCACGCCTCGTGGACCGCCTGGCGAGCTGGAATGGTGCGGACATGTCGCAACTGCTCCGGGTCCGGGCTCCTGCCCAGAAGGGAGATCATCGATTCAGTTGCGTTCACGTGAACATTCTGTCATTGCGCCGGAAACCGACCGGCGCCGAACCTCGGCTACGCCACAGACAGGTCAGTCTCGTCGACCGATTTGGTGGACATCATGAGCACCTGGCACACGTGCTTCCAGCCAAGGTGGGAGTAGAGATGCTGTCCGTCCAAGGAAGCGAGGAGCAGGCCGCTTTCAACATCGTATTGAAATGCCTGCGCGGCGAGGGCTTTCATGATGAAACTGCCCAGTCCCCGGCGCTGGTAGTTGGGCTCGGTGACGATTTTGTCGAACACCGCTGTCTGCTTGACTACGTATACCTGTCCGCTGGCCGCCACCTCTTCGCCGGCATGGACCACGGCGTAGTGGACGCCCTTGCTTTCGGAAGTGGTGAGCTTGAGGTCGTCATCCGAGAGCCACGGATCCTCGGCATCTTGCGTCCCCATGTCCACGATCATCATGGTCTGGGAATCGGAGGTGACGTTCAAGCCGTTCTCGCGAGCCAATTGGGTGTAGCGTCCTGCGTCGTTCGTGAGGATCGTCAAAATGCGGGTGTCCGCCTGGGCGGTCTTGGCGGCCAGTTCGGCGAACTCGTCATCCGAGGGGTCGTAGGCAAAGTATTCCCAGTCGCCGGTTTTGTCTGCACGCAGGGCTGCCGGGAACCGGCCTTCCTTTCGCGTTTCGTAACTCCGGGACCCGGCCCAGCCAGCCACCCAGACGTCGAGCAGCTCAGCGATGTCTTCAACCAAGGCTTCGTGACTCATGTAGAGAGACTATGCCAGCGGTCTGGGAATCAACAGGGGCCGTCAGTAACAGCTCCATTAACACTTAGAGTGACCGAACGGCGGCCCGACTCATGGGTTTGGGGCCAGCAAGTACCCTTAAATACGTGGCTTTAAACAGAATTGTGCTCTTCTATGGCTTTACTCCGATCGCTGACCCGGACGCCGTGCGGCTCTGGCAGCGCGCCCTGTGCGAGAAGCTCGGCCTGACCGGGCGGATCCTTATTTCGCGGGACGGCATCAACGCCACAGTTGGTGGGGAACTGAACAACGTCAAGCAGTACGTGAAGACCACCAAGGAATACAAGGGCTTCCACGATATCGACTTCAAATGGTCCGAAGGCGGCGCCGACGACTTTCCGAGGCTCAGCGTCAAGGTTCGCGATGAGATCGTGTCCTTCGGCGCCCCCGGTGAACTGAAGGTGGACGAGAACGGCGTCGTCGGCGGTGGCACCCACCTTCAGCCCGAAGAGCTCCACGCACTGCTGGAGGAAAAGAAGGCTTCAGGGCAGGACGTGAAGTTCTTCGATGGACGGAACGCCTTCGAAGCCCAGATCGGCAAATTCAAGGACGCGATCGTTCCCGACGTCGCCACCACACACGACTTCATCAAGGAACTCGACTCGGGAAAATACGACGATCTCAAGGACCAGCCCGTAGTCACGTACTGCACAGGCGGAATCCGGTGCGAAGTCCTTTCCAGCCTGATGGTGAACCGCGGCTTCAAGGAGGTTTACCAACTCGACGGCGGGATTGTCCGCTACGGCGAGACCTACAAGGACCAGGGCTTGTGGGAAGGTTCCTTGTACGTTTTCGACAAGCGCATGCACATGGAATTCAGTGAGGATGCCAAGACCATTGGCCAATGCGTCCGCTGCCAGGCGCCCACCAACAAGTTTGAAAACTGCTCCAATTTGAGCTGCCGCAACCTCACGCTGTATTGCGCCGAATGTGCCTCGAGCCCGGAAACGCTGCGTTGCCCGGAAGGCTGCGCGGCCTAGCCCCGGTCATCAGATCCGGCTCACCCCGGTACGCGAAGTTTGCCTGCGCATTTGCGGTGATCGTGATGCCCAGGACGGCGTCTGTCTCCAGTTGCAGGACCTTGACCCTCGTGGTGCCGCAGCGCAGCATTACCTCGATGAGGACTTCGCTCCCGTTCCGCACAGTGAATTCGGTGCTGCGGGTACCTCGGCACGCCAGAGTCACTGCATACGTTCCCCCAGGAAGCTGGGTGGTCTCTTCGTCGCGGGACTCTCCAGCGGACAGCAGGTCGAAGCTGCTGTAAAAGGACAGCCCGTTCACGTCTGGAAGCACGTCTTGCGCCCAAGCCTTCAGCGCATCGCCCGTGACGGTCTGTCCAAGGGCCGGGTCGCGGGTCAACACCGGATCCGTGATCACCGCCGACGGCGGACTGCTCGCCGCGGCACGGCCGTCCTCGTAGGTGTATTCGCACGAGGCCAAAGTGCCGCACGCGAGCACACCACAAAGCACGACGGCGGGAATCGCCGGCGGCGTCGTCGCAACCTTCAGGGCGCGTGCCCACCCCATAGTCCGACTCTACGCCCGGCCGCAGCCGGGAACGAAGCGGCAGTTACGAAGCCGGTACCAGTTGGTATGCGTAGATCACGGGTGCATCGACGCTGCTTGTGCTGATGCTCAGTGGGCCGGCCGAGGGAATCTTGATGCGGGACGTTTCGCGGCTGCCATTGCACGCAGCCCCGGCCTCGGTGATCTGCGTGCCACCCGAGGAAACGTCGAAGAATGCCTTGCCGCCGCCGTCGCAGGCCACAGTCAGGGTGTAGCTTCCGGCAGCGACATTTGCGAAGTTCTTGACCAAGGGGTCACGGTTCGGGATTTTTCCTGAGTCCTCCAGGACCACCCCGGCCGCCGACGGCATGGTGGTCGCCTTCCACGCGGGGATGTCGGCGTTGGAGACAGATCCGCCGGAGGAGCACGCCGTCATCGCCAGGGTGGCAGCGCCAACGACCAAAAGAGCAGCGCGACGCCAAGTGGAGGGGTGAAATGCCATGATTCAACGCTACCTGCTCGAATGCCTCCCCGCCGACGCAGGCGATCACGCGGCCGCCCACCCACCAGCCCGGATAGACTTGCACAGTGACTGATCCCGCAATGCCCGCCATCTTTGGGACCGCCCCGAAAACCACCACCCTCGACGCTCCCCGCAGCGACCTTCCCGAGCTGCTCACGGCGCTCGCCGACGACCTGCGGAACGTTGGCTACACCGTGGACGGAGTGGCAGGACTTCTTGGGGAGTCCGCCCACGCGGCCCTCGCCCGGGATCAGCTCATCCCTGCACTCATCGCCACCGAACCGGCTGACTCCGCCGGAGACCCGGCGACGGACGGCGCGAAGGCCGCGCTCGCCGTCGTCGTGCGCTTGTGGCTTCTCGCTGTCCCGCAAACCGAAGACGACGTCGACACCGCCCTGCCGCGCATCCGCACCTCGGGCCTGGTGGAACTTGGCTTGGTAGAGAAGAACGACGGCGGTGCTGTCGCGGCGAAGGTGGATTTGCGGCCGTACGGCTGGGAATGCGACTCCGGAGCAGACAACAGCGGGAGCGGCGGCGCGGAACTGTGGGTTTCCAGCGATCTCGCCGCCCACCAGCAGCCGGGCGTGCTCCGGCATGACCATGTGCTGGGCATCGGGCAGGCATCCACCACCCTTGTCCAGACCACGATCCGGCGGCACTCGAAACGCGCCCTTGACCTCGGGACGGGCTGTGGAATCCAGACTTTCCACCTCCTGCACCACAGCGAGCATGTCACCGCCACAGACATCTCCGAACGGGCCCTCGCGTTCACCCGCTTCAACCTGATGCTCAATGCCGAGGCCCTCCACCTGGACCCGGCCGATCTCGAGTCCCGGGTGAGCCTGCGGCTGGGCTCGCTCCTGGAACCGGTCGCGGGTGAGACTTTCGATTTGGTGGTGTCCAATCCGCCTTTCGTCATTACCCCGCGCAGTGCCGGCGAGCATTCTTCGGATCAATTCACCTACCGCGACGGCGGCCTGCCCGGCGACGACATCGTGGCCAACCTCGTCCGAACCTTGCCCGACGTCCTGGCGCCCGGCGGCACGGCGCAGATGCTCGGCAACTGGGAAATCCCTGCAGGCAGCCGCTGGAGCGAACGGCCCGCGTCGTGGCTGGCAGGGTCCGGCACGGAGGCATGGTTCATCCAACGGGAACAGGTGAGTCCGGAGCTGTACGCGGAGACCTGGTTGCAGGACGCCTCCGAGGGCCGCGACCGTAAGCTCTACCGTGACGCCTACGCCGCCTACCTGCAGGATTTCGCGTCCCGCAACGTGGACGCCATTGGCTTCGGAATGATCTGGCTGCGGCGGCCCGAAAGCCCGCGTCCGGGAGATGCGCCCGCCCGCTTCGAGGAAATCACGTACCCCATCGAGCAACCGATCGGCCCGCACCTCGCCGCCGCCGTCGAACGCGCCGATTGGCTCGATGCCCACGAACTCTCAGAGGCCCACTTGGTGGTGGCCGAGGACGTGACCGAGGAACGCCACCAGCGGCCCGGCGCCGAACACCCCGGCGTCATCTTGCTGCGCCAGGGCGCGGGACTGCGCCGGACGAACCTGTTGAGCACCGAGCTGGCCGGTTTCGTGTCGGCATGTGACGGCGAGCTGTCCGTCCGCCAGCTGATTGGCGCCTTGGCCGCCCTCCTGGGTGGAGACGACGACTTCGACGACGACGCTTTCCGCGCAGGTCTGCTCTCCGACGTCGGTAACCTGGTCCGCGACGGTTTCCTGCTTCCCACGGCATAGGACATTTGCGGCGCCCCCGGCGGATAAACTGTTCCGGTGAATGAAGACAATGGGGTATCCACCGGGCTGGCATCCCCGAAGCGCCGGAAACGGCCCGAGAAGACGGTGGAGATCACCGACCCAAAAGCGATCCGTGCCCTTGCGCATGCCGCCCGGCTTGAGGTCATCTCGGAACTGTATTCCACGCAACTGAGCCGCACGGCCACAGAGCTCGCCGCGCAGACCGGGCTCACGCCGAGCGCCATGAGCTACCACCTGCGGGCCCTCCAGAAATGGGGCATCGTTACTGCCGCGGACAACGAGGGCGATGCACGCGAACGCCGTTGGAAGGCCGCGGGTTCGGACTTCACCATCAAATCCGGCGGCAACGCTCCGAGCCCGGAGATCGCCGTCGTCGAACTCGAACTGGACGCTTTCCGGCGTCGGGCGACTGCATTCACCCGGGCCCGTGGTGAGCGGCGCCAGCGGGGCGAGGCCGCGAACGAGGCAGCCGCCATGGTGTTGTCCAGCGATCTGCTGTACTTGACTCCGGATCAGCGGACGGATCTCAAGGCCAAATTCCAGGAACTCATCAGGTCATATGAGCTCGAGGATCCCACGCGGATTCCCGAAGGAGCGGTGCGAATCGCTACGATGTGGTCGATGATTCCGGACGACCGGACGCCGGCTTCAAGCTAACCCAGAACACTGTTCCTCCACAGCACTTGTGCACATGGAAACGCACGATTCTGCAAAATATGGTGAACTAGGCCAATATGGGCACGAGCCCAAGCAATTCATTTTTCTGTAGGAGAACCGTGCCCAGCAAGGCAAAAACCGGCAAGAAACTCGTGATCGTGGAGTCTCCGGCCAAGAGCAAGACCATCGCCAAGTACCTGGGCGAGGGCTTCATTGTCGAGGCCTCGATCGGCCACATCCGCGACCTCCCGCAGCCCTCGGACCTCCCTGCAGAACTGAAGAAGACCTCGGTTGGCAAGTTCGCCGTCGACATCGAGAACGACTTCAAACCGTATTACGTGGTGTCTCCGGACAAGAAGAAAAAGGTCGCCGAGCTCAAGGCCCAGCTGAAAGACGCTGACGCGCTCTATCTCGCAACCGATGGGGACCGCGAGGGCGAGGCCATCGCGTGGCACCTCCTGGAGGTCCTGAAGCCCAAGGTTCCCGTCTACCGCATGACCTTCGGTGAAATCACCAAGGAAGCCATCCACCGCGCCATGGACAACCTGCGCGACGTTGACAGCGCCCTCGTGGACGCCCAGGAAACGCGCCGCATCCTGGACCGCCTGTACGGTTACGAAATCTCCCCGGTGCTGTGGCGCAAGGTTGCCCGCGGCCTGTCCGCCGGCCGTGTGCAGTCGGTCGTGACCCGCATGGTGGTCGACCGCGAACGCGAACGCATGGCATTCAAATCCGCATCGTACTGGGACCTGACCGGCCAGTTCGGTACCGGCTCCGCTACGTTCAAGGCGAAGCTCGCTGCGGTCGACGGCGCGAAGGTAGCCAGCGGCCGCGACTTCAACGACGACGGCGTCCTCACCTCCGCGAACGCGGTGCACCTCAACGAGGAACTCGCGACGTCGTTGGCCGCCGGACTCGAGAACGCGGACTTCCGCGTCCGCTCCGTCGACACCAAACCGTACACCCGCCGTCCCGCGGCGCCGTTCACGACGTCGACCCTTCAACAGGAAGCCGGCCGCAAGCTGCGCTTCACCTCCAAGAGCACCATGCAGATCGCCCAGCGCCTGTATGAAAACGGCTACATCACTTATATGCGTACCGACTCGTCCGCCTTGAGCGACGAAGCCCTCACGGCGGCACGCCGCCAGGCCGCCGAGTTGTACGGTCCCGAGTACGTGCCGCAGTCTCCCCGGGTCTACGCCAACAAGGCTGCGAACGCGCAGGAAGCCCACGAAGCCATCCGCCCCGCGGGTGACTCTTTCCGCACCCCGGCCCAGGTTGCAAACCACCTGACTGGCGATGCTTTCCGGCTCTACGAACTCATCTGGAAGCGCACCATCGCCTCCCAGATGGGCGACGCCAAGGGCTCTACCGCCACCATCCGCCTCGGCGCAGTGGCTACCGATGGGCGCGACGCCGAATTCTCGGCCTCCGGCACGGTCATCACCTTCCCCGGCTTCCTCGCAGCCTATGAAGAAGGCAAGGACGAGAGCCGCGGCGACGACGACTCCGACGAAGCCCGGCGCCTTCCCAACGTGGCCAAGGACGATTCCCTCACGGCTTCGGACATCATTGCTATTGGCCACGAGACCTCGCCACCGCCGCGGTACACGGAAGCATCCCTGACGGCGGAGCTGGAAAAGCGCGGCATCGGCCGCCCGTCCACCTATGCGTCCACGATCTCCACCATCCAGGACCGCGGCTACGTCCGGAAGCAGGGGTCTGCGCTGGTTCCCAGCTGGATCGCCTTCTCCGTGATCCGCCTGCTGGAGCAGCACTTCACCGACTACGTGGACTACGAATTCACGGCAGACATGGAAGGCGACCTGGACAAGATCGCCAACGGCCAGGCTGTAGGGGCCGCTTGGCTCAAGCACTTCTACTATGGTGAAGACGCCGATCCCGGCCTGCTGAGCATCGTCAACAACCTTGGTGAAATCGATGCACGCGAGATCAACTCGGTGCCGATTGCCGAGGGCATCACGCTGCGCGTCGGGAAGTTCGGCCCGTACTTGGAAAGTTCGATCCCCACCGTCGACCCCAAGACCGGCGAAGTCGTGGAGTCGGCGCGTGCCAACGTCCCCGAGGACCTCGCTCCGGACGAGCTCACTGCGGCCAAGGCCGTGGAGCTCATGGAAACGGCTGCCCCCGAGGAACGCGTCCTGGGCGCGGACCCGCACACCGGACACACCGTGGTTGCCAAGAACGGCCGATACGGCGCCTACGTCACTGAGATCATCCCGGAGATGACCGAGGAGCAACTGGCAAACCAGCCCGTGGAGTACTACAAGAACGGCAAACCCAAGCCGCCGAAGAAGCCCGTCAAGGCAAAGCCGCGCACGGGTTCGCTCTTCAAGTCGATGTCCGTTGATTCGGTCACGCTCGACGAAGCCATTCAGCTCATGAGCCTGCCCCGCGTGCTCGGCGCGGACGCCGAAGGCAACCCCATCACGGTGCAGAACGGCCGTTTCGGGCCCTACCTGAAGAAGGGCACGGACTCGCGGTCCATCGGATCCGAGGAAGAGATCTTCACCATCACCCTGGAACAGGCGCTGGAGATCTACTCCCAGCCAAAGCAGCGTGGTGCGCGTGCCGCCGTACCGCCCCTGGCTGAGTTCGGTCCGGACCCTGTCTCGGAGAAGAACATCGTGGTGAAGGAAGGCCGTTTTGGCCCATACATCACCGACGGCGTCACCAACATCACCGTTCCGCGCGCCACGTCCTTGGAGGAGCTGACCCGGGAGCAGGCCATCGAACTGCTCGCCGAGAAGCGCGCCAAAGGCCCGGTCAAGCGGACCACCACGGCCCGCAAGGCGCCGGCGAAGAAGGCTGCGGCAAAGAAGTAGCTCGCCACGAGATCGTGGGTGTGGGCCGGGGGCTGCGTTCTGGAACGCAGCGCCCGGCCCACACCCACGTATTGGGTTTCCTGGGTTTCCACATAGCTTGATTGGCCGCTTCCGGGCTCTCCGCCGCTCACCGAAACTGGTGCGGTGAACAGTTACGGAAACAGCGACTCCGTTGTCCCGGTGGACCCGCTCGCGGAAGTTTGGGATTACTTGGAACCGGCGAAATCCCCGGCACTGTCCGCACCACGGGGCCCTCAAGCCGCCGCAGTTCCAGCGCTCACGAGCATTGGCGCGCCTCCGCTTCCGGATGGGAACATGTGGCGGACAGAGGAGTTGCTGTCCCAAGGACTGAGCAAGCGACGTATGAACGAACACCTCCGCTAGGGCTCACTGGTAAGGGTCCGCACGGGAGTCATGGTCCGTGGCACGTTCTGGCGTGGGCTTTTGGACGATGACCGGGAGCGCGCCCGGTTGGCGGCGTATTGCCATAGGACCCTCCGCGTCACGGCGGATGGGCTTACGTTCAGCCACACCTCCGCCGCCCGTCTGCACCGTTTGTATTTGTGGAGGGCTGATCAATTGATCCACGTCATCATTCCGTACCACGCAGCGAGCGGATCCCATGCGGCCGACGTCAGGGCTCATTCAGGCCTCCTCCTGCCTGGGCAACGGATCGAGATTGATGGACTTCCAGTGACAGCACTCGACCGCACCGTTCTGGACTGCGCACAGATACTGAACTATCGGCAGGGCCTGATTCTCTTGGACCACGGCTTGAGGCTCGGATGCAACCGTGAGTGGCTCGAGTCAGCGTGTGCCGGTCTAGTCGGTGCCCGGGGAGTCACGGCGTTCCGAAAAGCCTTGGCCTTCGCGAACCCATTGTCCGAATCCCCGGGCGAGACATTGACGCGGGACGCTATCGCGAAGCTCGGATTCCCGGATCCCGTGCTCCAGCTGCGGGTCCAAACACCTCGTGGCGCCTACCGGTTCGACTTCGCGTGGCCGCACCTTCGAGCCGCGCTCGAGGTCGACGGCAAGGCAAAGTACTTCGACTACAAGCCAACTGCGGAAGTGATCTTCGAAGAGCGGCAAAGGGAGGAGCTGCTGGCCGAGCAGGGCTGGCGAATCCTGCGTATTGATTGGAAAGGTCTCTTCGACGAACGCGGCCTGAAGGTGCGCCTGCTCAGGCTTCTTCGGGGGTGAGATCGTGGGTTCGGGCCGAGGACTACGTTCCGGAACACAGCCCCCGGCCCCCACCCACGATCTCGACGGCGAGACAGCCGGGAATTGCTTCCGGCGGGGAAACCGTGATCGAGTGGAACCATGACAGATCAGCCTGCAGCCCCGGAATCCCTGCCCTTGAACGACCTTGAGTCCAAGCTCGCAAAGGCCGGGCAACCCGACGCGAACCCGGTGGACGTCATCCTGTCCTTCCTGAACAACGAGGTCTACATCCTGAGCACCGACTCCCTGGATAAGCCTGACGCCGCCGTGGAGCCTCTTGTCCTCGCCAACTCCGAGGGCCAGCCTGTCCTCGCCGTGTTCAGCCACCCGAGCCGGGTGGAATCGCACTTCCTCGAAGCCGCGCCCAACGTCCTGGGCACCCACGGTTCAGCGATTCTGGACAGCATCGGCGACGAGCTGGGCTTGGTGATCAACCCCGGCAGCGAGCACGGCTTCGAGATGGGCCCCGAAGGCATTGCGAACGTCCGCCGCGACTTTACCCGCGCGGACGAAGCCGAAGAAGCCCACGAAGCCACCGCCCCGGCCGCAGATGTGGACGCGGAATCACGCACCGGCGGACCCCGGGATTAATTGACTAACCGCCGGCACGAATCGGCAGTCGTAGTTGCTTCACACGCTTCGAATCGGGGAATAATGGCAGAATGCGTCTTGGCGTCCTAGACATCGGTTCCAACACCGTCCATTTGCTTTTGGTGGACGCGCATCCGGGCGCACGCCCGGTCGCGTTTGCCTCCCACAAGCGACCGCTTTCGCTGGTTCAGTTCCTGGACGCCGACGGTAACATCAACGACGCCGGACAACACGAGCTCATCGAATTCGTCCTCGAAGCGTGGGAGTTCGCAGCCCGCCACAAGGCCGAGGATCTCCTGGCATTTTGTACCTCGGCCATCCGCGAAGCCACCAACGGCGTCGAGGTCCTTGCCCGGGTGAAGCACGAGACCACTGTGACCCTGCAGGAACTGACAGGCAGCGAAGAAGCGTCCATGACGTTCTTCGCGGTCCGACGCTGGTACGGCTGGGGCGCCGGTCCGATCCTGGACCTGGACATCGGTGGCGGCTCCTTCGAAATGGCGTTTGGTCAGGACGAATTGCCCGAGCTCGCGGTGTCAGTGCCGCTTGGTGCCAGCCGTTTGACGAGGGACTGGCTCCACAATGACCCGCCCACGGCAAAGAGCGTCAAAGAGCTGCGCAAGTATATTCGCCACACTCTCAAGCCGGTGGTGCGCGAGTTCAAGCAATTGGGCCGGGCCAACCTGGTGGCCGGGACCTCCAAGACCTTCCGTTCGCTTGCACGCATCGCAGGGGCTGCCCCCAGCGGCGCCGGTCCGTACGTCAAGCGGGAACTCCACGCCACGGACTTGGGCCTCTGGGCCCAGCGGATCTCGGCGATGACCGTCGAGGACCGGCTCTACCTCCCGGGCGTCTCGGATGCACGGGCGGCGCAGATCCTTGCGGGGGCGCTCGTCGCTGAGGCCGCATTGGAAATGTTCGAGTTTCCCAGCATGGAGATCTGCCCTTGGGCCTTGCGCGAGGGATTGATCCTGCGCCGGCTCGACCAGCTGATCTTCGATGGCCCGCTAGCCCCGGCTCCGCATGTCGGGCTCGGAGGCGCGGTACCGGTACCACGCCTGGGCGCCAACACCGGAACGGCCGCGCCAGCGGCAGTATCCATACCAATCCCCATCGCCGGGAGGCAGGCCAACTAACATGAGCACCGACGTCGAGCATTCCGAAGAAGACACGCCGAGGATTCCGGTGGCGCTTTCCAGCGCCTCTGTCTATCCGCTCAGCGTCCATGACGCCTTTGCCGTGGCCCAGGACCTGGGGTACGACGGCGTCGAGGTGATGGTGACCAACAACGCCACCAGCCAGAACCCGGATGCACTCATCCAGCTAAGCCATCGATACGACCAGCAGATCGTCTCCATCCACGCGCCCACCTTGCTGCTGACCCAGCAGGTTTGGGGTCCGGCGTGGAACAAGATCGAGATGTCCTGCCAGATGGCGCGCGAAGTCGGCTGCAACACTGTGGTGGTCCATCCGCCGTTTCGGTGGCAGTCGAACTATGCGGAGAACTTCGCTGCCGGTGTGCGCGAGATCGCCGCGATGTACCAGGTGCACATCGCGGTAGAGAACATGTATCCGTGGCGTGTGCGCGGCCGGGAGGCGCTCGCGTACCTTCCGCACTGGGATCCGATGGGGCAGGATTACGACGACGTCACGTGGGACTTCTCGCACGCCGCCACCGCGGGTGCCAACAGCCTTGAGGCGATCCGGGCGCTCGGGAGCAAGCTGCGCCACGTCCACCTCACCGACGGTTCGGGCTCGGGCAAGGACGAGCACTTGATCCCGGGTTACGGGACCCAGCAGTGCGCCGAGGCGCTGCAGTATCTCGCATCCAACGGATTCGAAGGCACCGTGGTTGCCGAGATCTCCACGCGCAAGGCCAAAGCCGCCGGCGAACGCGAAGAGTGGCTCGCCGAAACGCTGCGCTTCGCGCGCCAGCACTTGGGGGCGCCCCTCGTGGGAGCCTTCGAGATCTAGGTTCCTTAAACGAGAAAGCACCGGCGGTCGATACGGGAAAATGGGGGGAAACCCGTTCGACCACCGGTGCTTGTGGCGGACATCCCCATGCCCGCCTCATCACTCGCACCCTCAATGAGGTAACTACTAAGTTACGGAGCGATATTGGGTGCAGCCTGCAATAATCTTGGGAACTAGCTGGGAATCCTCGGCGCCTCTGGACGGTCCTGCATTGGTTCTGCAGCGGAGCAGCTGAACTGGCATCATGGAGCCATGAGCAACCGAATCGCATTCCTTGGCTGTGGGTCCATGAACGAGGCCATTCTGGGGGGCCTGTTGGCTGCCGGAACGGATCCCTCGGACGTCGTCGCCACCGTACGCCGCGCAGAACGCGCCGCCGAACTGGCCGAGCGCCACCATGTCATGACCATCGCTGGGGCCGAGGAACCAGATAACAACAAGCTGGCCACGAAGGGCGCTTCGGTTGTCATCCTGGGTGTCAAGCCTGTGGGCATTGCCGATCTCGCCCGCGAAATCTCACCGTCGCTCGCCAAGAACACCATCGTGATCAGCGTTGCCGCCGCCGTGTCCATCGCCCAGTTGGAAGCAGCCCTGCCCGCGGGCCAGCCCGTCATCCGCACGATGCCCAACACGCCCGCCAAGCTCGGACGCGGGGTGGTTTCCGTTTCGCCCGGGACCAACTGCACCCCCGAGCAGCTCCAGCAGGCCAAGGACATCCTCGCTGCCGCGGGCACGGTCGTGGAAATCCCCGAGGACCAGGTGGATGCCCTGTCCGCCATCAGCGGCTCGGGCCCCGCGTACGCCTTCTACCTGGCTGAGGCCATGGCTGCCGCCGGCGTCGAACTTGGCCTGGATCCCGAACTCTCGCTCATGATTTCCCGCGAGACTGTGGCCGGTGCCGGTTTTATGCTCGCTGAGCCGGGAGCAGACCCCACGGCCCTGCGCATCGCCGTGACCAGCCCCAACGGCACCACCGAACGCGCCATCGCGGCGTTCAACGA
This sequence comes from Arthrobacter sp. 2RAF22, assembly GCF_052115325.1. Classification (NCBI taxonomy): domain Bacteria; kingdom Bacillati; phylum Actinomycetota; class Actinomycetes; order Micrococcales; family Micrococcaceae; genus Arthrobacter; species Arthrobacter sp. 2RAF22. The sequence continues at coordinate 115,687 of NZ_JBFRGL010000007.1, read as the reverse complement.
CGGCGGAATACCCGCGATCATCGCCGACGGAGCCCGCGCCGCAGCGGCCCGGGCCGCGGAGATCACACAGCAGCTGGCTTAGTTCCTCCCACTGGAGCTACGGCCGCGCAGCGAACCGTTCCAGCAGGTCCACGTGCCCTGACACAATCAGCATGTCGCGGCCGGAGACCTTCGTGTCCGGCCGGGCGTAGGTGAAGTCCTCGCCCGGGGATTTCACGCCAACAATGGTCACGCCGTACTTGGAACGGACCTTGGACTCATCCAGCGTGAAGCCCACGGTTTCCTTGGGCGGGTACATTTTCACGATGGCGAAATCGTCGTCGAACTCGATGAAGTCCAGCATGCGCCCCGAGACAAGGTGTGCCGCGCGCACTCCGGCGTCGGCCTCGGGGTAGATGACATGGTTGGCGCCGATGCGCGTGAGGATCTTGCCGTGTGAGGCCGTGATCGCTTTCACCCAGAGGTGTTCGATGCCCAGATCCACGAGGTTCACCGTGATGAGCACCGAGGACTCGATCGAGGTTCCCACACCCACTACGGCGGAGCTGAATTCCTGCGCGCCGAGTTGGCGGAGGGCATCGATGTTGGTGGCGTCCGCCTCGACCACGTGGGTCAGCACGGAAGCCCAATTCTGGACGAGCGTGCGGTCCCGTTCGATGGCCAGGACTTCGCGTCCCTGCTTGACGAGCTGCTCGGCGGTGGCTGCACCGAATCGGCCCAAGCCGATCACCAGCACGGGCGCGTTGTGCGCCGGCCGGTTGGGGGCGCCTGTTGAATTAGCCAATGATCGGCCTCTCTTCCGGGTAATGGAATAGCTGCCTGCGCTGGCGGAGGGCCAGGGCGGAGGCAAGGGTTATGGTGCCGATGCGGCCGGCGAACATGAGGGCGGCGAGGACGTAGACCCCCGCCGGCGGCAGCTCCGCGCTGAGGTTCGTGCTGAGTCCCACGGTGGCAAAGGCTGAAATGGTTTCGAAGAGTACCCGGTCCAGGCTGGCGCCGCTGATGGCCAACAGCAGGAATGCGGATACGCATACCAAGGTGGCGCCGGCGACGATCACCGAGATGGCTACCCGCATGGTGCCCTCGGGGATCGTGCGGCCGTAGACCTTGACGTCGTCGTCGCCCCTGGCCTCAGCGACGATGGCGAGGAACATGACCGCGATGGTTGTCACCTTGATGCCGCCGGCCGTCGACGCCGAACCGCCGCCGGCGAACATGAGCGCGTCCGACAGCAGCCTCGTGGTCGAATCCATGTGCCCCTGGTCGACCAGGTTGAAGCCACCGGAGCGCGTCATGACCGAGGCGAAAATGGAATGCGTGATCTTGTCGCCGACGCTCATGTTGGCGATGGTGTTGGTGTTGTCCCACTCCATCAAGGCCCAGAGGACTGCGCCGGCAATGAGGAGGATCAAGGAAACCTGGATGGTCAGCTTGGTGTGGAGGCTCCACTTCCTCCAATTCAGGCCGTGCCGCCGGAGCACCAGCATCACCGGAAAGCCGAGGCTGCCGAGGAACACGCCAAGCATGAGCGGCACGAGAATCCACAGATCGGTCTCGTACGGCACGATTCCGTCGGAATGGGGTGTGAAACCGGCATTGTTGAAGGAAGAGATCGAGTAGAAGACTCCGTGCCAGACGGCCTGCCAGAAGTCCTCGCCTAGCGTCAGGAACCGGGGAATCATCGCGATGGCCAGGACGGCCTCGATGGTCACGGACGTCGAGATGACGATCCGCAACAATGTACCCACTTCGCCCAAGCGGCCGGCGTTGTTCATGGCCTCCTGGGCAATGAGCTTGCCCCTCACACCGAGCCGTTTGCTGACCATGAGCGCCAGGAGGGAGGCGAGTGTCAGGGTTCCCAATCCACCCACGAAGATGCCCACGAGAATCACGAGCTGGCCGAAGAAGGTCCAGTGCGTCGCCGTCGACACAACCGTCAAACCGGTCACGCACACGCTCGAGACAGCGGTGAATAGGGCCTGGTGTATGGGAGTGACCGCACCGTCGGCCGAGGCCGCCGGCAGGGAAAGCAGGCCGGTGAACACGAGAATCGCGAAGACGTACGCCGTGAGCGCCAATCGGGCCGGTGAGGAGTTGGCGATGTTGTCGATGAAGTCGCGGATACCCGTGAAAATCCACAGGCCTCCCCGCTCCGGCTGGACGGTTTGCCAGCTGGCCGGGTCTAGGGACCTCGACTGGCTTTGAGTCATGGCAGTGCTGTTCGCTTCTGGTCGATTGATTCTGCTTTCCTGAGTAGTAAACCACTAATCGCCCGCTGTAACGGGGCAGGTGCGTTCCGCCGCTCGGGTAGCCTGTCATTGATGACTTCCTGGGCAGGCCTCCGTCCGTCCCCGCTGCCAACGACGGTGGCGTGGGATCCCGCCATGACCGCATACAATTTCGGTCCCTCGCACCCGATGGCCCCCGCGCGGCTTGAGCTGACGGCCAGGCTCGCCGCGGCGCTCGGACTTTTCGACCTGGAGCATGTGTCCGTCCAAGCGCCTGAGGTCGCGTCCGACGTCGACCTCCTGGCAGTGCACAGCGCCGAATATGTCGCCGCGGTGCGGCGTTCAAGCGAAGATCCGACGACGCCGGACCCGGAACGCGGGCTCGGCACCGAGGATGATCCAGCGTTTGCAGGGATGCACGAGGCCAGCGCCCGGCTCGCCGGAGGGTCCTTGCTCGCGGCCGAGGCGATCCTGTCCGGGACCGCGGTCCGGGCCGTCAACTTCGGCGGCGGCCTTCACCATGCCTCCCGAGAGCGGGCCAGCGGCTTCTGTATCTATAACGACGCCGCTCTCGCCGTGCAGAGGCTGCTCGACGGCGGTGTCCGGCGGGTCGCGTACATCGACGTCGACGCCCACCACGGCGACGGCACCCAGAGCATCTTCTGGAACGACCCCAGGGTCCTGACGATTTCCCTGCACGAAAGCGGGCTCTCGCTGTTCCCGGGAACGGGATTCGCCAACGAGATCGGCGGCCGGGACGCCTTGGGGACGGCCGTCAACGTGGCGTTGCCTGCGTGGACGGGGGACGCAGGGTGGTTGCGCGCCTTCCATGCCGTGGTACCCCAACTCGTGCAGGCCTTTGAACCTGAAGTCATTGTGAGCCAGCACGGCTGCGACTCCCACAAACTCGATCCCCTCACGCACCTCAACCTGAGCGTGGACGGCCAGCGCGAGGCGGCCGACGCCGTCGCGGGCCTCGCCGCCAGGTTCTGCGAAAACCGTTGGATCGCCACCGGGGGAGGGGGGTACGACATCACGGGAGTGGTACCGCGCACTTGGAGCCATTTGATCGGCATCGTGGCCCAACATCCTGTCCAGCTGACGGCTCCGGTTCCGGAGGCTTTCCGGAGCCATGTCAGGGAAAAGTACGGGGATACGGTTCCCGAACTCATGGGCGACGGCGTGGACACCTGGTGGCGTTCGTGGGAGGTCGGCTATGACCCGGCTGACGCCGTGGACCGCACCATCATCGCCACCCGCAAGGAAATCTTTCCGCTTTACGGTCTGGATCCCTGGTTCGACTGATAGCTGCTCGGCCGGCCGCGCAAGGCTGGGTCAACGCCGCGCGCATATGCGAAATAGTTGATGCCTTTTGGCGTATATGTCGCTAGGGTGGGAGGCATGGTGACTGACGACGTATTTGCCGTCATTGCTGAGGCAACCCGGCGTGACATTCTGGTTTCCCTCCGCTCTGGGGATAAGGCTGTGGGGGAACTGGTGGAGGAGCTCGCAGCGAGCCAGCCCACCATCTCAAAGCATTTGAAGGTACTCCGCGAGGCGGATCTCGTCAGCATGCGCGCGCAGGGACAGAAACGCTATTACGCGTTGAACCCGAAGCCGCTCGCCGGTGTTGCCAGCTGGCTGGAGACGTTCGACGTCGGACCCGCGAAGCCCGCGGTCGAAGCCGCCACGCCGGCCCGCAGCCCCCGGCCACGTACGGCAGGCCAAGGCGCCACGGGCCAGCCGGGTGCCGCGCGGAACCAGACCGACGGCGAGCCGATCGTCGCTCCTCCGGCGAGCACCGACGTCGAGCGCTCGCCTGAAGCCGCTTCCGCCACCGGAGCTGTTGCCGCCGCCGCCGGAATCGACGACACCAGGCCGCAGCAGATCGGCCGCACGGTTGGCCGTGCCGCAACCAAGGCTGCGGACCTCTTGGCGAACCTGCCGAACCTGCCCAACCTGCCGAAGTTCGGGCGAAAGAAGTAGCGGCAAGTTGGCGTGATCCCGGTCACGCCGCGATTGGCTTCTGCCCGATGTTGGTCCGGGAAGTCCCTGCAACCTTTGTGGCCGTGCGCGATCCCCGCCACTTTCAGAGTCATGGGCCGGGCCGGAGGCCCGCTGGCGCAGCCCTTCGGATCTAGTGTCGCCTTTCTGAAGTTGTGGGACGGCTGGCTTCGCGAGGATCTGTTCCTGGGTCATTGGTCCTTTTCGACAGCAAAAGATGCCGACTTCGGCGGGAAATTGGTCGACGTGCTGCTTGGTCGTAATCGGTTCGGATGGAGATTGGCGCGCGTCTGATGCGAGCATGGCGGGGTCGTTTCAGATCCGCCGTTCGGCGCAGAAGTTGTAGGGAGTCACATGGATTCGAGGCTGGAAGCAGTCCGGGACACCGTCTTGGCGCGGAACCCGGGCGAGCTGGAATTTCACCAAGCCGTCACCGAGGTCTTCGAAAGCCTTGGCCCGGTACATGACCGGCACCCGGAATTCCTCGAGGGCGCCGTCCTTGAGCGCCTGTGCGAACCGGAGCGCCAAATCATCTTCCGCGTCCCGTGGACCGACGACGCCGGACGTGTTCACGTCAACCGCGGTTTCCGCGTCGAGTTCAATTCAGCCTTGGGCCCCTACAAGGGTGGACTGCGCTTCCACCCCTCGGTCTACCTGGGCATCGTCAAGTTCCTCGGCTTCGAGCAGATCTTCAAGAATGCCCTGACAGGCATGCCGATCGGTGGCGGCAAGGGCGGCTCGGATTTCGATCCCCGTGGCCGCTCCGATGCCGAAATCATGCGCTTTTGCCAGTCATTCATGACCGAGTTGTACCGCCACATCGGTGAATACACGGACGTTCCTGCCGGCGACATCGGTGTGGGAGGCCGCGAGATCGGCTACCTGTTCGGCCAGTACAAACGCATCACCAACCGCTATGAGTCCGGTGTGCTGACTGGCAAGGGTATGTCGTGGGGCGGCTCCCTGGTCCGTCCGGAAGCCACTGGTTTCGGCACGGTTATCTTTGCCCAGGAGATGCTCAAGACCCGGGGCCAGTCCTTCGACGGCCAACGCGTCGTGGTCTCCGGTTCGGGAAACGTAGCCATCTACGCGATCGCGAAGGCCCAGGCCCTTGGCGCCACGGTGGTTGCCTGTTCCGATTCCGCGGGCTATGTGGTTGACGAGGCCGGCATCGATGTCGCGCTGCTTCGCCAGATCAAGGAAGTCGAGCGGGGCCGGCTCACTGAATACGCGGAGCGACGCCGGGGCGCCAGTTATGTGGCCGGTGGCTCGGTCTGGGATGTCAACGGTACCGTTGCCCTGCCGTGCGCGACTCAAAACGAGCTCGACGGCGACGCAGCGGCCAAGCTCGTCAGCAACGGCCTGCTGGCAGTCGCCGAAGGCGCCAACATGCCCTCCACCCGTGAAGCCGTTGCCGTTTTCCAGGACGCAGGCATCCTGTTTGCCCCGGGCAAGGCGGCCAACGCCGGTGGCGTAGCAACGTCGGCCTTGGAGATGCAGCAGAACGCCAGCCGCGATTCCTGGTCCTTCGAACACACGGAAGCCCGCCTGACGGAAATCATGGTGGGCATCCACGATCGCTGTGCCGCAACCGCGGAGGAATATGGCGCCCCGGGCAACTATGTCCTGGGTGCCAACATCGGCGGCTTCGTGAAGGTCGCCGACGCCATGCTGGCGCAAGGCCTGATCTAGCGCGCCGCGCCCACCGGACCCACCCTGCCAACCCGCCGGACCTAGTGCTGCAGCAGACGCACGTGGTCCGGGGTGAGTTCTGAAATCTTCGTCACTCCGAGCAGGGCCATGGTGCGGGCCATGTCCTTTTCCAGGATCCGGATGGTGCGGTCCACGCCTGCGCGCCCGCCTGCCATGAGCCCGTACAGGTAGGCGCGGCCGATCAACGTGAAGTCGGCACCGAGGGCCAGGGCCGCCACGATGTCGGCGCCGCTCATGATGCCCGTGTCCAGGATGACGGCCGCGTCGCTGTTGTCCGCCTTCAGCGCCGCGGAGACCTCCGGAACGAGGTGCAGCGGAATCGGTGCCCGGTCCAGTTGGCGCCCGCCGTGGTTGGAGATCACGACGCCGTCCGCGCCGTGGTCCACCACCTTGCGGGCATCGTCCACCGTCTGGATGCCCTTGACCACCAGCTTGCCCTTCCAGGTTTCGCGGAGCCAGTCGAGATCGTCGAAGGTCAGGGTGGGGTCGAACATGGAGTTGATGAGGTCGGCCACGGTTCCGGTGTAGCGGGAGAGCGAGGCGAAGGTTAGCGGCTCGTGCGTGAGGAAGTTGAACCACCATGCGGGCCTGTACGAAGCATCCAGGACGGTCTTTACGGTGAGCGCCGGCGGAATCGTCATGCCGTTGCGGACGTCCCGCAGCCGGGCACCGGCGACGGCGGTGTCCACCGTGACCATCAGGGTGTCGTTTCCGGCCTTGGCGGCGCGCTCGATCAATTCCAGGGAACGGTCGCGGTCCGTCCAGAGGTAGAGCTGGAACCAGTTGCGGCCGTTCGGAGCCGCAGCGGCCACGTCCTCGATGGACGCCGTGCCCATCGTGGACAGCGTGTATGGAATGCCCGCCGCTTCGGCTGCCTGCGAGCCCGCGTACTCACCCTCGGACTGCATCATGCGGGTAAATCCCGTGGGTGCGATGCCGAACGGAAGCCGGGATTCCTTGCCCAGGATCCCGGTCCTGAGGTCGATGTTGGAGACGTCGCGCAGGATCCCCGGCCGGAACTCGATGTCCTGGAAAGCCTGACGGGCCCGGCGAAGGGTGATCTCCGCCTCCGCTGCACCGTCCGTGTAGTCGAACGGCGCCTGGGGAGTGCGCCGCTTGGCCATGTCCCGCAGTTCCCAGATGGTGGATGCTCGGCGCAGCTTCGCCGCGTTGCTGAACTCGGGCTTCTTGAACTTCATGAGCGGCGCCAGGTCTGAGTACTTGGGAACCCGCCGCTTGAGTGCAGCAGGACGCCCGACGGCGGAGGATACGTTCGCGGGCACCTCAAGGGAAGGGGCGTTGCTTGGCTGGACGGTCTGCGTCATGATGCTGTCTCCCGTGGACTTGTGTGGTTAGACCACACTCTATGCCATGTGGTCCAACCACATCAACTACTATTTATCCATGCGAACGCACGAGCTCGTCCTGAGTTGGATCGAAAAGCAATTGTCCGACGGGCATTTGGTGCTTGGTGGACGGCTCCCCGCCGAGCGGGCGCTGGCCGAACAGTTGGAAGTTTCACGGACCTCGGTCCGCGAAGCAATCCGGATCCTGGAAGCCATGGGCTTGGTGCGGGCAGGCGTCGGCTCCGGCAAGGACGCCGGGACAGTGGTTATCGCGGAACCGGCCACGGCACTCGGGTCAGCGCTCCGCCTCCACGTGGCCACACAGCATTTGCCCGTCGCCGACATCGTGGAAACACGGGTCCTGCTCGAATCATGGGCGGTGTCCCGCGCCAGGGCCGACGCCCCCGAACTCAACGAAGCAGCGAGGCTCGTGGACGAGATGGACCTGAGTGCCGCCGTCGACGACTTCCTCGCACTGGACGTCGCCTTCCACCTGGCGCTGGCGGAAGCCGCAGGAAATGCCGTGGTGAGCACCATCATGGGCTCGCTCCGTGAAGCGATCGAGGGTTACGCCGCGGCGCTCACGGCGAACCTGCCGGATTGGGATCGCACCGCCGGTCGCCTGCGGTCCGAGCACCGCGCCATTTTGGCGGCAGTGAACGACGGCGACGGCGGCCGGGCGGCGACGCTCGTGGCCGCGCACATCGAGGGGTACTACCGGGAAGCCGGGCTGGGGAAGGCCCCTGAGGAAACTAGGCCTTGACGGGTCCGGTGCTTCCCCTGAGCTCAATCCGCGGCGGGAAGTAGTTCGTGGGGGAGGCGGCGTCGTTGGTCTGGATCTGCTCCCGCATGCGGCGCCACGCAAGGTCCCCGAGGTCGGAAATCGGTACAGCCGCAGTGGTTAGCGGAGGCATGGTGTACCGGGCGAACGGCATGTCATCGAAACCCGTGAGGGACAAGTCCTCCGGCACGCGGATCCCGCGCTCGCTGAGTCCGCTCAAGAGGCCCATCGCCGCGACGTCGTTGAAGACAAGGATGCCGGTGGCGCCGCAGGCGGCGACGGCATCGCTCGACTCGAATCCGGCGTCGAACGTGTTCCCTCCGGGAATGAACTGCAGTTCGACATCCGGGAATTCGGCCGTAAACTTCTCGAGCCCACGGAGGCGCTGCACGTTGGACGCACTGCGGTCCGGTCCGGTCAGGTAGGCCAGTTTGCGGTGGCCCAATTCCACCAAGTGGGCGGCAAGCTCCTGGATGCCTTGGCCGTAGTCCACTACGAGGCTGGGAGTCGGCACCGACTCGGTGGTGCGGTTGATGAGGACCAGGGGATAGAGCGTGGGGGCGAGCTCTTCCAGGTCGGCGTCGCTCATGCGGGGGGCGCAAAGAACGACGCCGTCGCATCGCCTCCGGGCTTCCCCGGCGAGGATCGCTTCTTCGCTGGAAACTTCGGACGAGTCGGCGATCAACACGCGGTAGCCGTCGCGGGCGGCGGCAATACTCAGCCCGCGAAGGATGGCCTGGAAGGTGGGGTTGGACAGGTCCGGCACCACGATTCCGATAGTGTCCGTTTTCCCCAGGGCCAGGCTTCGGCCTACCGGGTTCGGTTTGTACTTCAGCTCGGAAGCGGCTGCGCGCACGCGGGCGGCAATGTCCGCGTCCACGGTTGTGTTTCCGTTCATGACGCGGGAAACCGTGGCATGCGAAACGCCGGCCATGGATGCCACATCTGCGATGCCCACCCGCCGGGTGTTCCTTCTGCCTGGCATGCTTTCCTTCCTGGAGCTGATGCCGCCCGGTTCCAATGCTGCGGCGACGTGTGTTCTGAGGTGAAGTTTATAGTGAGTGAGGAAACGGTTTCCCTTGATGTCGTTGCATTTCGATTTGCGGGAATCCGGAGCCTGCCGCTATGGTTTCGCTATGACTAACCGTTGGTATGCGTATTTTTCGTTGGCTCTGGAGGGGCCCGCGTCTAACTGACACGCATCCAACTTTCCTTCAGAGCCAACAGGGCAGAGATCATTCTCTGCCCTTCGCCATTTCCAGGCGGGCTCTGAGTAGGGTCCGCTCCTCTCCGGAACAGGACCCCTTTCATGACCAGCATCGCCGCAGAGCCCACCACACTAAATGCCGACGTCGAAAATCCCGGCGCGCAGTCGACGTCGAACCTGCGCGTCAGCCGCTTCGAGCCGCTCCCCACGCCGCAGGAAATCAGCGCGGAACTGCCGCTGGACGCTAAGGCCTCCGCCGTCGTCGAGCGCGGACGCGACGGAGTCCGCGCCATCATGGACGGCGTGGACGATCGCCTCCTGGTGATCGTGGGACCGTGCTCCATCCACGATCCGAAGGCCGGCCTGGAATACGCGCGCAGGCTGGTCAGCCAGGCGGAGAAGCACAAGGAAGACCTGCTCATCGTCATGCGGGCCTACTTCGAGAAGCCGCGCACCACGGTCGGCTGGAAGGGCCTCATCAACGATCCCCACTTGGACGGCAGCCACGACATCGCGGCCGGACTCCGTGCCGCCCGTGGATTCCTCCAGCAAGTCACGGCCCTGGGCCTGCCGACGGCCACCGAGTTCCTGGAACCCATCAGCCCGCAATACATGGCCGACCTCGTGGCATGGGGCGCCATCGGTGCGCGGACCACCGAGAGCCAGATCCACCGCCAGCTCGCCTCCGGACTGTCCATGCCGATCGGTTTCAAGAACGGGACCGACGGCGACCTCCAAGTCGCGATCGATGCCTGCGGCGCCTCTGCGGCACCCCAGGCGTTCCTGGGGATCGACGGCGAGGGCCGCGCCGCCCTCGTGGCGACCTCGGGCAACCCGGACACCCATGTGATCCTGCGCGGCGGCCGCAAGGGACCGAACTACGCCGCGGACCAGGTTGCCGCTGCCTCGGAGAAGCTCTCGGCAAAGGGCTTGAACCCGCGGCTCATCGTTGACGCGAGCCATGCCAACAGCGGCAAGAGCCACCACCGCCAGGCCGAAGTCGCCTTGGAGATCGGCGCGCAGTTGGAAGATGACGTTGCTTCGCCGATCGCCGGCGTCATGCTGGAGAGCTTCCTTGTCGGTGGGGCGCAGAACCTGGATGTGGAGCGGCAGTCGGCCGGCGAACAAGAGCTGGTGTACGGCCAGAGCGTCACCGACGCCTGCATGGAATGGGACGTCACGGTGTCCGTCCTGAACCAGTTGGCGGCCTCGGCCCGAAAGCGTCGGATAGCTGCTTCCAACTAAGTGAAACCTAGTCTCCACTTGGACGAAAGACTTTCACTTTGGTACCAGCAGCCTCTAGAGTATCTAGCACATGGTTGTTTGATGGCTCAGCATCGGCACACCAGGTAATGAATGCTGGGGTTCGCCGCTAACCGCTGAGAGCAAAGGAATATGGAGAAATGTCCGCAGAGACTAACTTCTCGAACGCGCGTTTCATGACAGTGGCTGAAGTTGCCGAAGTCCTCCGGGTTTCCAAAATGACCGTGTACCGTCTGGTCCACTCGGGAGAATTGCCGGCCGTCCGATTTGGACGATCATTCCGGGTCCCCGAAGATGCCGTGAGCCAGTACCTCAAGGGCGCGGTCGTCGACGGACACTCAGAGACGGCCTGAGCCCGGCTTGGTCCCCTCAAGGGCCAGCGGTCATTGGGTGCCCCCGATAAGCGGTACCCTGTTAAGGAACGTTTTACGTCATTGTAAGAATCTGTCAGTTGTAAAGTCTGTTGCTCAGTTCAAGGACCTCACCCAGCAGACAGAATCTCAATCTAGTTTGGTAAGGAACTTACGTGGGTTCAGTTATTAAGAAGCGCCGCAAGCGTATGGCCAAGAAGAAGCACCGCAAACTGCTTCGCAAGACCCGCCACCAGCGTCGCAATAAGAAGTAGAGATACTTCCTACAGCGTGAATGCCCGTTGCCTCTCAAGGCGGCGGGCATTTTTGCGTCCGTCCCCGGTGACGCTCGCTCACCTATGAGCGCTTTTCCCCGGACCCTCGCTCACGTATGTCGGCCGTTTCGACAACGCTCGCTCCCGTATGTGGGCACATGCCGGAACTGCGGTCGTCACATCATGTGAGCGAGGGTTGCCGGGGAGGCGGGTATATGTGAGCGAGGGTTGCTGGGGTTAGGCCCTCGGGCTGCGGAACTTCGAGAAACCCCGCCACAAGCCGTAGACGGCGCCTCCGACGGTCGCGGCCTTGAGGCCGAGCGTGGCTGCCCGGCGGCCGGAACGGAAGTCGTAAACAGGCCAGTTGTTCTCCCGCGCGTGGCGGCGAAGCCCGGCGTCGGGATTGATGCACACGGGGTGGCCCACCAACGTGAGCAGCGGGATATCGTTATGCGAATCGCTGTACGCCCAGCAGCGCTTCAGGTCCAGGCCTTCTTCGTCCGCTACGCGCTGCACGGCCACGGCCTTGGCTGGCCCGTGGAGGATCTCGCCCACCAACCGGCCGGTGTAAGCGCCATCTTCAACCTCACCCACGGTACCCAGGGCGCCGGTCAGGCCGAGCCGCGTGGAAATGACGGTGGCAACTTCGATGGGCGTGGCGGTGACGAGCCAGACCTTCCGGCCAACACGCAGGTGCTGTTCCGCCAGGGCCTTGGTACCGGGCCAGATCCGCGACTCGATCATCTCGTCGTAGACCTCTTCGCCCAGCTCCTTGATATCGGACACCTTGATGCCGGCCGCGAGGATCAGCGCGGAATCCCGGACGGAATGGACGTCCTCCATCTTTTCGCCCCGGAGCACGAACTTGAACTGCTTCCAGGCAAAGCCCGCGGCTTGGGAGAGCGTGAAGGCCCTGCGTTCATACATCTTCCGGGCAACGTGGAAGAGGCTGGCACCCTTCATGAGGGTGTTGTCGACGTCGAAGAATGCGGCTTCGCCGTGTTGCTGCGTTGCAGCCGGCGCGGTGGCCACAACGGCGTTCTTCTCGACGGGCATGCCTCGAGTCTAGTCAATCGTCCGGCCCCCTGCCGTTCGCGACTGCCGTGACGACGCTGAAGCGATACCGTTGAACCATGCCAAATCCCGACGTCGTACTCCTCACCAAAGCTGACTGCCACCTTTGCGCCGCGGCGCGGGACGCCGTCGAACGCGTGACCTCAAGCCTTGGGCTCACGTGGACCGAACAGTCAATCGACACTGACCCGGCACTGCGCGAGCGCTACGCCGAGGAGATCCCGGTGGTATTCGTGGACGGAATCCAGCGGGATTTCTGGAAAATCGATGAGGCACGATTGGTGCGGGTCCTGAAGAAGGCCATCGCCGCCTGAACATGCGTGCAGAGCTTTGTTGGCAATAGAGTGGGAAAACAAAGCGACGCAATGGAGAAGAACGTGACTGCGCTGGAACCGTCCGCCGAGGCTGTACCCGGGGACAAGGAGTCTGCCGCGAAGCAGATACCGCCCGCGGCTGTGGCCCGGATGACGCTTTACCTGCGCGCTCTGAACTCCCTGCTCGGTGAAGGCGTGGAACGGGTTTCCTCCGAGGCGTTGGCTGAGGCGTCCGGAGTCAGTTCGTCCACCTTGCGCAAAGACCTCTCCTACGTCGGCTCCTACGGAACGCGTGGCGTCGGGTACGAGGTCCAATACCTGAGCCGGCACATCGCGGCGGCGCTCGGCCTGACCCACGACTGGAAAGTGGCCATTGTGGGCGCCGGCAACCTGGGCAAGGCCTTGGCACGATACGGCGGCTTCGAGTCGCGCGGTTTCGACGTGGTGGCGATCCTCGATGCCGATCCCATGATTATCGGGAACGAGGTCGGCTGGCTGCGGGTCAGCGACGCCGCCAATCTTGAAACGGTCCTTCAGCGGACCGGAACCAACATGGTTGTCCTGGCCCTCCCGGCCGCGGTGGCACAAGGCGTCTGCGACCGCGTGATTAGCGCGGGTATCCGCAGCATCCTCAGCTTTGCCCCGGTGCTGCTGCAAGTTCCTCCGTACGTGAATCTGCGCAAAGTGGACATGGCCACTGAGCTCCAGATCCTGGCGTATCACGCACAACGGGCACAGACCCCGGGCCAGGCCATTTAGGCCGGACCGGGTCTGCACCCGTTGTTTTGGTTTTAGCGTCTAGCGCCTAGCGGCCGTACGGCGCCTGGCCGTAAGGGTTCGCGAACGGCTGGGCTTTCCGGAAGTACGGCGCCGAGGCCGGCAAATAGAGCATCACGATCGCGGCGATGCCCAAGAGGATGGTGATGGTGCCCATGCCGATCTGGGTCAGGCCCAGCAGGGAAATTCCAGCGAAGACCGTGCCCAGGATGCGGGCCCAGTTCTTCCCCTTCCGGACATTGAACGCAACCAATGCGTAGAGCCCGGCAAAGATCACCGAGAAGATAACCAGGAACGTGATCGCAATGCCGATGAAGGTGCTTGTGTCTATGCCTGAAGCGTTGCTTCCTTGCGCCGACAGGGCCTGGTTGAACATGTTCTTGCCTGCCGGCGAGTTCAGCGTAGCGATAGTGAAGGGAATGCCGATCAAGGTCAGTACCCCTGCGGCAATCATCAGCCAGAAGGAGATGTTGACCAACTGCGGGACTCCGGACGTCGCAGCGGGCTGCTGGCTCGGCCAAGTGACGGGGCCGCCCTGCCCGTACTGCGGGACGGAAGGCTGCCCGTACTGCGGCTGCTGCCCGTACTGGGGAGCCTGTTGTCCATACTGGGGTGCGGACGGCTGCCCGTACTGGGGAGCCTGTTGCCCGTACTGGGGTGCGGACGGCTGCTGGGGCGCCTGCTGGCCGTACTGCGGAGCCGAAGGCTGCCCGAACTGAGGAGCTTGTTGGCCGTATTGCGGCGGCTGACCCTGCTGGGGTGTCTGCTGGCCGTATTTCGGCTCCTCAGGGGTGGGATTCTCGCCCGGAGTGGACGGCGGGTACGGAGGGGTGCTCATGGCATTCCTTTGCGTGTCGACTGCAGATACGGCTGCCGGGTGCAACGTGCCCCGCCCCCAGCTCGGCTTAATTCCACCGTACCCCGACGGCACAGCGCTGGTGATGATTCACGGGAAGAATTCTCGCTGAACAAGCTTCGGCGGAGCTCCCGTGAATCCTGCATGGACAAACGGAAGGCCGCGGGGTCCTTCCGGGACCGGCCGCGGCCTTCAGCTATGAAATTCCGGCTTGTAACGGGTTGGCTAGACGGCGCCCTTCACTGACTTGAACCACGCCTGCGAATTGGGCAGCCACATCAGGACCGTTGCAATGAGGCTGATGACGAAGCTGAACCAGTTGTTGCTCTGTCCATTTGCCATCGCTCCCCCCACGATCGAGAGGATCAGGGAAATTCCCGCAATGACGGTCAGTGCGAGGCGGGCCCACTCCTTGCCTTCCTTCATCTTCATCGCGAAGACGATTTGGGCGGCCGCCACAACCAGCGCTATCAGTACCAGAAGGAGGACGACGACGGCGATTGCCGGCGCGAGCGTGAAGAGCACAATGGAGCCGAAGAGGCCGAGCAGGCCACCCAAGAGGGCCAGGAGTCCGCCAATAAGCCAGATCCAGTAGGAGACCTTCAACTCTGTGGGCATTCCGGTCACTTTGAACATGCCTGAAAAACCGCCCTTGGGAAGGACATCGTTGAAGTTCTTCGGACCGTCGGTAGGCATCTCGAAGTGGAAACCTTCTCCCTGTCCGGGTTGGCCCTGCTGCTGGTATCCGGGGGTTGGCTGCTGGTAAGAGGGAGGCGCTTGGTAAGAAGGAGGTGCTTGGTATCCCTGCGGAGGCTGGTAACCCGCAGGAGGGACATTGCCGGGCTGCGGTGGCTGGGCTCCGGGCTGCTGAGGCTGAGGAGCTTCGTTTGGGTTACTCATGGCATCACTTTAGACCTGAGGTTTAAGGATTCATAGGAAATTCTTGGCTAATTCGCCGCTAAGTATCGGCTTTCACCCGAACAATAGGCGGGTGATACCGCGAGCAAAAAATGGCGCCTCCGGGGCTGCGCACGTGATCGTGTGCAGCCCCGAAGGCGCCATTCCGCCCTTTAACCCGGGGGATTGGGAACCTGGGGGATTAGGCGGCAGGTGCGATGAAGGCCAGTTCGAGGTTAATGACAACCTTGTCGCTGACCAGGACGCCACCGGCCTCGAGCACTGCGTTCCAGGTCAGGCCGAAGTCCTTGCGGCTGATGGTGGTCTCACCGGAAACGCCTGCGCGGGTGTTGCCGAACGGGTCAACGGCTACGCCGTTGAACTCGGTTTCGATGGTGACCTCTTTGGAGACGCCCTTGATGGTCAGATCGCCCACGAGGTCGAAGCTGTCTCCGTTGGCCTTGACGTGGCGGGAGACGAAAGTGATTTCCGGGAACTTCTCCACATCGAAGAAGTCCTCGCCCTTGACGTGGCCGTCGCGGTTGGCGTCGCCGGAGTCGAAGCTGGCGGTCTGGATGCTTGCGGCGACCTTGGAGTCGGCCAGGCTGCCGCCGAGTTCAAGGGTGGCTTCTGCCTCGGTGAACTGGCCGCGGACCTTGCTGATGCCTGCGTGGCGGACGGTGAAGCCGATCTCGCTGTGCGAGTTGTCGAGGGTCCAGACGCCGGTGGTGACGTTTGCGGGAAGAGTCATGGGGTTCTCCTTGGGAAGGTGTGATCGTAGCTTCATCGGTCGTTCGGCCGTACTTAGTTGAAGTGTCAACCGAACCTTGTGTCAAGTATAAACATGCAAATGCATCTTTTATTCCACCTTCAGGGAACATTCTGAAGAAACTTTCAGTTCTACGAAACGTAGAAGATTTCAGATCGCCCGCCTTCTTTGAGAAACTGGTAAACATGCCCCAAGCAACTGTCCATCTGCTCCGCCATGGCGAGGTCTACAATCCCGACGGCATTCTGTACGGCAGACTGCCCGAATTTCACCTCTCCGAACGCGGCCGCGAGATGGCCAAGATGCTCGCGGACCACTTCGCTGCCCGCGTCGCGCAGGGGGCGAACATCGTCTACCTTGTCGCCTCGCCGTTGACCCGCGCGCAGGAAACCGCCCTTCCCACTTCCCAGGCGTTGGACCTCCAGATCCACACG
Organism: Arthrobacter sp. 2RAF22; assembly: GCF_052115325.1. NCBI lineage: Bacteria > Bacillati > Actinomycetota > Actinomycetes > Micrococcales > Micrococcaceae > Arthrobacter > Arthrobacter sp. 2RAF22. The sequence continues at coordinate 99,399 of NZ_JBFRGL010000007.1, read as the reverse complement.
GAACCGCGGATCATCGAGGCGGAGAACCACTTCGAAGGGCTCAAGGCCCACCTCTCCGAATTCATCAAGCCCAAGCATTGGCGTGAGTACCGCAACCCCTTGCGTCCGTCCTGGGGCGAGTCGTACCAGGACCAGGTCGCCCGGATGCGTGCCGCCGTCGAGGACGCCCGGCTGAAGGCAATCGAACTCGGCGGCGATGGCGCCGAAGCCATCCTCGTCAGCCACCAGCTTCCCATCTACGCCACGCGCCTCAGCGCGGAGGGCCGGCCCCTGTGGCACGATCCGCGCAAACGCGAGTGCACGCTGACGTCGCTGACTTCCCTGGTGTTCGACGGCGGCAAGGTTGCGCGGGTGGAGTACAGCGAACCCGCCGCCGTGCTGCTGCCCGGTGCCGCGAAGACGCCCGGAGCATGACCATGGACCGCGATACCACCAGCCGCAAGACCAGCGGCCAGAAAATCAACGCAGCCTTGACCTCACGCCGCAGCTTCCTCGCTGTCGGTGGTGTGGCACTCTCTGCATTGACCATGGGCTTGTCCGCCTGTGCCCAGGAAGACGCCCTGGCCCAGCAAGCCAAAGCCGGCGACAACAAGAACTACGTCGCCGGGGACGGCTCGGTGACGGAATTCGCCAAAGCCGACCGTAAGGCCGCCGTCGGGATCAAGGGCACGTTGTTCGACGGAACTGCCGTGACTCCGCAGGACCTGGTCGGCAAGGTGACCGTCCTCAACTTCTGGTTCGCCGCGTGCGCGCCGTGCCGGGTTGAAGCGCCGATTCTTGAGGAACTGCACCAGGAGTTCAAGAGCAAAGGTGTCCAGTTCTACGGTGTGAACCTCCGGGACGAGAAGGCTACGGCCGACGCCTTCGACCAGACGTTCAAGCTCACGTACCCCAGCTTCAATGACAAAGACGGCGCAGTGCTCCTGTCTGTCTCCGGCATTGTGCCCCCGGGTGCGGTGCCCACCACGCTCGTCCTGGACAAAGAAGGCAAGGTTGCCGCCCGCGTCCTGGGCGAGATCGAGAAGAGCACCCTCAAGGCCCTCATCACCACCGCGGTTGCCGAGTAGGTGGCCCGGACAGCGTGAACAGCCCTTTCGCCGAGACCATCCTGAGTGGTTCCTTGCTGCTGGCCATCCCCGTGGCCCTGCTGGCCGGACTCGTGTCCTTCCTGTCGCCATGCGTCCTGCCGCTGGTGCCTGGCTACCTTGGCTACGTGACCGGGCTGAGCGGCGTCGACCTCCAGAAGCAAAAGCGCGGACGCATGCTCGCGGGAATCGGCCTGTTCGTCCTCGGATTCTCCGCGATTTTCGTCCTGCTCGGTGGCGCGTTCGGCCAATTGGGGACCCTCATCACCGGCCCGCAGAACGCGTGGATCACGCAATTGCTGGGCGTGCTGGTGATCATCATGGGCGTTGTGTTCCTTGGCGGCTTCGGGTGGTTGCAGCGTGACGCCAAAATCCATGCCAAGCCGCCAGCCGGTCTGTGGGGTGCTCCTTTGTTGGGCATAACGTTCGGACTCGGCTGGGCCCCCTGTATTGGCCCTACCTATTCCGCAGTTCAGCTGCTGAGCCTTTCCGGGGGATCGTCCGCGGCGAAGGGGGCGCTCCTGGCGTTTGTCTATAGTCTTGGCCTTGGCATTCCCTTCCTTTTGATAGCCCTCGCAGTCCGCCGGGGGATGGGTGTCATGTCCTTCTTCCGCAAGCATCGCCTCGCGATCCAGCGGATGGGCGGGGGCATCCTGATCCTCTTGGGAATCCTGATGGCCACGGGAGTGTGGGGCGCCTGGGTTACCGGGCTGCAGTACTGGTTCCAAACCGATGTGAAGTTGCCGATCTGATGAGCGAGCCCGTGCAAGGTAAAACGAAGTCCAACAAGTCCGCCAGCGAATCCGCGGAAGCTGACAACGCCTCTGGCAGCGCAGCTGGCAAGGCCGCCGGCAAGGCGATCGACAAGGCCAAGGCCGAGGCGGCACTGCCGGTCCTGGGGATCGTAGGCATGCTGCGATGGGCCTGGACCCAGCTGACCAGCATGCGTACGGCGCTGTTCCTGCTGCTGCTCCTGGCAGTCGCGGCAGTTCCCGGCTCGCTGTTCCCGCAGCGCCCGGCGAACCCTTCGATCGTGACGCAGTACATCAGCGACCACCCGGACTACGGCAAGCTCCTGGACTCCGTGCAGCTCTACGATGTGTACTCCTCTGCCTGGTTCTCGGCGATCTACATCTTGCTGTTCATCTCCCTGATCGGCTGTGTCACGCCACGGGCCATCGCCCACTACAAGGCAATGCGCTCCCAGCCGCCGCGGACCCCGAAGCGTCTCTCCCGCCTCCCGGAGTACGGGACGCTTGTGCTGCCCGCCGACGCCGGGATCCCGGCGTCGAAGGCTATCTCGGACGCCGCTGCGGTCCTGAAGAAGCGCGGCTACCGCGTGGAGGTGCGCGACGTCGACGCCGCCATGCCGTCCTTGGGTGCCGAGCGCGGCTTCCTCAAGGAAGTGGGAAACCTCGTGTTCCACGCTTCGCTGATCGGAGTGCTGGTTTCGGTGGCGGTCGGCGGCCTGTTCGGCTACAGCGGCCAGCGCATCCTGGTGGAAGGCGATACGTTCGTGAACACCTTGGTGGGCTACGACCAATTCAGCCCCGGCACCAACTTCCAGAGCAGCTGGCTGCAGCCGTACTCCATCCAGCTGAACAAGTTCGACGTCAAATTCGACCGTGAATCGTCGGCACACTTCGGCCAGCCCATCGACTTCACGGCGGACGTCACCACCAGGGACACCCCGGACGCGCCCGCCAAGAAGCAGGTCCTCAAGGTCAACGATCCCGTGTCCCTTGGCGACACCAGCATTTACTTGACGGGCAACGGCTACGCTCCCGTGGTCACGGTCCGGGACGGGGCCGGCAACGTCGCGATGCAGGGGCCTGTCGTGGCCAAGCTGCAGGGTGACAACTACTACTCCTCGGTGGTCATCAAGGTTCCCGATGCCAAGCCCGATCAGCTCGGCTTCGCGGGATTCTTCCTGCCGACGGCCATGGTGACGGACAAGGGTGTCGCCTACAGCGGCGATCCCGAACTCTTCAACCCGCAGTTGAACCTCAACTCGTACTACGGCGACCTCGGCCTGAACAAGGGCGCCCCGCAGAACGTCTTCGAGCTCGATGTAGCCAAGCTGACCCCGCTCAATGGCCGCGGCATGGCGGAGAAGGCCATCGCGCTCGCCCCGGGAGGCACCTACACGCTTCCTAACGGCAAGGGCAGCATCACTTTCGACGGCGTCAAGAAGTACGTCGGCGTCGACATCCACCACAATCCGGGCCAGGCCACCGCGCTCGTGTTCGCCTTGCTTGCGGTCGCCGGACTGATTCTCTCCCTCTACCTGAACCGCCGTCGCGTCTGGGTCCGCACCGGAACCCACGACGACGGGCGCACAATGGTGGAGTACGGTCTCCTTGCCCGCGGCGAGGACCACAGGCTGGCCGGCGAAGCTGCCGCGATCCGCGAACTGCTGCAACGAGAATGGCTGCTCCACACAGATCAGTCCACCGACACCGTTTCTTCCTCAACCTCGAAGGACCAGTAATGCTCCCCATCAACGAAACCATGGGCCAGTACAGCGAGCTTTTCATGCTGCTCGCGGCCGGCACCTACACGGTGGCGTTCATCGCTTTCGCGTGGGACCTCGCCAAGAGCAGCAAGATGCTGAAGGCAGTGGACCTGAAGGCAGCCTCTTCCGTGGCAGCCGAGGTCAAGGTTCCGGTCGCCGCCGGGCGTGCCGGTGGAAACGACGTCGGCGGACCGGCCGGCCGTACCGAGCGCCCGACGTCGGCCATCACCTCCGTCAACCAGACGGCCGGCGGTGACATGAAGTACGCCGCCGAGCGCCGCATTCCCGCCCGCGTGGCGGTGGCGGTCGCGATCATCGGCGTGGCAATCCATGGTGCCGGAGTCATCACCCGCGCGATCGGCGCAGGCCGCGTGCCGTGGGGCAACATGTACGAGTTCCTGACCACCGGCGCTTTCCTGGTGGTTGCGGTCTTCCTGCTCTCGCTCATCCGCCGTGACCTGCGCTTCCTGGGCACCTTTGTGCTGGGCCTCGCCGTGATCATGATGGTGGCCGCGTCCGTGACGTACTGGACCCCGGTGGGCCACTTGGTTCCGGCACTGCAAAGCTACTGGCTGGTCATCCACGTCTCCATCGCCGTGATGTCCGCGTCCCTGTTCACTTTGACGTTCGCCATGTCAGCCCTGCAGTTGCTGCAATCGCACCGGCAGAAGACCCTGGCGGCCGGCGGCGTGGACAAACTGGGCTTCATGCGGCTCGTACCGAACGCGTTGAGCCTGGAAAACCTGTCCTACCGCATCAACACCGTGGGATTCGTGGGCTGGACCTTCACCCTCATGTTCGGCGCCATCTGGGCAGAGAAAGCCTGGGGCCGCTTCTGGGGCTGGGACACCAAGGAAGTCTGGACCTTCGTGATTTGGGTGGTCTACGCCGGCTACCTGCACGCGCGCGCCACCCGCGGCTGGACGGGAACCCGCGCTGCCTGGTTGTCGATTGCAGGCTACCTGTGCGTGATCTTCAACTTCACCGTGGTCAACGTGTTCTTCAACGGCCTGCACTCCTACTCGGGGCTGTCGCAGTAGGACTGCCCAGGACGGGTGCCTTACCGTCCTGACCCTTTTTGAATTAACGACGACGGCGACACTCCGCACTTGCGGGCGTGTCGCCGTCGTTCGTGTTTCAAAAGAGGTCAGGAAGGGAGCCCTTTCGTGCCGCAGGTTCAATGGGCGAGGTGTCAGCTGTTGACGTCGCCGCTGTCGTCGGCCTTGGATTCGCCTTTGAGCTTGCGTTCCTTGGCTTCGAGTTCGGCTTTGAGCTTTTTCAGCCGTTCGGCTTCGGCCTGGTTGCGACGGCGGACCTCCAGGTTGCGGAGAAAGTCGGGGTCGTCGTCGGGAGCGGTGGGGTGGCTCGCAGGCTGCGGGGTGGGCCGGATGTTGTAGGGGCGGCCCAAAATGAACCAAAGAGCGGCTCCGAGGATCGGCAGGAAAATCACGACAAGGAGCCAAGCGGGTTTGGAAATTCCCCGGGTGGCGCGGCGGTCGGTGCGAATGACGTCCACCAGCCCATAGACGTACACGAGCAGGACGGCGACAACTGCAACAACGCGGAGCATACCGTCAAGTCTAGTCGCCGTCGGGTCCGGTGATAGGTGCGCGATCAGGGTGCAATCAGGCTGTGACGCTAAACTTGATCCGTGGCTTTCCTCAAATACTCCCTGATCCGCCTCGCGATCTTCGTACCGCTCTTCGTCCTCTTCGCCCTCCTGCAGACAGGGTTGTTCCTGGCAGCGATTTTCGCGGGCCTCATCGCGTTCGCCATCAGCTACTTGTTTTTCCAGAAGCAGCGCGACGCCGCGACTGCCGCCATGCGCGAACGTTTCTCCGGGCGGGCCAAGCCCATCCGCTCAGCGTTGGAGATTGAGGACGCCTCGATCGAGGACCGGCTGGTCGATGAAAACCCCGCGGTAAAGGTCGAGAACGACCGCCGCCCCAAAGAAGCCTAGAAGCTCAAGGCCCATATGTGAGCGAGGGTTGGCGAAAACCGGCCTAGATGTGAGCGAGGGTTGTGGGGAAGGACGCTCGCTCACATTTGTAGGGTTTCAGGCGGACGCTCGCTCACATATGTGGGGTTTCCTGCGGACGCTCGCTCACATCATGTGAGCGAGGGTTTTCGAAAACTGGCTTATATGTGAGCGGGCATTAGAAGCCGTGGCTCAGGATGAGGCCCAGCGAGAACAGCACGCTGTAGCCAAGGTTGATCATTCCGGTCTGCTTGAGGACGGGGATGAGGCTCTTGCGCTTCCGGCCGTTGACCATGAGCCATGCCGGCATGAGGCAAGCGGGGATCAGCAGCAGCACTATCAGCATCCACGGCTTGGCGGGCGCCAGCACTACTACCAGCAGGATCGCGACGGCCAGCATCAGGACGTAGCTCTCGCGGGCGTGGCGGTCGCCCAGACGCACGGCCAGTGTCCGTTTGCCCGCGGCCATGTCCGTCGGGATGTCGCGCACATTGTTGGCCATCAGCAAGGCGCAGGCGATCAATCCCGTGCCGATGGCGCCGATGACGGCCGGAAGGCTCACTTGCCCGGCCTGGGTGTAGGTGGTGCCGAGCGTTGCCACCAGGCCGAAGAAGACAAACACGAACAGGTCGCCCAGGCCCAGGTAGCCGTACGGGTTCTTGCCGCCGGTGTATCCCCAGGCGGCAAGGACGCAGCCGATACCCACCAGGATCAGCCACCAGCTCTGCGTGATGATCACCAGGACCAGGCCGAAAATCATGGCCAGGCCGAACGCGCCGAACGCAGCCCACTTGACGTGGTCCGGTCGTGCAGCGCCGGAACCGACCAGCCTGAGCGGACCCACGCGGTCCTCATCGGTGCCACGGATGCCGTCCGAGTAGTCGTTGGCATAGTTCACGCCGATCTGCAGCAGCAGGGCCACGAGGGCGGCAAAGATGGCATTCAAGAGCCGGAAAGATTGCAGCTCGTAGGCGGCCGCTGTGCCGATCAGCACCGGCGCGATCGCGGCCGGCAGGGTGCGCAGGCGGGCGCCTTGAATCCATTGTGCAGCTGTTGCCACGTTCAGTACCTCGTGTTGTTTCGCGTTGGGGGAAGGCAAATGACGGTCAGGGAGGACGTGTCTATTCTCCCTGATGCACCTCGGCGAGAAGCTCGATCATCGCCAGCCGGTCCGGCTTTCCGTTGGGGAGCATGATGAGGCCATCCGTGGTCAGCACTGTTTTGGGCGCGAGGGTCCCCAGCGATTCCTGGCAGCGGGCCTTGTAGGCCGCGACAGCTTCCGGGGAGCTGTCCTCGACGGCGACATAGGCCGCCACCGCCTGGCCCCACTCGCGGGAAGGCACCCCGGCCACGAAAGCCGCCGTGACGCCGTCGAACTTTTCAAGCTCCGCCTGGATGAACGCCGCGGAGGCTTTCACGCCGCCGGTGATGATGACGTCGTCGGCCCTTCCCAGCACCGTGAGCGTGCCGTCGTCGCCGAGCTCGCCGAGATCGTTGGTGCGGTACCAACGTGTGCCGTCCTCCTCGAAAAACGCCTCGGCGGTCGCCTCGGGCGCCTTTAGGTAACCGGACGCCACGGTGTCGCCGCCCAGGAGGACCCGGCCGTCGTCGTCGAGCATGACCCTGACCCCGTCGATGGGGCTTCCGTCGTACACGCAGCCGCCGCACGTCTCGGCGGAGCCATAGGTGGTCACCACCTTCAGTCCAGCCTCCCTGGCGGCGTCCAGCAGCGCGGCGGAGGCAGGCGCCCCGCCCAGGAGGATGGCGTTGAAACGGCGAAGTACTGCGTGGGTCCGCGGCGAGGGCGAATCGAGGAGCCGCTGCAGCTGGGTGGGCACCAAGGACGTGAAGCGGATCGTGTCCGTCAGCTCTTCGGCGGCGGCGGTGAAGGCCTCCGGAGTGAAGCCGTTCGAGAGGTCCATGACCCACGGGCGCGTGCCGGCGAAGAGCGAGCGGACCAAAACCTGGACGCCGGCAACGTATTGCAGCGGCAGGGCCAGGAGCCACTGTCCCTCGCCGCGGAGCGCGATGGCCGTGGCCATGGAAGAAGCTGCGAGCTGGTCGACCGTGAGCACCGTGGCCTTGGGCGTGCCTGTGGAACCGGAGGTGCGGACCACTACTGCGGCATCCTCGAAACCAGGCGTTTCAACGGCGACCGCTACCGGGGTGCCGTCCTCCGGGACGACGATTTCGACGGCGGGTCCCTCATCGTGGAGGGCGGCGGCCAAGGCTTTGAGAACGGGGTCGATGTTCACGGGCGAGTCCTAGAAGTAGTACGGAAAGTTGGACCAGTCCGGATCGCGCTTCTCGAGGAAGGCTTCCTTGCCCTCCACGGCTTCGTCCGTCATGTAGGCCAGGCGCGTGGCCTCCCCGGCGAAGACCTGTTGGCCGGCCAAGCCGTCGTCGGCGAGGTTGAAGGCGAACTTGAGCATGCGGATGGCTTGCGGGGACTGGCGCGCGATGTCCGCGGCGTACTCAAGTGCAACTTCCTCGAGGCGCTCGTGGTCCACAGCCTCGTTGACGGCACCCATGCGGACCATGTCCTCCGCGGAATACTCACGGGCCAGGAAGAAGATCTCGCGGGCGGCTTTCTGCCCGATCTGCCGGGCGAGCAGCGCCGAGCCGTAACCGGCGTCGAAACTTCCCACGGTGGCGTCGGTCTGCTTGAACTTGCCGTGCTCGCGGGACGCGATGGTGAGGTCCGAGACAACGTGCAGTGAGTGCCCGCCACCGGCAGCCCAGCCGTTCACGACGGCGATGACCACCTTGGGCATGGTCCGCATGAGCCGCTGGACTTCCAGGATGTGCAGGCGGCCGGCCCGCGCGGGGTCGATGCTCTCCTGCGTCTCACCGTCGGCGTACCGATAACCGTCGCGGCCGCGGATCCGCTGGTCCCCGCCGGAACAGAAGGAGTGGCCACCGTCCTTGGGGGAGGGGCCGTTCCCGGTGAGGAGTACCGTGGCGACATCCGGAGTCATCCGGGCGTGGTCCATGGCGCGGTAGAGCTCGTCAACGGTGCCGGGGCGGAAGGCATTGCGGACCTCCGGGCGGTTGAAAGCGATCCGGACCGTCGGAAGGTCCCTCGTCACCTTTCCGTCTGCGTCCCGCTCGACCTGCCGGTGGTACGTCATGTCCTGGAAATCGTCGAAACCGGACACGGTACGCCAGCGCGACGGGTCAAAGACGTCGGATACCTTGGCGGGGAAGTCGTTGCTCACCCTCAGAGTCTAGTAATCCAGTCAGCTGATGCAGAACTCGTTGCCTTCGGGATCCGCCATGGTGTGCCATTCGTGCGGCCCTTGCTTTGCCGTCCACAGGTATTTCGCGCCCCGCGCTTCCAATGCGGCGCGGACGTCGTCCTTGTCCTGTCCGTTGAGGCGAACGTCCCAGTGGACACGGTTCTTGACGGTCTTATCCTCCGGAACGGTCTGGAACAGGAAGCGGCGGCGGGTGTCCTTGTCCTGGTCTTCTTCCGGGCCGATGGCCGCGCCGTCCTTCCACACGAGCTTGCCGTTGTGGGTGGTGGTCTCTTCCTCCGTGGCGAAGCCTTGATCCACCATGGACCGGATGAACGCCTCGTCCTGGGGCTCCACGATCCACTCGAGCGTCTCGGCCCACCAATCGGCCAGGACGTGAGGATTCTTGCAGTCGATCACTACCTGAAAGTTCAGTGCCATGGACTGAACCTACGACGACGGCGCGTGGCCGGGGAAGTGTCAAGCGGACAGTTCCGGTCCGGGTTGGTTAGCCGCCGAGGAGTTGCGGCGGGATCGCGTAGATCAGCACCACGGCCAACAGGTTCTTGGCGGCGTGAACGAAGTAGGAGAACATCACGTTCTTTCCTGTCCAGACGTACACGGCCACCAGGACGACTCCCATTCCGAGGTACGGGGCCAGGGCCGGAAGCACCAGGCCCTCACGTCCCACCACGTGGATGGCTGCGAAACACATGACGGACAGGGCGCAACATAGCCAAATATTGACGCGACGGGACAGCTTGCCGATGAGCAGGTGCCGGAACAGGTATTCCTCCACGAAGGGTCCCAACACCACCAGCAAGGGCACCACGAACCAGGCCGGCAGTTGCAGGACCAGGGACTGGAGGCCCAGCTGGTTCTGCGACTCCTTGGCCGAGCCGGTAACTGTCACCAGGATGGCGGTGATCACCAGCATCGCCACGATGGACAGCGGAATCATGGCGAGCGTGAACCACGGACGGGTGGCCAGGATCAGGAGATCCCGGGCTATGACGCGCCACGCAGCCGCAACCGCGAACAGCCCCACCGAAGCGTAGAAAGCGAGGTTGATGGCGAAGACGGCGGTGGCGGGGTCGGGGAAGACGTGCTCTACGAAAGCCGTCACCGGGGCCGTGGCGAGGCTGAGGACAGCCGCCAATGACACATAGAGTCCGAAAGCCGCAGCGTCCAAGCCCGTGAAACGGTATAGCCTGCCGGCTGGCGGAATGGTGCCCATATGTCCAGCGTAACGCCCCTGTTTGTTGTCCGCGTCACGCTCCGCCGAAATCACCGGGTAAGATGGTTTTGCCGGATTTACCTTCGACGCTTCCGTGTTTTCGCCACTGATTCGACTTGCCAACAGGCTGAAAGCTCGAATTGCTTGTGCCGATGCGCGTGAAGCCAGGGCCGGTATCTCCTCAACCCACAAGGAACAGCTGTGCCTCAAAACACCACAACCGACCTTCAGCGTGAGCCGGGAACCCTGGCTGCGCCCAGTACCGCTACAACTTCCGAAAACCTCAGCGCCGAGGGCTACCAGAAGACCCTGAGCCGCCGCCACGTCACGATGATCGCGATGGGTGGCGCGATCGGCGTAGGCCTCTTCATGGGCGCGGGCGGACGCCTCGCCTCCACCGGTCCGGCCTTGATTTTCTCGTACGCCATTGCCGGCGTCATCGCCTACCTGCTGATGCGGGCCCTCGGCGAACTGATCATGTACCGCCAGACCTCCGGCTCCTTTGTCAGCTACGCCGGTGAAATGTTCGGCAAGAAGGGCGCCTTCCTCTCCGGTTGGATGTACTTCATCAACTGGGCCATGACCGGCATCGCCGAACTCATTGCCATCGGCCTGTACTTCCAGTTTTTCTTCCCGAACGTTCCCGTTGAACTGTCCGCCATCGCCGCGCTGGTGCTGCTGGTGGCCGTGAACCTGTTCAGCGTCAAGGCCTTCGGCGAGTTCGAATTCTGGGCTTCCTGCCTCAAGGTCGCCGCGATCCTGATCTTCCTCGCCGTGGGCACCTTCATGGTGGTAACGAACGCGCAGGTCGGCACCGGCCACGCGTCCGTCGGGAACCTCTTCGCTGCCGACGGCGGCATGTTCCCCAAGGGCGGCCTGGTGATGATCCTGGTCCTCAACGCCGTGATCTTCGCCTACAACGCCATCGAACTGGTCGGCATCACCGCCGGCGAGATGCAGAACCCGGAACGCGAAGTTCCCAAGGCGATCCGCGCCGTCGTGATCCGCATTGTGGTTTTCTACGTCGGTTCCGTCACCCTGCTGGCGATGCTCCTGCCCTCGGACCAGTACCACGCGGGTACCTCCCCGTTCGTCACGGTGTTCGGCCAGATGGGCCTGCCGTGGATGGGCGACGTCATGAACATGATCGTCATCACCGCCGCGCTGTCCTCGTGCAACTCGGGCCTGTACTCGATCGGCCGCATCTTCCGCACCATGGCCAACAATGGACACGCCCCCAAGTGGCTCACCAAGATGTCCACCCGCCACGTGCCGTACGCGGCCATCCTGGCAATCGGCGCCGTGTACCTCGTGGGCATCCTGCTCAACATCTGGTTGGGTGGTTCGCACGCCTTCGACCTCGCGCTGAACACCGCTTCGATCGGGGTCATCTTCACATGGGGCTCGATCTTCGCCAGCCAGATCGCGCTGCGCAAGAAGAAGGGCAACGTCTCCAGCCTCCCCATGCCGGGTTCGCCGTGGACCAGTTGGGTTGGCCTGATCGCACTCTTGGCCATCACCGTGCTGATCGGCATGGACACCATGACGGACAAGGCAACGGGCGAGGTGTTCCTCCTGGGCCTCTGGACCCTGGCCACCATCCCGTTCTTCGCCCTGGTGCTGTGGCTCGGCTGGCAGAAGGTCAAGAACAACGAACCGAAGAGCGAGCTTTTTAGCTAGCGCGTACTAGCCGACGACGGCGGGCGCCTCCTCTCAAGGGGGTGCCCGCCGTCGTTGTTGGTTCAGCCCTTCAGGTACTTCGCGAAGTGGTCCTCGATCCGCTGCCAGGCTTCCGGAGCGGCGGCCGGATCGGGTTTGATGCCCATCACCCGCATCAAGGGCCGCAGTGGCCGCGGCCCTACCGGGACGTCGTTCATGAAGGCGTGGCCCGCCGTCGGGAATTCCTTGACGTCGTGTTCGATCCCGAGGCTCGTCAGCGCGGCCTCCAACTTCGCGGCCGCTCCCGGCAACGTCCGGTCCTTGCCTCCGTAGTTGCCCACCACCGGGCATGCGCCTTCCAAAGCCTGCTCAAGGTTCCGTGGCAATTGGCCGTAGTTCACGGAGGCGGCTTCGAAGTCGTCATGGGCTGCGAGCAGGGCGAAGGCGCCTCCCATGCAGAAGCCGATGACTCCCACTTTCCCGGTGCAGCGGGCATCGTTGCGGAGCCAGGACCGTGCCGTGGACACGTCCGTGAAGGCTCGGCCCGTGCCCGACCCCAGGGAGCGCATGGTCGCCACGAGGCAGCGCCTCGCGCCGCCGTCGCTGTAGAGGTCGACGGCGAGGGTCAAGTAACCGGCCGCGGCGAGCCGGTCCGCGTGCCGCTTCATCACGTCGTCGAGCCCGAAGGCTTCATGGATAAGGACGACGCCGGGAAACGGCCCCTCGCCGTCGGGCTCGGCAAGGTACCCCCGCAGGGTCCGGGAGCCTCCTGCCGCCGCACTGTCCGCGCTCAAGTCGATGTGCACCATGGTGCAATCCTGCCAGACGGCGCAAGCGTCTTTGTCGGCTGTTTTTGTCAGCAGTCGCCGTTAGGCTCGATGCATGGACCACAGCACCACTCTCAGCCAGCACGTCAATGCCACCCGCGAGAAAGTCTGGGCTGTCATCACGGATATTCCCGGCTCGGCCAAGACCCTGTCCGGTGTCAAAGCCATTCAAATGCTTAGTGAGGGCCCCTACGGCGAGGGCACTCGGTGGAAGGAAACCCGCGCCATGATGGGCCGGGAGGAGACCGTGGAAATGCACGTTGCCCAGATCGATCCGCCGCGTGGCACCACGGTCAAAGCCCAGCAGGGCGGTGCGGACTACACCACCCGATTCACCCTGGAAGAGCGCGACGGCGGGACCGAACTGGTGTTGTTCTTCGGCGCCGAGGTCCTCCAGCCGACGTTCTTCAGCAAGGTCATGATGGCCGCGTTCGGAAAGCTCGGGATGAGCATTACGCGCAAGGCGCTCGCGAAGGATCTCGCGGAGATCGCGGCGAAAGCGGAGGCGCTCTGATGGCGGCGGCTGCCAAAGTGACGGCGCCCCGCATCTCCCCGATCAGGCTTGACGAGCTCCGCGACGATCCCGCGCCGGATTTCCAGCGCGGGGAACGGTACGACGGCGTCCGCCTCACCCGCGCGGTGGCCGACGGCGCGGAGCTGAGCGGGGCGGACTTCATCGAGTGCGAATTCAACGGAGTCTCCTTCAACGAGGCACAACTGCGCGGCGCGACGTTCCGGGACTGCATCCTGAATGAGCCCTACGCGCCGGTATTCACGGCCGCACGCACCTCGTGGCGCGAAGTGGAGATCAGCAACCCGCGGTGGGGTTCAGCGGAGATGTACGAGGGTGCCTGGCATTCGGTAAAGATCGACGGCGGCAAGCTGGACTTCCTGAACTTGCGTGGATCCAAACTCACGGACGTGGTGATCACGGGCTGCATCATCAACGAGCTCGACCTCGGGTCTTGCACTGCGACGCGCATGGTGCTGAAGGATTGCACCATCGGGACGCTGGATGTCTCAGGGGCCAAGCTCAAGGACGTAGACCTGCGGGGCTCGGACTTCCGGATGATCAATGGACTCGGCGGCCTGTCCGGGGTGGTCATTGACGATTACCAGCTCAGCCTGCTGGCACCCTTGTTGGCCGGACACCTGGGTATCCGGGTGGTCTGAGTGACAGTTGACTGCTAGGTGATGGTATGCCGGGCGACGGTTGACCGGCGCCCGGCGCCGTGTAATCTTTATAGAACGAACGGTCGGTAAATTATTCTCCGGCCCCGCTCCCTTCGCGAAGGATGTTCTCATGGTCGAGGCTTTTCTTGTTGGCGGTGCCCGCACCCCTGTAGGCCGTTACGGCGGCGCGCTTTCCGCGGTCCGGCCTGATGACCTGGCAGCCCTCGTGGTCCGCGAAGCCGTGGCCCGTGCCGGCGTCGACCCCGACGCCATCGATGAAGTCATCCTAGGCAACGCCAACGGCGCCGGCGAGGAAAACCGCAACGTCGCCCGCATGGCCACCCTTCTGGCGGGACTGCCCCTCCACATCCCCGGCATCACGGTCAACCGCCTGTGCGCCTCCGGAATGAGCGCCATCATCATGGCCAGCCACATGATTAAGGCCGGTGCTGCGGACATCGTGGTGGCGGGCGGCGTCGAATCGATGAGCCGGGCCCCATGGGTACAGGAGAAGCCCACCACAGCCTTCGCCAAACCGGGCCAGATCTTCGACACGTCCATCGGCTGGCGCTTTGCCAATCCCCTCTTCACCAAGGGAGAGCTGTCCCGCGGCGGCAAGATGACGTATTCCATGCCGGAAACTGCCGAGGAAGTCGCCCGCGTGGACGGCATCTCCCGGGAAGACGCCGATGCCTTCGCCGTCCGCTCCCACGAACGCGCGCTTGCTGCCATCGCCGGCGGCCGCTTCAAGGAAGAGATCGTTCCGGTTGCCGTGAAGACCCGCAAGGGCGAAACCGTGGTGGACACCGACGAAGGCCCACGCGAGGGAACCACCATGGAGGTCCTCGCCGGGCTCCGTCCAGTGGTTGCCGGCGGATCCGTTGTCACGGCGGGCAACTCCTCCTCGCTCAACGACGGCGCCTCCGCCATCATCGTTGCGTCCGAGGCCGCCATCGAAAAGTTCGGCCTCACCCCGCGGGCCCGCATCATCGACGGCGGCTCGGCCGGCTGCGAACCGGAAATCATGGGCATCGGCCCGGTTCCGGCTTCCCAGAAAATCCTGGCCCGTTCGGGACTCACGGTCGGCGACCTTGGCGCCGTCGAACTCAATGAAGCCTTCGCGACGCAATCGCTCGCGAGCATGCGGCGCTTGGGCCTGGATCCGGACATCGTGAACCTCGACGGCGGTGCGATCTCGTTGGGGCACCCGCTCGGTTCCAGCGGCTCGCGCATCGCGATCACCTTGCTGGGCCGCATGGAACGCGAGCTGGGCACCGCGGACCGTAAGATCGGCCTCGCGACGATGTGCATCGGCGTCGGGCAGGGCGCCGCCATTCTCCTGGAAGGCATGTAATGGCGTTGAACCCCGAGGAATTCGGAACGCTGCTCATCGAGGAACGCGAGGACCGCGTAACCGTGCTGCTGAACCGGCCCGAGGTCCGGAACGCGATCGACCAGCAGATGGTGGACGAACTCCATCAGGTGTGCGAGTACCTTGAGCGAGAGCCCAAAATCCTGATCATTGCCGGCGTCGAAGGCGTCTTTGCGTCGGGTGCTGATATCGGCCAGTTGAGGGAACGTCGCCGTGACGACGCCCTGCGCGGCATCAATTCCACCATTTTCGTGCGGATCGCGAAGCTGCCCATGCCCGTCATCGCGGCCCTGGACGGCTATTGTCTGGGTGGCGGAGCCGAACTCGCCTACGCCGCGGACTTCCGCATCGGCACGCCCAGCCTGCGCATCGGCAACCCGGAAACCGGACTGGGCATCATGGCGGCGGCCGGTGCAACCTGGCGCCTGAAGGAACTCGTGGGGGAGCCGATCGCCAAGGAAATCCTCTTGGCCGGGGCGGTCCTCCGTGCCGAGGAAGCCCTTCGCATCAATCTGATCACCCAGATCCATGAAGCTCCCGTGCTGATGGAAGCGGCCCACAACCTTGCCGACCGGATCGGCCGGCAGGACCCCCTGGCCGTGCGGATCACCAAGTCCGTGTTCCACGCTCCGGCCGAGGCACACCCCGTGATCGACACGTTGGCCCAAGGCATGCTTTTCGAATCGCAAGCCAAGTTCGACCGCATGCAGGCGTTCCTGGACAAGAAGAGCGCCAAGCAATCCAGCGACAACCCGTCCAGCGACAACCCAGACAGGACCTGAAAATGACAGCAACGCCCGCTATCCCGCATGTTGTCGGTGTCCTCGGCGGTGGCCGCATGGGCGCCGGCATCGCCCACGCCTTCCTGATCAAGGGCGCCACCGTGATCGTCGTCGAGCGGGACCACGAATCCGCCGCCGGTGCGCAAGCTCGCGTTGCCGAGGCCGTGGCCAAGTCCGCCGCCCGAGGCACCTTGACGGAATCAGCCGAAGAAGCCCTGTCCCGCTTCAGCACCTCAACCGACTACGACTCCTTCGTGCACTGCGGGCTCGTGGTCGAAGCCGTGCCCGAGGATTACGAACTCAAGGTTGCGGCCCTCAATGCTGTGGAGGAGCACCTCTCCGCTGACGCCTTCCTGGCCTCCAACACCTCGTCCCTTTCCGTGACCGGCCTCGCTTCGCAACTTCGGAGGCCTGGCAATTTCGTGGGCCTGCACTTCTTCAACCCGGTCCCGGCTTCCACGCTCATCGAAGTGGTCCTGGCCAAGGAGACCTCACCGGAGCTCGCCGCCACGGCGAAAAGCTGGACCGAGGCACTCGGCAAGACCGCCGTCGTCGTCAATGACGCGCCAGGCTTTGCCTCCTCGCGGCTGGGCGTGGCGATCGCACTCGAGGCGATGCGCATGGTGGAGGAAGGCGTGGCCTCCGCGGAGGACATCGATGCGGCCATGGTGCTCGGCTACAAGCACCCCACGGGACCGCTCAAGACCACGGACATCGTGGGCCTGGACGTGCGCCTGGGCATCGCCGAGTACCTGCATTCGACCCTGGGGGAGCGCTTCGCCCCTCCGCAGATCCTGCGCGACAAGGTTGCCCGCGGCGAGCTGGGCCGCAAGACCGGCAAGGGTTTCTTCGACTGGACTGACTAGCGCTTCCGGGCCACCCAACTGACTCGCATTTGATGTCGTTTTGACGCCCCATAACGGCAACAACTGCGAGCTACTTGGGGGGCGAACCGTCACTTGGGTGTCCAGCCTCGGTCCAGGAGCACGGCACGGACTTTCGCGACGGCGGACCGTGCGTCGTTCTCCATGTGCCGTTTGGAGATCCTCACCAAGTGCCAGCCGGCACGGGCGAAATCCTCTTCGCGGGCGATGTCCCGGACTATCTGGGCCGGCTCGGAATGCGGCTCGCCGTCGTATTCGACCGCCACCCGGTGTTCCGGATAGGCCAGGTCCGGTTGACGTACGACGCCGGCGCCTAGCTCGGCGGCCACGTTCAGTTGCGGTTCGGGCAGTCCGGCGTTTTCGAGGGCCAGCCGGAGCCGGGTTTCGGGTGCCGAGTCCGAGCCGATCCGTGCCTGTTCGAGTGCCAAACGGGCCTTGCGGATTCCAGGCGTGCCTTTGTGCCGGTCCAGCATGTCCGCCAATTGTTCCAATGTTGCGTACGGCTTTGCCCTGCCCTCAAACTCGGGCCGAGGGATCCGGACCAGATGGTCGGCAACGACCGTCAGTTCATCCACACTCATCTTCCGGGACACATCAAGCCAGGTCCGGGTGCGCGTGGTGATCAACAGACCGTCAAGACTGGTGATTTCGTCGTCGAAGAACTGCCCCACATGCCCAACCACCCCGGTTCGTCGAGGAATGGCCATGGTGTCCGGACGCGAAATATGGATGCGCGGATCATCGCTGCCTGGCAGGAACCCCGGGAACGACCACAAACCGAAGGCTGTGGCGTGAGACGCGGCCGAGAACTCGGTCACCGCGGTGAAAGGCCGGATGAAACCGACGTCCGTCGCCTGCCCGGGAACCAATGCGTGGTCCGGAATCCTGATGCCCCGGCTTGGCGAGGGGAGCGATCGGTGCCGCAACCGCCGCCGGCTCACACCGGCGTCGAGCGCTTCTTGAAAGGTGAACGGGGCGCCGGCCAGCAGCGCCGGCAAGGGTTGCGGGGTCCTCATCGCCTTATCGTTGCAAATCCTGGAACGCCATATTTAGTTATCCACAGGCAATTGCCCCGGCAGCCCAACTGACTCGCAGTTGTTGTCGTTTACAGCCGCCAAAACGACAACAAATGCGAGCCAGTTGGGTCGGTTAGGCTGGCTGGGTGACTCACATTGCACCCGTGACCCTGGACGGTCGCTTCGTAACCCTGGAGCCCCTTGGCCCCGAGCACCACGACGGTCTTGTGGATGCCGCGAAAGACGGCGAGCTGTGGAAGCTCTGGTATACCTCGGTCCCGACGCCGGAGGGCATGGCCGCGGAGATCGACCGCCGGCTCGGGCTGCAGGAGCAAGGATCCATGCTTCCGTTCGCGACCCGGTTGAAGGCGACCGGCAAGCTCATCGGCATGACCACCTACATGAACATCGACGGTGCCACTCCGCGTGTCGAGATCGGTTCCACGTGGAACGCAGCCTCGGCACAGGGCAGCGGGAGCAACCCGGATTCCAAACTGTTGCTCTTGCGTCACGCTTTCGAAACCATTGGCTGCCCAGCCGTCGAATTCCGCACGCACTGGCTCAACCACCAGTCCCGCGAGGCCATCGCACGGTTGGGCGCGAAGCAGGACGGCGTCCTCCGGAACCATTCGCGGACTTTGGACGGAGTGCTCCGAGACACGGTGGTGTTCTCCATCCTCGAACACGAGTGGCCCGCGGTGCGCACCGGGCTCGAGTTCAGGCTCGCGAAGCGGTCCTGAGCGCGTGCACCGAACGACCGCGCTCCGGCGCGTTCGCGGCTGACGCCAGCTATTTCTTGAGCGCGCTGTTCACGGCCGTACGGTAGCCCTGGGAGTAGCCGGCGTCGGTGGGATGGAAGTTCTCCAACGCGAGCTCGGGCGGATCCAAAGGCGATGGCTGGGTGTAGTGGATCCACGGATTGTTGGAACCGATGCCGTGCCCGGTGAACCGTTCCGTCACGCTCACATAGCCCACCCCTGCGGCGGAGGCGGCGCCGGCGATGGTCGCATTCAATTGGTCAGCCAATCCGTTCAGGGTGGTGGCCAACTGTTTCTCGGCGGTAGGCATCGTGGGGCCGACGGTGAACAAGCGCGGGTAGCCGGTCAGCACAATGTCGGCGTGGGGTGCCTTTTGCCGGATGGACTGGACCATAGCCACGATGTTGCCGGGTAGCGCGGGCAGGGCGTTCGCCACGCCCTGCACGGCCGAAGCGCAGGCCAGGGCATCGGCACTGGTGCATGCCACCGCCACAACTCCCGTGCCGACGTCGTTGCCGCCCACAGTGACGGAGACTTCGGTAGTGGACCCCAAGGCGATCGCAGCGGGGTCGGAGGTGGACAGGTTGTCCAGGCCCGCCTTGACGGCTAGCGACGTTGCGCCGAAGCAGCCCAGGTTCAGCCCGCCCAAAAGGGCGGCGTAACTGTCCAGGCTCTGATGGCAACCCGGAAATGAGCCCGGAGCGGGACTGCTGCCGCCCGTGCCGGCGGCATAGGAATCGCCGAGTGCCACATAGACATCGGCCGGTTTCGCTGTAGTCGCCTGTGCGGGTCCCGCGCCGAATCCTGCCAGGAGTACGACGACGGCGACGGCGCCCGCCAGGCGGCCATACCGGCGTCGCGAATTAGCTGCTTGCATGATTGATATCCCCCTCGTGTCGATCTGCAGTGCCGCTTGGCGGCGCGGGCTACCCCAGCCCGGCAGTCTTGCGGCCAGACTACGCGAGCTGCGGGCCCACGACTACGGAAACCCAACTGGCTGACAGTTGTTGTCGTTATGAGGGCTCATAACGACAACAACTGCGAGTTAGTTGGGTCGGCTACGGCGGGGTCAGTTGGGTTGGTGGGCTGGAGGGGTGAGGGCGCTGCGGACTGAGGTCCAGGACTCGAGGACCTCCAGTACGTCCGGGTCGCGTTCCGTCAGGACGGCCTGGGAGTACGATTCCTCGAGCAGCGCGTCCACGGAAATGCGGGTGCCGGTGGATGCGCTGAGCATGGCCGCTTCCACCATGGCCAGGCTCATGATGTTCTGGTGGACCTGCCCCATGGGAGTGTTCCCTGTGCGCAGGGCAGTCACGAAGTCACGCAGCGAACCGGCGATCTCCTGCCCGGGATCGTCGCCGCCGGGGCCCGAATCAGCGCCCAACGAGGACACAGGTTCGCTGTCGCCGTCCCACAGGACCGTGCCGTGTTCGCCGCTGATCCGCCATGCCGCGTTCCAGGAGGTCTCCTGACCCGGGCTGCACCAGCTTCCAGTGAACACGAAGCGCTCCCCACCGGTCATTTCGAAGATGGCGGTGGCCCCTGCATCGCCGCGGTACCAGCTCCAGGACGGGTTGTATTCCTCGCAGAACACCGAGACAGGATCCGCGTCGAGCAGGAACCGGGCCATGTCGAACTGATGGATGGCCATGTCCAGCAGCAACGGGTGGTCCATGGCATCCCGGAATCCGCCGAAATGCGGCGCCTTGAAGAACTCGGCGGAGACAATCCCCACGCTGCCTAGAGAAGCAGAAAGCCGTTTGGCCTCGAAAAGATGCCTGTTGTACCGGCGCGACTGGCTGACCATGAACAACTGGCCGCTAAGCTCCGACGCCGCGGCTAGCGACAGCCCCTGGGCCACGGTGGAAGCCACGGGCTTTTCGCCGAGCACCGGGAGCCCTGCAGCCAGCGCCTCCGTGGTCACCGGATGGTGGGCGACCGGAACGGTGACGTTGATGACCGCGTGGGCGCCGACGTCGGACGCCAGCTGCGCGGTCCCGGAGCCCACCGGCAGATCGGGACGCCCGATCGCCGCCGCGCCGGCGCGGGCGGCATCCAAATCCAGGTCGACGATGCCCGCCAGCTCCACGAGCGGCGACTCCTGGACCGTCCGGAGCCACGCGCGGCCCATCCCCCCGGCGCCGACGACGACGACGCGAAGGGGAGTGCCGTCGTCGGGAAGGGTGGCGAAAGGGGTACTCATGCGTTGGCTCCCTGGTAGCTCTTGCCGTTGAAGAAATCGTTGGTCTCGTAGCGCAGCAGTTCGGGGTGGGCGCGCTCGGGCCGATCGGTGACTGCCCATTCGACGGCGTTGGAGATGACCCGGCGGACGTCCTTGTGGTGGTAGACCGGGTAGTCCTGGTCGCCGGGACTGAAGAAGAAGATCTTGCCGTGGCCGCGGCGGAACGTGCAGCCCGAGCGGAAGACCTCGCCGCCGCTGAAGGAACTGATGAACACGAGCTCCTCCGGAGTGGGGATGTCGAAGAACTCGCCGTACATTTCCTGCTGATCGATCACGATGGGGTGCGGCACGCCCTTCGCGATGGGGTGTGTGGGGTCCACAGTCCAGACCAGTTCGCGGTCCTGCTCACTGCGCCAGCGCAACGTGCATGAGGTGCCCATGAGCTTGGTGAAGATCTTGGACCAGTGCCCCGAATGCAGGACGATCAAGCCCATTCCGGACAGGACGTGGCGGTGCACGCGCTCGACGATCTCGTCGTCCACATCACCGTGGGACATGTGCCCCCACCAGGTGAGGACGTCCGTGGTGGCGAGGACTTCCTCGGTAAGGCCGTGCTCGGGCTCGTCGAGGGTGGCGGTGCGGACGCTGGCCTTGTCGCCGAGGTTCTCCTCGATGCCGGCCTTCACGGCTCCGTGCATGCCTTCCGGGTAGAGGCGCGCAACCAGTTCGTCGCGCTTTTCGTGCCGGTTTTCGCTCCAGACGGTGACGCGGATTGGTTCAGACATGGTTTCTCCTTGAAGGTTAGTGGTTTGGTGCCCGACGGCGGTGCGGAGCCGCGGGCGGCGAGCTCGGCACCCGCGGTGGGACCCGCCGTCGGGATCTGGTCCTACTTGACCGCGCCGCCGGCGGTGCCCGCCGCGATGTACTTCTGCGCCGCGACCAGCAGGATGATGGCCGGGATGGAGGCGAGGACGGCCGTGGCCATGACGGAGCTCCAGTCGTTCACGTAGGCGCCGATGTACTGGAATATTCCCAATGTCACGGGTCGCACGGCCTCCGTGGTGGTCAGGGTCAGGGCGAACAGGAAGTCGCTCCAGGTGAACAGGAAAGTGAAGAGCCCCGCGGTGATGAGCGAGTTCCTGCTCAGTGGCACCACGATGGACCAAAACGCCCTCACATGCCCGGCACCGTCTACTCGGGCCGCCTCGATGACCGACGCCGGCATGCCGTCCATGAAGGCCCTGATGATGAGGATCGCGAACGGGATGCCATGCGCGGAGTCGGCCAGGATCAGGCCCGGGATGGAATTGAGCAGGCCAAGATCGTTGTAGGCCGTGTACAGCGCGTTGGCCACCACGATCCCCGGGATCATCTGGCTGATCAGGATCGCGAAGAGCACCACGCCGGCGCCCTTGACCTTGAAATAAGCCAAGGCATAGGCCGCCGGCGCCGCGATAGCCAGGCTGAGCACCACGCTGCCCAGCGAGATCACCAGGCTGGTGGCCAGGTTCCCGCCCTGCTCGCTGATGGCCGTGGCGTAGCCGGTGAAGTCCGGCTTGAGCGGCAGCCACGAGGTTTCCAAGGTGGTGCCGTTGGGCTGCAGCGAAGCGTTCACCATCCAGTAGACCGGGAACAGCATGATGGCCAGGAAGACGATGGCCAGGACGGTGTAGCCCCACCTTTTGCGCTCGGGTCCCGTCCCGGAGCGAACCGGTCCGGCGCCTTTGGAGGCGATCCTATTTCGGGCGCTCGCTTTCCGGGCGCTCGCCGGCGCCGAACGGCGGGTGGTGATTTTCGTCGTCGTCATGGTTTCCTCACTCATCGACGGACCGTCGGCTGGCACGCAAGTACAGGACCGCGAAGACCAGCGAAATGACCACCAGGACGTTGCCCAGCGCGGCGCCCTCGCCGAATTTGAACTCGTGGAAGGACAGATCGTAGGACTGGGTGGCGATGGTCTGGGTCGAATTCGCCGGGCCGCCGTTGGTCAGGCCCAGGATGATGTCCAGCACCTTGAGGGTGTAGACGACGCCGAGCACCAGGACCACGCTCACCACTGGACGCAGCATCGGCCAGGTGATGTGCCGGAACGCCTTCCAACCGGTGGCGCCGTCCAAGGAACCGGCCTCGTAGAGCTCACCTGGTATTTCCTGGAGGCCGCCATAGAGAATGGTCAGATTGAACGGGATGCCGATCCAGATGTTCACCCCCACCACGGCGATCAGCGCCAGCGAGGTACTGGTGAGCCATGGAACGCCCGTATTCACGATGTGCATCTCTCCGAGGAAGCGGTTCAAGGCTCCGCTGTCCTTGTCCAGGATCCATCTCCACACGGCGCTGGACACGATGAGCGGCAGCAACCAGGGGAGCAAGAGCAGCGAACGCAGGATTCCGTTGAGCGGGAACTTGCGCTGGAAGAAGATCGCCAGCGCCAGCCCGATCACGAACTGGCCCAGTATGGATCCCAGCGTGAACAGTGCGGTGTTCACCAAAGATGTTGAAAACAACGACGACGACAGCACCTTCGCGTAGTTCGCCAACCCCACCCAGGGGGCCTCGCCCGTGAAGAACGTGGCCGTGGTGTAGTCCTGGAAGCTCATCACGATGTTCTTGACCACGGGGTAGCCGAAGAACAGCGCCATGTAGGTCACGGCAGGGACCAGGAACAGCCACTGGAAGAGGCGCTCGCGGCGTTTGCGGCTGCGCCGGCGCGGTGACTGGATTGCCTCCTCGGCCCGGGTGTTGTCCGAGCCGGACTTTGCGCGCGCTGTGGCCTGCAGGTTGGCGCGCCACTTGGCCTGCGACTTGGCCTGCGCTCTGGGTTGCGACGAATCAGTTGTGAGGGACATGTCCAGCCGCTTACTGGCCTTGGGCTTGCTTGAGGGCGTCGGCGGGGGAGGCCTTGCCCGTCAGCGCGGTCTGGATTGCGGTGTAGATCTTGGTCGCCTGTGCCGGCCATCCTTCTCCGAGTTCGCCGGTACGGGCCCGGGCTGTCTTGATGAGGTCGGTGAAGGTGGCGAGCTTGGGGTTGTCGGTGGCGAACTTTGCGGCCAGCGAGGTCTTGGACGGGATGGTGTTGCGGACCTTGGCCATGGCCAGCTGGTTTTCGTCGCTGTTCATGCAGGCCACCACTTCCGCGGCCTTGGCCTGATGGGCCTTATTGCCTGTCTGCGGAACGGTCCACACTTCGCCGCCAAGCGGGGCAACGGCTGTCTGGCTGGCGTCACGGACCGGAATCTTCACGACGCCGTATTTCAGCGCGGTGTTCTTGTCGAGCGCCGGGATCTGCCAAGGGCCGTTGACCATCATGGCTGCCTTGCCTGCCATGAACTGGTCCTTGACGTCTGCCTGGGTCCAGTTCAGCGCCGAGGAGGACACGGATCCGTCCTTGACGAGGTCGGTCCAGAGCTGGAGGGCCTGGGCTGTCGCTGGGGTGTCGATGTTCTTCTCGTCGCCTCCGTTGGACCACATGACAGGAAGGAACTGCCATGTGCCCTCGTAGGTCGGGTTGGCGTTGAAGGCCAGGCCATACTGCTCGCCTGAGGTGAGCTTGGTGGCCGCCGTCTTTAGCTCGTCCCACGTGGTGGGCGGGGTGACTCCGGCCTTGGCCAGAATGTCCTTGTTGTAGAAGAGCGCGATCGTGTTCACGGTGGGGGCTAGCCCGTACACCTTGTCTTTGTAGGTGCCTGCACTCAGGACCCCGGGCGCGAAATCGGCGGTGCTGATGTTGAAATCGGACAGTGGAGCCAGCGCTCCGGTAGCGGCAATCTGTTGCAGGTCCGGATTGTCGAGCATGAGTACATCCGGAAGCGTCTTCGAAGAGGACTGCTGGAGCACCTTGGAGATCAAGGACTTGCCCGGCACGGTCTCTCGTTTGATCGTGACGCCTGCCTTGGTGCCGCAGGCGGTCAGGGCGTCGCCGATGAAGGACTTGTCCGGCTCGTTGTTGTAGTAGTCCATCACGGAGATTTCCTTCACGGCATCCGTGGAGGAGGCGGAGGCAGTGGTGCCGCAGCCCGAGATGGCGAGCGGGAGGCCGACGAGAGCGGCCACGGCCAGGGCGAGCGGGCGGCGTGTCCTGATAGCTGACTTCATTGTCTGTTCCTTTGTTGGTGGAGGAAGGGAATGGTGCGTTTGTTGATGGGAAGTGAATTATCGAATCATCGATGCGTATCGACGATGCTGAAACGAACGGAGTAACGGAGTAGCGACCTGCGATGAAAAGCGTTGACGCGGTGGATCAGGGGTGGCGATTCACTGCGGACGGAGGGTGCTTGAACGGTGCGTGATGACCGTGGGTACCAACTCCAGGGATTCGTGTGGTCCGTGGGAGTCGGTTTCGAGGAGTTGGCACATGATTTTGACTGCCCGGCGGGATACTTCAGCCGGGCGCAGATCGATGGTGGAAAGCGGTATGGGTTGGAGCTCGGCGAGGGTGGGGGAGGCGCTTCCGATAACAGAAACGTCCAGCCCCAGGGTCAAACCGCGGCTGCTCAAGTCGCGGCGCAGAATGTCTTGGATGGTGCGGTCGGGAGCGATGAATGCGGGCTTGCCGGTGGTGCCGGCGAGGGCCTTGTCCACCGATTCGGAGATGGTGGCGCGGTCGGTCCCGCCGGGAAGGTGGAGCACGGTCACGCCCAGTGCTTTGGCCGCGACGTCCGTGCCGTGCAAGAACCGGTCGACGTAGTTCACGTGGCGGTCCATCACTGCGGGCTGCCAATCAATAACGGAAATCACGGAGTGGCCTGCGGCCGCAAGATCCCGGACGCAGTGTTCACCGGCCATTTCGAAGTCGGCGTCGATGCAGACCAGCCCGGACGGATCGCGGGGGATGCCGATCAGCACCACCGGGACGTTCAGGCTGCGGGCCACCGGGAGACGCTCGTCCTCGTCCTCAACCTGCATGAGGATCAGGCCGTCGCAAATCTGCTGCCCGACCACGCGGCTCAGTCCGGCGGCGCCTTCGTCGTCGGTGACCAGGAGAATGTCGTGGTCGAATTGCCGGGCCGTGCTGGCAATGACCGAGACGAACTCCATGATCGATCCCATTTCCAGCTCGGGAATGAACGGAATGACCAGGCCGATGACCCGGGTCTTGCGGCTTGCCAAGGCGCGGGCGCCGGCGTTGGGTTGGTAAGTGAGTTGCTCGATGGCGGCCTCGACCTTTTTCCGGGTCTTCTCGGAAATGGGCCGCTTGCCGCTGAGCACGTACGAGACGGTGCTTTGGGCTACGCCGGCAGCCTGGGCGACGTCCTTGCTGGTGGGCACGTTCCAGGCCTCCTTGCCGGGTTCGGTGGGTCTTGGTGATGCGTACTTCGGTGTGCGTCGATACGCATCGTCGATGCGTATCGAGAAAGAGTATGACATGGATCACGTAAGACCCGCAAGACCCAACCCCCGCTCACATATCCCGCCCTTCCTCCCGACCCCCGCTCACATATCCCGCCTTTCCTGCCGACCCTCGCTCACATATAGCGCCTTTCCTCCAAACCCTCGCTCACCTATCCGGCGTGTGGTTAGCTGTCCGGTATGGATGGGATCTCAACCGCAGCCAAGCAGCGGGGCGTCCATTGGGACGGTGCGGTGAACGCCTGGCACATCGCCGGAGGCTTGTACCGGATGGGCCGGCGGGAATGGCTCACCGATCTCGGGTGGCAGCAAATGTACGACGCCGGCATCCGCACCGTGATCGATCTGCGGACCCTTCGCGAGCAGCAGCCCAGGGAGGTTGATCCCGAGGTTTCGGCGGATGCGACTGCTCGCTTCGAGATCGTCCATTGCCCCACCGAAGATCCGGAGGACAAGGAGTTCACCGAGCGCTTTGGCCCGTACCTGAAAGACCCTGCCCACTACGCCGACTATGTGCGGCTCTTCCCGGACAAACTCGCCGCTGTTTTCAAAGCCATCGCCGCGGCACCCGGCGGTGTTGTAGTGCATTGCGCTGCCGGGCGTGACCGTAGCGGGATCATCGCCGTGATGCTGCAGAACCTGTCCGGAGCCGGCGACGAGGAAATCGTGCGGGGTTACCAGCAGGGAATGCGCGGAATCAACGAGCGCCACCGCCACCATCGCGCCCCGCACGCCCATGATCCCTTTCTCGAGGAAGACGCACTCGAGGCCTTGCTGGCATCGCGCAGCGTGAGCCTGTTGGAATTCGCGCATTCCTTGGACACAGCTACCTTCCTGAGAGCGAACGGCGTCTCTAAGGCAGAAATTTCCGCCATCCGAGCGAAACTCAACGCTCCGGCGCGGTAGTACGCGGTAGAAGCAGCGTCCCGGCGGGCATCTAGTGTGCAGATCGGGCCTCTCATGTATTCTGGGTTGTATTACCGAACGGCCGGTCAGTAATTTGCGGCCGTTCAGTCCATTTCGTGCCCGTGCCTTGGAAGGACCCGTCGACGATGACCAGTACCGCAGTCGCTCCGGAAGCCACAACCGTTGAAACCGTGCCCAGTTTCGTCCAGGGCGAGTGGTGGACCCCCAGCGCAGAAGCCTCAGCTGGCGTCCCCGTCCGCGACGCCAGCACAGGCGAGATCCTCGCAACGGTCAACACCGACGGACTGGACCTTGCCGGCGTCGTGAACTACGGGCGCACGGTGGGCCAGCGCGAGCTCGGCAAGCTCACCTTCCACCAGCGCGCCCTCAAGCTCAAGGAACTCGCCCAGTACCTGAACGGCCGCCGCGAAGAGTTCTACACCTCGTCCTTCAAGACCGGCGCCACCAAGATCGACTCGATGGTGGACATCGACGGCGGCATCGGCGTGCTCTTCACCTTTGGTTCCAAGGGCCGCCGCGAACTGCCGAACTCGCAGGTTGTAGTGGACGGCCCCATGGAAGTCCTGTCCAGGGACGGTTCCTTCGCCGGCGAGCACATCTACACCCGCATCCCGGGCGTCGCGGCGCAGATCAACGCCTTCAACTTCCCCGTGTGGGGCATGCTCGAGAAGTTCGCGCCTGCATTCATCGCTGGCGTCCCCACCATCGTCAAGCCAGCCACCCCCACCGGTTACGTTGCCGCCGTCGTGGTCAAGGCGATCGTCGAGTCGGGCATTCTGCCGGAAGGCTCGCTGCAGCTCATCTCGGGATCCGCCCGCAACCTGCTGGACCACCTCGACTACCGCGACATTCTCGCCTTCACCGGTTCCGCCTCCACCGCCAACTCGCTCAAGTCCCACGCCAACGTGGTCCAGGGCGGCGTCCGCTTCACCTCCGAAACCGACTCCCTCAACGCGGCCATCCTCGGACCCGACGCCGTGCCCGGCACCCCCGAGTTCGACGCCTTCATCAAGTCGGTCGTCACCGAAATGACGGTCAAGGCCGGTCAGAAGTGCACCTCGATCCGCCGCACCATCGTGCCCCAGGCGCTGGTGTCCGACGTCGTCTCCGCCATCGGCGCGCGCGTGGACGAGCGCGTCGTCGTCGGCGACCCCAGGGCAGAGGGCGTCACGATGGGCGCCCTCGCGTCGCTCGAGCAGCTCGCCGACGTCCGCGCGGCAGTGCAGTCAATGCTCGACGCCGGTGGCGAGCTCGCGTACGGGACGCTGGATTCGCCGTCGGTCACCTCGCTGGACGGCACCATCGGCGTCGTGGAGGGCGGCGCGTTCATGTCGCCCGTTGTCCTGAGCTGGGCCGACGTGGACTCGGAAGCCGTCCACTCGCTCGAGGCTTTCGGTCCGGTGTCGTCCGTGATCGGCTATTCGGACCTCGACGACGCCGTCCGCCTCGCCGCCCGCGGTGGCGGCTCGCTGGTGGCCTCCGTGTGCACCAACGATCCTGCTGTTGCCCGGGAATTGGTGACGGGAATCGCGGCACACCACGGCCGTGTCCTGATGCTCAACCGCGAGGACGCCCGCTCGTCAACCGGGCATGGTTCGCCTGTGCCGCACCTGGTCCACGGTGGGCCGGGCCGCGCCGGTGGTGGCGAGGAACTCGGTGGTATCCGTTCCGTCATGCACCACATGCAGCGCACCGCGATCCAGGGCTCGCCGAACATGCTCACTGCCGTGACCGGCGTCTGGCACACGGGCGCGGACCGCAACTTCACAGTGGAGACCGAAGGTACGCACCCGTTCCGGAAGTCGCTGGCAACCCTGCGGATCGGCGACGCCGTGCGGTCCGAACTGCGGCAGGTCACCCTGGACGACATCACGGCCTTCGCCAACTCCACCGGCGACACCTTCTACGCCCACACCAACCAGAAAGCAGCCGAAGCCAATCCGTTCTTCCCGGGAATCGTGGCGCACGGGTACCTGCTGCTCAGCTGGGCCGCCGGCCTGTTCGTGGAGCCGGCACCGGGCCCCGTCCTGGCCAACTACGGGCTGGAGAACCTGCGCTTCATCACTCCCGTTGCCGCCGGGGATTCGATCCGGGTCACGCTTACGGCCAAGAAGATCACTCCGCGCGAGACCGACGACTACGGCGAAGTAGCCTGGGACGCCGTCCTGACCAACCAGAACGACGAAATCGTAGCCACCTACGACGTCCTGACCCTCGTGGAGAAGTAGCCTCCCCTACCGACGCTCGCTCACGTATGTGGGTGTTTGGCCGGACGCCCGCTCACTCGTGTGGGTGTTTGGCCGGACGCTCGCTCACGTATGTGGGGGTTTGGCTGGACGCCCGCTCACTTGTGTACTGCATACGGAACGCTCCCCATCACTGGGGAGCGTTCCGGACCGATGTTCGTTTTATTGCCCGGGGGCGCGGTATGTCGGGGTCTTCTTGGCAGCTTCGTCGAGATCCTCCACCGTCATGAGCGGCTTCAAATGCAGGCGCACAGCGCCTGTCGCATTGATCATGAGTGAGAGGGCGGCGGCGCTAGCCGCGTCCGGGATCTCGAAGACTCCGACGACGTCGGTCTCCCCGAAAGCGTAGTAGAAACTCTCGAGCGATCCGTCTACGGATTTGAGTGCATCGACCACAGCATCGCGGCGCTTGGTGCCACCCTCGCGCAACAGCCCCTTGATTCCGTCGCCTACGTAGTTTGCTTCGAATAGATATTTGGTCATTGTCTTCCCGTCCCGTGATGTCCAGGACTCGGGCCTCCTAAGGTGCTCCCATCACCCGTTGAGGGAAGGTCCCGGAGTTGTTCCCCTGCGAGGGGGCTGTGCACATAGTAGGCCGAGGCTGTCGCCCTGACAACGGTCTAGGCGGACGCGCGGCCACAAGGTCTTTCCGATCCCGCTCGGCGTAAGATTTTTTGCGTAGGAGGTGGCGAAATGAACCTAGCACTCAGAACAGCCACAACCGTCTTGCCCGTCGACGACGTGGACCGAGCCCGCAGCTTCTACGCGGAGAAACTCGGCCTCCCTCATCGCGGCATGACCTGGGATGGAAATGATTTGTTCGGCATCGACGGCGGTCCCATGCTGCAGTTGATGCCCATCAAGGACGGCATGCACTCGTCGCACACTGCCCTTTCCTTTGAAGTCAGCGACATCGAGCGGACAGTCGACGAAATGGAGGCGAACGGCGTCGAATTCCGGGATTACGATCTCCCGGATCTCAAGACAGAACACCACATTTGTACCACCGACGCCGACCGTTGCGCCTGGTTCATGGACACGGAAAACAACGTCCTTTGCGTCCATGAAAGCCTGGGTATCCAGGCCGAATACCAGCTCTGAAAAGCATCACAGCACCACGCAGAACGCCCGCTCACTTTTTAGTGAGCGGGCGTTCTGCCAATTGGGGATATATGTGAGCGAGCGTCGGTCGAAAGTGCCGTATATGTGAGCGGGCGTCGGTTGAAAGTGCCGTATATGTGAGCGAGCGTCTGAGGGGGCAGGGGGAAGCCAGGGGCGACCTACGCCGAGGCGTGGAGGCCGTCGAACGCCATGGTGATGACGTCGTCGGCCAGGCGCTGCGGGGAGAGCGAGCCGCCCGGTTTGTACCACTCCACGATCGAGTTGATGGTCCCGAACAGGAGCCGGGTCACGGTGCGGGGGTCGATGTCCTGGCGCAGCGTGCCTTCTTCGCGGGCGGCCGAGATCAACGCGGCCACCTTGTGGTCGAAGGCACGACGCCGTTCCAGGGCATCGCGCTCAATGTCGGTGTTGCCGCGGAGACGCAGGAGCAGCGTGACGAACGGCAGCCGGTCCACCAGCACGGCGATGGTCTGCCGCAGGACGAACTCAAGGCGTGCATCGGCCGCCCCGGTAACAGCCTCGGGCTGTTCCAGGATGGCCTCGAGCCCACCCAGCGCGTGCTCGAGGGCGAGCTTCAGGAGGTCGCCCTTGGACGGCACGTGGTGGTAGATGGCCGATTTTGAGATGCCCAGGTTTTCGGCCAGAATGCCCATGGATGTGGCGTCGTAACCGTGCCGGTTGAAGACGTCGACGGCGATGAGCAGCACTGATTGCTGGTCGTATCCGGGGCGTCCCCGCTTGGTTACTGTTTCACTAGGCATGCTGGCCATTTTCTCATGAACGGTCGGTTGATTCGCGCATGCGCCCGGCCACGTTACCTCTTGGGTCGCATGTCGTAGACGCGGCGCAGCTTGCCGTTGGAGCGCTCAAGCGAACCCGGCTCCACGACGTCCACCACGCACGAAGAACCCACGTGGATCTTGATCTGTTCGCGCAGGGCGTGTGCCGCCGTCGTGCCCGCCTCGACCGAAACGTTCTCGCGGCGCTCAATCTTGACCGTCAGCGAATCCATGCGCTTGCCTTCGGGGCGGGTGAGCTCGAGTTGGAAGTGCGGGCTGAGCTCGGGGATGCGGAGCGCGATTTCCTCGATTTGTGAAGGGAAGAGGTTCACGCCGCGCAGGATGATCATGTCGTCGCTGCGTCCGGTGATGCGGCCCATGCGGCGGTGCGCGGGGCGGGCGGTGCCGGGCAGCAGACGGGTGAGGTCCTTGGTGCGGTACCGGATGATCGGCAGCGCTTCCTTGGTGAGCGAAGTGAAGACGAGTTCGCCCGGCTCGCCGTCGGCCAGCACGGCACTTTCCCCGCGGGAGGGATCGAACGGATCGATGATTTCGGGGCGGAAGTGGTCTTCCCAGATGTGGCAACCGTCCTGGGTCTCCACGGCCTCACCGGCGACGCCCGGGCCCATGACTTCCGAGAGCCCGTAGATGTCGCAGGCCTTGATGTTCATAGTGGTTTCGAGCTCGTGCCGCATTTCCTCGGTCCACGGTTCGGCTCCGAGCACGGCGTACTTGAGCGAGGTCGACGCCGGATCCACACCCATGTGCGCCATCGCGTCGGCGATTGTGAGCAGGTAGGTCGGGGTCGCCAGGATCGCGTCCGGCTTGAAGTCCTGGATCAGCTGGATCTGGCGTTCGGTCTGGCCGCCGGACATCGGGATGACGGTGCAGCCGAGCGCTTCGGCACCGGCGTGGGCGCCCAAACCGCCGGTGAACAGGCCGTAGCCGTAGGCGTTGTGGACCTTCATGCCCGGCCGGACGCCGGAAGCGCGGAGCGAGCGGGCCACCAGCGTGGCCCAGTTGGCGAGGTCGTTCTTGGTGTACCCGACGACGGTTGGCCGGCCAGTGGTTCCGGAGCTCGCGTGGATGCGGGCTACTTCGTCTTGCGGCACGGCGAACATGCCGAAGGGGTATTCCTGGCGGAGGTCTTCCTTGGTGGTGTACGGGAACTTGCCGAGATCGGACAGTTCGCGGAGATCGGAAGGGTGGACGCCGGCGTCGTCGAACTTGCGCTTGTACAGCGGCACGCGATCGTAGGCGTAGGCCACGGTGTGCTGGAGGCGGCTCAGCTGCAAGGCCTCGAGCTCGTCGCGGGAGATGGTTTCTTCGCGATCTAGCTGTGCAGTGTTAAGCGGTGCGTCGGGAGCGGCGACGGTGTTCTGTGTCATGGTCTTCCTACTTCTTGGAGATGGTGCGGCTGCGGCCACGGAACTCGGCGATGAGCTCGCCGTAGCTGCCCGGTTCTTCGGGCGACCCGACGGCGGAAGGTTCGCTTGCGTCGGCCGCGAAGATTTGGATGTCGTACAGGCCGCTGCGGCCGTTGTTGGCGCGACGGTTCGCGACGGCGGTGATCACCTGGCCTTGATAGGCCGGCTTGAGGAAGTTGATGTCGACGCCGGCGGCGACAGTTATGGTGTCGGCTTCCGACGGCGAGGGGTTGGCCGGGTTGCATGCCAGTGCAAAAGCTGAATCGGCGAAGGCGAAGATCATTCCGCCGTGGGCCATTCCGAAGCCGTTGAGCATTTCCTGCCGGAGCTTCATGCGGACGGTGGCGTGGCCGTCGTCGACCTTGAGTACCTCCAGGCCCATCCACTCGGAGGCGTAGTCGTTCTTGAGAATCTGGTGCTGCGCTGCGCCAGAAAGGGTGGTCTCAACCATGCGTCATTGCCTCCAGCTTTATTTACCGAATGTTCATTAGGTAATCCCAGTTTGCTTGAACTGTCAAGAGGAGATCGCTCGGCGGGACGGATCCAGACCCCCAAAAACCCCAACGTAGTAGCCTCGAGTCATGCCGCTCATCGAACTGCCCATCCGGACTCCGAGGCTCGTGCTTCGCAGGTTCGAGGCCACTGACCTGGAGCGATTTCACGCCTACCAGTCTCTGCCCGAGACGGCGCGCTTCCTGCTCCGGCAGGAATTGACCCTCACGCAGTCCATGGAAGCGTTGGGCCGCTACGCCAACTTCTCTTTCGAACAAGAGGGCGACTGGGTGTGCCTCGCCATAGAGCGCGCGGACACGCCGGGCTTGCTTGGCGAAGTGGTGCTCAAGTGGCTGCCGGGCACGGGGCAGGCCGAAATCGGCTGGATCTTGGCGCCGGAAAGCCGAGGCCAGGGCTACGCCGCAGAAGCGGCCGAAGCCGTGCTCCGCCTGGGTTTTGAAACCCTCATGTTCCACCGGATCGAGGCCAAGCTGGATGCCCTGAACACCTCGTCGTCGGGATTGTGCGAACGGCTTGGGATGCGCCGCGAAGCCGAGCTCGTGGACAACTGGCATTACAAGGGCCAATGGTCCACCGAAGTCATCTACGCGATGCTTGACTCGGAGTGGCGCGCGCGGAAATAGCATCCACTGCGAGCTGCTTGGGGGACGGTCATGGTGCGGGCTCCAGTTCTTTCTCGGGTGCGATGGATGCGGTTGCCCGGGAGAGCAAGATGACGCCGGCCAATGCGGCCGCGCCGCCGAGGAGCGAGGCGACACCCGGGACTTCGCCGAGCAAAATCCACCCGAGCAGCAGGGACAGCACCGGCACGACGTACAGGAGAGAACCGCCCTCTGCCACGCTGGTCCGCGAGAGCGAAACGTTCCAGAAACCGTAGCCCACCACGGTGCAAATCACCACGAGCACGGCCAATGCCAGCCAAGCGTTCCACGTGAACTCGGACGGCGTCGCTGCGAACCGGGCGGTCGGCACGGTCGCCACTCCGCCGATGAGGGATCCCCAGAAGACCACTTCGAGCGGAGGGACGCGTGCCAGCAGGGGCTGCTGGACGATGAGGAATGCCGACAGGAGAAGTGCGGCTGCCACGATGTACAAGGCATCGCCGTTGAAGCCGACGGCCGCGGAATCGCCCAGCGTAATGGCTACGACGCCTCCTACGGCAAGCAGCATCCCGCAGTAGCCCAGGCCTGACGTTCTCTCCCGCAACATCAGATGACCGAGGACGAACGCGAAGACGGGCGAGATATTCAGCAGGAGACTCGCTGTTCCGGCCGGAACGGTCGTCTGCCCGAGGTTCAGGAGCAGGCCGAAGCCCGCATACCCCAGTAATCCCGCGACAAGCATCCTCGGAATGTCACCACCCCGCAGCGTAAGCCGCTGCCGCCGGATCAGCAGCACCAAGCCAAGCACGACGGCGGCACCCAAGTAGCGCAGCGGCGTCAGGTCCTGGGGGTCCATCACTTTCAGGGCCTCTCGGGTAGCCACGTATGTGGGCGCGGAAGACAGCACCATCAGCACATCTGGTCTTCGGTACCATCCGGTCACAATTGGGGCCTTCCCGGTGAAATGGCCCTTTGCTACAGGGCGGTTATTCAGGGAACTATTGCTCTCCCGGACGATTTATTCGTACAGTACATGAATTAGATCGTTCGCGGAAGAAATAAAGAGCAACTATTCTTTGAAGAGACCTTTGAGAAGCGCATCAGTCGGACATCGGCCTGAGCAGGGGAAACGGGGACGAGCGACATGACGGCGACCACCAAGGACCACGAAGAGCGGCCCCGCGCCAAGACTGCCGGCGAACGGCAGCGGCACCCTACTGAAGTGCGGCGCCAGCTGGTGGTTGACGCCGCGCGGGACCTGATCGCGGACAAAGGACTGTTCAATGTCCTGATCCGCGACATTTCAAAAGCCTGCGGAGTGTCACCCGGGACCATCACCTACCATTTCAAGAGTCTCGACGAAGTCCTGATGGAAGTAGTCAAGGCGGAGACCGCAGACTTCTACGTTCCCCTGCAGGAGAGCGCCAGAGGGTCCGGCGACCCTACTAGGGAACTGCTGTTTTTCCTCGAGGGGATGTTCGGCTCGGATGCGAGTTCCCGCCGGCACTGGCTGATCTGGTTCGATTTCTGGTCCGCTGCGGCCAGGGACGAAGCCTACGGACGCTGGATGGGCGAACACTACGACGGCTGGCGCAGCGCCTTGCGCGAGATCACCGAGCGCGGCGTCAGCGAGGGATCCTTCGTCTGTGACGATCCCCAAGGTTTCGCCATCGAGACTGCAGCCATGGTGGATGGCCTCGCCGTCCAGTGCTATGCGCGGGGTTCGTCCCTTCCGGTGGAAACATCGCGGAACCTGCTTATCGCGTTCGTGAGGCGAGAGCTCCAGATCAGGTGAGCAGTGCGACCAGGAAGAGTGCCGGAAATAGCCCCGCCGCGACGCCGGCACGGCCGCGGGCGCGCGCGTAAAGCGGACTTACGCCGACATGCGCGAGAATAGCAGGTACCGCTGGTGTTAAGGTGGGCTGAGCATAAGAGAGATGGGGATCTTGAAGTGGGCGCATCGGGCGTGGCTGTAGTAATCGAGGATGACGATGACATCCGTGAGGTAGTCCATGCCGTCCTCGAGGCATCGGGCCTGGAGGTTTACGCGGCCGGAAACGGCGTCGACGGCGTGGATGCGGTCCGCCTTCACAACCCCGACGTGATCACCTTGGACCTTGGCCTGCCCGACATTGACGGGATCGAGGTCACCCGCCGCGTCCGCGAGTTCAGTGACGCCTACATCATCATGCTCACCGCCCGGGCACGTGAAGTGGACACCCTGCAAGGGCTGGCCATCGGCGCCGACGACTTCGTCACCAAGCCCTTCCGGCCGCGCGAACTCCTGGCCCGGGTTGAGACGCTCCTTCGGCGGCCGCGTGGCAGCAAGCTTTTGAGCAGCTCCGGAGGGAGCCCGACGGCGGAGCTGCCGCCGGCCCCGGCGTCGAACTCGCCAACCGGACCCACACCTGCGCTGCCGGCGGCTGAGCCATCGGGACTGGAACACAATGGCCTTTTCCTGGACGTAGCCACGCGGACCACCCGGGTGGGAACCGAAGAGGTGCAATTGACCCGCACCGAGTTCGACCTTCTTCAGGCCCTCATGGAGGCCGGGCGCGTTGTGCGAAGCACCACGGGGCTTGCCCGCTGGCTCCATGCCAGGGAGTACGAAACCGGAGGCTTTGTCAGCGAATCCGAAGAGCGCGCGATCCAGGTGCACATCGCCAATCTGCGGCGGAAGCTCGGCGACTCGGCGCAGTCGCCGCGGTGGGTGGAAACCGTGCGTGGCGTTGGTTACCGCCTAGCCGCAAAGACATCGGAAAACTGACCCAATCTTAAGCGAACCTTTAACAACGCTCTTTACGCTGGGAAAGTCAACTTCGGATTTTCACGGCTCAAAGGAGCATCGCATGAAAAAATTCGCCGCAACACTGCTCATGACGGGCCTGCTGGCTATTGGCGGATTTGTCACCCCTGCCAATGCCGCACCGAAGACCACGCACGACACCACCGGCACAACAGTAACGACGGTTACCACCGGCACTGTTGTGAACTACGCTCAGATCGGTTGGTGGCCCAACTGACTCGCACTAGCTGCCGTTTTGGCGCCTCATAACGGCATCTACTGCTAGCTACTTGGGTAGACGGGCAAGAAGAAGCTCCACGCACCGCCCCGGGCCACCGCCCAGGGGCGGTGTTTTATTTGTCCGACGCCGGGAGCTGCCGTTCCTGACCCTGTTTGACGCGGTTGAGCCCTGGAATGACGCGACTTGCCGTGTCGTAAGCGCTTTCCCAATTCAAAGAAGGTCAGGACGGTACAAGCCCCGCCCAGAGACGCCGCCCCTTAGCTCTCCGTATCCAGCGGGAGCCGGACTGAAACCGTGGTTCCTACGCCCAGGGCGGACTCGACGTCGAGCCGGCCGGAATGGCGTTCCACAATGTCGTGGGCAATCGCCAGGCCAAGCCCGCTCCCGGGGATGGCCGCAGTGGAGGCGTTTGAAGCGCGGAAGAACCGTGTGAACACCTGCTCGATCTCGGTTTCGGGGATCCCGACGCCGGTGTCCTCCACGCGCACCACCACGCTGGGTACCGTCCCCGGGTCCGAGGTGACCCCGCTGCTGACCGCGACGTGGCCGCCGTTGGGCGTGAACTTGATCGCGTTGCTGATGATGTTGGCGAAGACTTGCTCGAGCTTGGCCTCGTCGGCCTGGACGGTCATGGTTCCGGGCGCATGCATCACAGTGAGGGACAGCGAACGGGAGTCGGCGAGCGGCTGCAACGTCGAGACAACAAGCCTGAGCAGGGTGCCCACATTCACGCGGCTCAGTTCGAGGTCGCCGGAAGTGTCCTGGTGCGAGACTGTGAGCATGTCTTCGATCAGCCGTCGGAGCCGCTCGGCATTTCGCGAAATGACATCGACCATCCGCTCGACGCCCGCGGGAAGAGGTCCACCGGCGCCAGCGCGGATCATGTCCAGGTATGCCGTGATGGACGTCAGGGGGGTTCGGAGTTCGTGGTTCACGGTGGTGAGGAAGTCGGTCTTGGCCTGGTCGAGTTCCTGGAGCTTGTACATGACCTGCTGTTGCGCGCCGATCAGGTGGCTCTGCATCAGGCCATACGCCAAGTTCCCCGAGACGTGCTGAATCAGGCCTATTTCGGCCCGGGTCCATTCCTGCGCCGTGTCCGGGCGGGCGATCCAGATGACCCCGAGAACGAGGTCTCCCTCGCCTACCGGCACCACAACAGAGGCCGACGGCGCCCCCGCACCACCGGTATCACCCGCACCACCGGATTCACCCGAGGGAGCCCGTTTGGGCAGCGGCTGCACTTCCGCTTCTGCCCACAACCGTTCCGCCAGTTCGAACGTGGCGATTTCGTCAGTGAGTTCTCCCGGCAGGACTCCCGGCACCAGTCCGGGAGCGTTCCATTCGGCGCTCACCTGCGGCACCCGGGTATCCGGGAACGTCGTGAACCAGACGTGTTCCGCGCCCAAGGCCTCGCCGATTCCGTCGACCAGGTGCCGGGCAATCAGGCCTGGATCAATGGTTGACCGGATCGCCGCGGATACCTTCCGCAGGCTCTCCCTCAGCGACTCGGCTTCCGAACGGCGGCGCGTCCGTTCGGCGGCGCGGGCTATCAGTACCAAGGCCCTGTGTGCACGAATGACGGGAGGCTGGCTCCTGTAGGCAAAATCGGCAATCGTCCAGGCTTCCAGGGCAGCGACATCCAGCTCATCCTCCGGGTCCAACAAGAGCAAAACCGGAACGCTGTTTCGGGGAAGGAACTCCCGGAGGTCGTTGTCCACCACCAGCACGTCCCACGGTTCGCTTTCCAGCGCGGCCGCAAGTGAACCGGCGTCGGGCACTGAACGAACCATGAACCCTGCCGCGGCGAGCGCTGCAACCGTCTCGGCGAGACGGGCCGGGTCAGGGTCGGCCACCAAGGCCCGGTTTGGCAACGATGCATTGTCAGTCAAGCTACGCTCCTACTGTCCGGTCCGTCCCCCAACGGGAAGCCTACTATCGAGAACGTTACTTGAGTCCGGCTCCAGGTAGCAGTTCGACGGCGCCAAGGGAGTCCGCGACGAAGGCATAGTCCCACGCGCGCTCGCGCCACTGCACGTACCGTCCCGATGCTCCGCCGTGTCCACCGTCCATCTCGATCTTCATGACGATGGGCGCCGTGCCCGTGGTCTCGGAACGCAGCACCTGGACCCATTTGGCCGGTTCAACGTAGAGCACGCGGGTGTCGTTGAAGGACGTGACCGCCGCGATCTGCGGGTACGAAACGGCCCGGATGTTCTCGTACGGGGTGTAGGACTTCATGTACTCGTACACCTCGGGATCCGTGATGGGGTTGCCCCATTCTTCCCACTCGAGCGCGGAGAGCGGCAGCTCGGGGTCCAGGATGGTGTTGAGCGCGTCCACGAACGGCACGGCCGCCACGATCGCCGCGTACTTTTCCGGCGCGAGGTTGGCCACGGCGCCCATCAGCAGGCCGCCCGCGGAGCCGCCCATGGCCGCGATCCGCTCCGGCGCCACCCAACCGGAGGACGCGAGCCAGTCCGTTGCCGCGATGAAGTCGGTGAAGGTGTTTTTCTTGTTGAGCTTCTTGCCGTCGTCGTACCAGCGCCTGCCGAGCTCGCCGCCGCCGCGGATGTGGGCGATCACCATGACGATTCCGCGATCGAGGAGGGACAGCCTGGCCACGCCGAAGCCGGGATCCATGCTGACCTCGTACGAGCCATAGCCGTACACCAGGCCGGCGGCGCTTGAGTCCCGCGCAAGGGAGGCGTGCCGCAACACGGACAGCGGGACGCGCGTGCCGTCCGCCGCCGTCGCCCATTCCCGGGTGGCCACGTAGTCGGACGCGGTGTACCCGCCCAGCACCGGGCTTTCCTTCCGCAGCAGCAGTTCGCCGTGCGGCAGCGCGGCGGTGGGCAGCACGAAGTCGTACACGCGCGACGGCGTGAAGTAGGACGTGTACCCGATGCGGATCACCGGCGCTTCATAGTCGGTTCCACCCACGCCGGCCGTGTACAGCTCCTCGTCGAAGGCGGGCTCCACGGCGGCGCCTTGCGCGGCGGTTCCCAGCCCGGCGAGCGGAAGCACCTGCACGCGTTCGATCGTGTCCTGCCGTACCGACACCACCAGATGCGTCGAGGTGACGCCCGCTCCGTTGACGCGAACGGCGTCGGAATGCCCGACGACGGTGCGCCAGTTCTGCTCGGACAGCGGCTTGGCGAACTCGGCCGGGTCCGCGATGGACACCATCGAGTTGATGGCGCCCTTGTTGTGGGTCAGGAGGATGGTCTCAGCTTTTTGTCCATCAACACCATCGAGGAGGAACGGCTCGGCCTCGTAGAGGATGTGTTCGTCGCGGGAAATCACGGTGGACAGGCCGGCGTCGAAATCGTCGAAGCGCAGCAGGCGCGTCTCGCTGAATTCCGAGCAGCCGATGCTCAGCACGAGGTACCTCCGGTCGGAGGAGAGCTCGAATCCGAGCCACATTGCGACGTCGTCCTCCTGGTAGATGACCTCGTCTTCACTGACGGGCGTGCCCAGGACGTGCGACTTTACTTGGTACGGGCGCCAGGAATCGTCAACCACGGTGTAGAAGATCCGGGTGCCGTCGGGGGAGAAGGCCACGCCGTAGAAGATGTTCTCGATGACGTCGGGCAGAAGTTCACCCGTGCGCAGGTCCTTGATGCGGAGCGTGAAGCGTTCCTCGCCGGAGTTGTCCACGGCGTAGGCATAGAGGTGGCCATCCAACGTCACGGCAGTACCGCCAATGGAGAAGAACGGCTTGCCTTCCGCCTCGGCGTTCCCGTCCAGCAGGACTTCTTCGCCTTGGAGTTCGACGCCGGGTTCCACCGCTGGCGGGGTCCAGTCCGCCACCGGGTTGCCCGAGTTCGCGGCCTGGACGCGGCACTGGATGCCATACTCCTTGCCCTCGACAGAGCGGGTGTAGTACCACCAGCCATCCCTGCGGCTGGGGACCGAGAGGTCCGTCTCCTGGGTGCGTCCCTTGATTTCCTGGAAGATCGCCTCCCGCAGCGGTTCCTGGTGTGCGGTGACGGCTTCCTGGTAGGCA
This sequence comes from Arthrobacter sp. 2RAF22, assembly GCF_052115325.1. NCBI lineage: Bacteria > Bacillati > Actinomycetota > Actinomycetes > Micrococcales > Micrococcaceae > Arthrobacter > Arthrobacter sp. 2RAF22. The sequence continues at coordinate 58,698 of NZ_JBFRGL010000007.1, read as the reverse complement.
TTTTCAGCCTTCAAGTGCTCAATGACCTCGGAGGATTCCTTGTCCCGGAGCCATTCGTAGTTGTCCACGAAAACATCGCCGTGGTGCTCGCGGGTGTGCGGCACCTTCTTGGCGACGGGGGGAACTGGAGGCGTGGCAGGCTGGCTCATGGGGCAACTCTATAGAGGCCACCGACACGCGACCACCGATTTCGCTCAGAGCGGCCGTTCCGTCAGCACACCACCGTTCCTTGGAAATATTGACCCGTCCACACGTTGCCGGGAGATACCTGATACAGCCCCCGGATCTGGTAGGTCCACGTGCCCTTGGCTGCTGGGGACTTGGTGTAAGTTCCACTAGGCGCTGAGAAAGTGGATCCGCCGGGGTTTACAACCGAAAACTCGTATGACGTCGCGCGCGGGACTGTTCCATAGTTGTCGACAATGACGATCAGGCTACGGGCTACACAAGTGGCGGTAACACTGGCACCGGTTGGGGCAGGCATTGACATGGTACCTACGCTGGTTGACGCCGAGTCCATTCCAGAGAACGCGGCCTGCGCGATGCCGGGAGCGAAGACCAACACCGCAGCCGCTGCCAGGACCGCGGCGACGCGCCCCAACGCAGGCGTCTGCGCTGCGTCGGCGGTGCTCCGGCTTCTACGCAAGGTCAGCGGCTTTCTGTCAGGCCCGGTGGTCCATTCCATTCTCACCGCTTTCATGCGGTAAGGGCAGGGCATCCGGTTCGGTTCTGTGAAGAGGATTTTACGCGGCGCGCCGGGTGGTGTGACCGCCCAGGGCTTTTTCCAGCTGGGGTTGGTGCTGGCGGACGAGTTCCCCGGCGTGGGCTGCCGCGGTGTGATCGGTTGTGACCAAGGCGTGTTCGAGGCGGACGCAGTGCTGTTCCATCCGGAGCGCACCCACCATCGAGGAGCTGGTTTTCAGGCTGAGCACCGCATCCATCGCGAGGTCGCTGTCGCCGGTACTCAGTGCGTGGCTGATCTTGTCCACACGCTGGGGAAGCATCTTGGCGTAGGCGGCCGCGAACTTCTCGGCGGCCTCCTTGCTTTTCATTTCCCGTGCCAGGCGCTTGAGCGGGCGACGGTCAAAGGCCGGCAGGGCGGCGCTGGTGTCCACCTCGCCGTCGCCTTCGGGCTTTTTCCGCCAGATGGAGACGAGAACCATGACCACCAGGGCGGCCGGAGCGCCATACATCAGGACCTTCAGGACCACGGGATCACGAAGAGCGCGGATCGCGTTGCCCAGGTACGGGACGGTGAACACCTGGCGGTCTACCTGGCCTCCGGCCAACGTTGCTGTCCAGGGGTCGGCGCCGTTGTTCGCGTCGCCCTTGGTGCGGACGGTGGCAGTGCCTTGGTTGTTCACCGTCAGGTCGATGATCCGGTGGGTCTCCACCCGCTGGTCCTCCACCGGAATGTGGTAGGTGATGATGTCCCCGACCTTCAGGTTCTGGACCGCCACGGGAACGGTGACAACCACGTCTCCCGGGTTGATCAGCGGCGACATCGAGCCGGTGAGCATGGTGCTGGTCTGGTAGCCGAGGACGCGGGGCCCGACCGCGAGGAAAAGGAACGCAGCCACTGCCGCGACCATGATCGTGGTGGTGATGACGCTGACCAGCGCCCGGGCAATCTTCGACGCAACACCCGGGTTCTTGCCCGAGCCGGGCGTCGCCGTCGTGGTGGCCGTTCGGGAGACCCGCCGGGGGCGGACCAGTGATGCGGTCATGGCTGGGTCTCCGTTCTTGTGGAAGGCCCTCCGCCGTCGTTTGCATGGGGGGCTCGACGGCGGAGGGCTGGCTGGGTGGGGGTGTTACTGGTTGGTGGCGGTGCGCTGGGTGCCGGTGAAGCTGAAGGCGATGGTGCTGCTCTGGTTCTGCAGGGTGTTGTCTGCGGTGGAGGGCAGGGTGAGGGTGACGCGGAGGTTGTCGGTGTGTCCGGCGGTGACCGAGGTGAGGTTGGCCAGGGTGAGGTTGGCGCCGATGACGGGGCGGGAGGCGAGCACGCTGGTGGTGGTGCCGGAGCAGGTGTAGGTGTAGGCGGGGGCGGTGCCGGCTTCGGTCCAGGCGGTGGAGCAGTTATCGACGGTGACCTGCAGGCCCATGGTGCCAGTCCTGCCACGCCGGCAGCAGTGCCGACCAGGGCCAGGGATGCGATGACTTTGCCGGTGGTGGTTTTCAGGTTGAGACCCATGATCGTTTTCCGTTTCTTGAAGCCCGTGAGACCGGGACTTTGCTGTCCGATGTCCTCTACTTTCGGGCAGGTTTTTTAGGAAGCCGCAAGGTTCCCGCAAGCTTTTCTCGAAGTTTGGTTAAAGATTCGATCAAGTAGTTTTCGAGTGGTGGGAGGTAAATGCATTGCTGCCTCCCAGTAGTGGAAACGAGTAGCCCGCGGAGCTTCAGTAACCGTGGGCTGCCACATACTGCGGGAGGGTGTCGTCCCGCAGCGCCGCGGCCACTTCCCCGATCCCCGCGTAATCCGGCAGAACGATCGATTGTCCGTCCGGGGAAGTACCCGTGCCCGCGGTGGGCAAGGTGAAGAAGACTGATGCCGCGGGATCCACGGTGCGGAGTCCGTAGGCCAGGATGGCGACGGACATCGGGTCAAAGCCGTCGTCCACGGTGAGGTCATTGGCTGCGAATTGGACGAGTCCCAGCACGCTGGCAGGATTCTGCACGCCTCCCGAAAGCTTGACCAGGAGAGCGCGGAGGAACGTCTGCTGGTCGCGGACGCGCTGGTAGTCGCCGTCGACGAAGGCATGGCGCTCGCGGACAAACTCCAGGGCGGCCTGGCCATCCAAGTGGTTGATGCCGGCCACGAATTGATGCTGGGTCTCAATAGTGGAGGTGAACGGCAGCGTGACATTGACGTCGATGCCACCTAAGGCATCCGTCAGGAGCTTGAAGCCGTGGAAATCAAGCATGACCGTGTGGTCCACATGGGCGCCGAGCAGCGATTCCACCGTACGGACCACCAGGGGGGTGCCTCCCAGCCCAAGGGCCGAATTTACTTTTGACGCGCCGAAGCCGGGGATGTCCACCCAATTGTCGCGCATGATCGAAATACCGTAGACCTTGTGCCGGTCCGCCGGAACGTGGATCAGCATCAGGCAATCCGAACGTTGGTCCGATGCCTGGCCTGTTGTGATGGTCTGGTTGTTCTCCTCTTTGGCATTTTCACGGCTGTCGCTGCCGATCACCAGGATGTTCATTGGCGCCGCCGGAAGCTCCGGGATTGTCGGCGGGGCAGGTGCGGGGGCGGGTGCGGCAGCGGTTGGCTTACGGGTTTGAGTTGCCGACGGCGTGGGGGTCGCGGTGGGGCTTGAGGAGGACGGTGCGGAGGACGGGGTCTTGTTGGATCCGGCGATGACCGCGGCCAAAACCACCACCAGGGCCAGCAAAACTGCCAGTCCCGCCGCAAGCCACAGTCGCCGTCGTCCGTTCATGTCCGGAACGTATCACCCAGGTGGGTTAAAAACGCGGCAGGGAAGGCCTCATTTCGGCCACAAAAATCTCCCGGGCGCAGTCCTGGTGTCTCGACAAAATAACGTCTTGGTAGCACGATGAGAGATAAATCTCTCGCCTTCACATGGGCCGGTTTTGCCGTGTCCTTTCGGTTCCGTAATGGGGGGCTCTCGGCCCACGGAACCGGACGTTATCCCTGCGAGCAAGGGAGGATCCTGCATGGCCCCAACGCCGTGGCGCCGCGCCGTATGCGGGGGACGGGCAGCAGTTGCGAGCTGAAGTTCATAGGGAATTAAAAGAAACCGAGTCACCGTCAAACGACGCCATGGTCTCCGGCGCCTCAAAATTTCCAGGCTAATAACAGCCGGTCAGCAAAGATTTTCCTAAGGAATGAGTCTTATGACTGCTCATCCAAAACCCCTCTTATTGCCGCGCTTTCGGGCGCTCATGATTTTGCTCCTTGCCCTGGTATTGCCGGTCGCGCTCAGCGGCACAGCGGCAGCGGACACTGGCAAATCCCCAAGGACGTGGACCGTCCAGGTCGGCTCCGAATCGTCGGACCAGGCCATCCAGGGAATGTCCTTCCTGCCGAAGAACATCTACATCAATGCGGGTGACAAGGTCACCTGGGAGGCCAACGCGGCCGAAATACATACAGTCACGTTCCTGGCCGCCGGGCAAACCATCGAGTCCACGCAACCCTTTGATCCATTCAGTCCCCTCTATATATCCGCGCAGGGCGGCACCTCCTACGACGGGCACTCCTATTACAACTCCGGCGTGATGTCGAACGTCTCGAACAGTGGGTTCGCCGAAGTCGGTTCCTACACCTTGAAGTTCCCGGATGCCGGCGATTTCACGTACTACTGCCTGGTGCATGGCGCGGCCATGAAGGGCACAGTCCACGTGCGGGCCAAGGGTACGGACTACCCATACACCCAGGAGCAATACAACAACCGGGTAGAGCGGGCTGAACGGGCCATCATCCGTGACGGCAACCAGCTATGGAGCGACGCCCGCGACCAAGCGGACAACCACACCGTGATTGCCGGAGCCGACGACGGCGTGGCTAGTGTCATGCGGTTCATCGAGCCAAAGGTGGTCATCCATGTTGGCGAGAGCGTGAGCTTCGTGAACAACGGCATGGGCGAGCCGCACACGGTGACCTTCGGTGCCGAGCCGGCCAACCCGTTCCCGCCGCTGGGCGATCCGACGAATTATACGGGCGGGCAGCTCAATTCGGGTATCTTGCCGCCGGGCGTGACGTTCACGGTGACCTTCAACAAGGCAGGGGTGTACGACTACATCTGCGCACTCCACGACTACTTTGGAATGGTCGGCAAGGTGGTGGTGAAGGACTAGCTGCTGATTCGAACGCATACTGGGGCTTGTTTCCCGTACGTGGTAGTTTCTTGCATATCCGGGGCTGGTTTCCTGCATGTGCGCTACAAACACCCGGCCGGGAACCAAGCCCCGGGTTGCGGCGGGCCGTGAGCAGGCGGTGCGCACCGCCGTCGTACGCGTTGTATTCTGTACGCTTAGCTGAATTAATAAGCAACCTTATGAAATGAGTCTTTGCGCCATGTTGGACAGCCCTCATACGTACTCGAGTGCACTGGGCGCCCCCGGCTTTCCGGCCGGAACTTTCCTCTTTGACCCGCTCACCGGGAAAGCGGAATGGTCCGACGGGCTCTTCAATCTCCACGGCTACCAGCGTGGGGAAGTAGTGCCCACGCTCGAGCTGCTGATGTCGCACAAGCACCCGGATGACCGGCCGCGGGCCATGGAGATCCTGGCTCAGGTATTCCGCGAGGGCGGACACTTCTGCATTTACCACCGGATCATCGACGCGCAGGGACATGTCCGCAGGGTCCTGACGGCGGGGAATGCGCAACGGGGCCCCTCGGGCACCGTCGCGCTCGAGGGGACCACGGTGGACCTGACGTCCACGCTGCGGCGGGAAACCGAGCAGGCGGCGCGTGACGCCGTCGCGGGCGCCAATGCGACGCGGGGCGTCATCAATCAGGCACGCGGCATCCTGATGGGGCGGTTGCTCCTCAGCTCCGAGGCCGCCTTCAAACTGCTGGCGGGTTGCAGCAGCATGACGAACGTCAAAGTCGCAGTCCTCGCCTCCCACCTTGTTCGCGTGGCTGACACCGACGCGGGGCCGGAAGCAATGGACGAGTTCATCCGTGTTCTCCAGGCCTGCGACCAAGCGGCGGTGAAACGCGCGTTGAGCCCGCAGTAAGAAGCCGGCCGGCCCAGCCATCGCCTCGCGCCCGACGGCGTGGCAGTATGTTGTGGGTCAGGCTCGATGAGGGCGTCTCCGCGACAAGGAGCGACGGTCATGACCTACATCTACAACTTCGCCGATGTCCAGGCAGCGGACGTCGCCGTGGCGGGCGGCAAGGGCGTCGGGCTGGGCAACCTGGTCCGCGCCGGGCTGCCGGTCCCTCCCGGGTTCGTGCTGACCACCGCAGCGTATGAGGCCTTCGTGGATGCCAACGGGATCCAAGCGCGCATCGAGGAGCTGGCGACCCTCCCGTCCGAGGCCGCGCCGCAGGATTACGAGGACGCCTCGGCCGCGATCCGGGACCTTTTCACCGGCGGGACCATGCCTGCGGCCATCGCATACGAGCTCGCCGCCGCTTATGAACGGCTTCGCGGCGGCGAGGGCGGCGAGGGCGGGCCCGAGGGCGGCGAGCGGCCCGACGGCTTCCGGGGCGACGACGGCGACGGCGACGGCTCCCGGGGCGACGACGGCGGCGACGGCGCGCCCGTGGCGGTGCGCTCGTCCGCCACGGCCGAGGACCTTGCCTCGGCCAGTTTCGCCGGGCAACAGGAAACCTACCTCAACGTCCGCGGGGCGGAAGCGTTGGATGCCGCCGTCGTCGACTGCTGGTCTTCCTTGTGGACGGCGCGGGCCATGGCCTACCGGAACCGAGAAGGCATTGCGCCTGGCGACGTACGCCTCGCGGTGGTTGTCCAGCGAATGGTGGAGGCCGAGGCCGCCGGAGTCATGTTCACCGCCAATCCGGCCAACGGTCGCCGCGACCAGATCGCGATCAGTGCCGCGTGGGGCCTGGGGGAGTCCGTGGTCAGCGGAACCGTCACCACGGATGACCTCGTTGTCGAAGCGGGAACGGGCAGCGTGCTCTCCCGCCGGACGGCCGACAAGGAAGTCATGACTGTGTACGCCGAGGGCGTCCCGGACCGCGCCGCCGACCGCGCTGCCGACGTCGCGCCGGACCAAGGAGGCACTACGGAGCAGCCGGTCCCGGCGGAACATCGCAACCGGGCCGTGCTCGACGACGGGGCTGCCGCCGCGCTGGCCCGCTATGGAACGAGGATTTCGGACTACTTCGGAACTCCGCAGGACATCGAATGGGCGCGGGCGGACGGCAATTTCTTCATGCTGCAATCCCGACCCATCACGGCATTGCCTGAACCCGTAGCCGATACCCCGGACACCTGGCCGTTGCCCTACCCGAAGGGGCTCTACTTCCGGGCCAGCATCGTGGAACAACTGCCGGACCCGCTCTCGCCCCTGTTCGCCGACCTCATCGACGGCTCGGTGACCAGGTCCCTCAAGGCCCTGATGAACGAGGCCGTCGGGAGCGAAGTGGTCAGGGACGGCGACGTCGGGCTGCCCACGATCAACGGGTACGCGTACTACTACTACCGCACCGCGGCGATGTGGCGCGTGATGGGCAAGGTTGGTCCCGCCGTGGTCGCCTTGGCTCGTGGCAAGGCGCACATGGGCTTGGCTGGCTGGAGGGAATTCTCGCATCCGCGCTATAAGCAGGTGCTCGAGGACTGGTCCGCAAAGTCCCTGGGGGAGCTTTCGGGAGAGGAGCTGCTTGCGGGTGTCCGGACGCTGCTCGACGCCGGAACCGTGTACTACACGGCCGTGGAGTCCGTCATACCGATCGCCGCCACGAGCGAAATTTCCTTCCGCGCGTATTACGACAAACTCATCCGACGCGCCGGAGATCCTTCGGCGGAGACATTCCTCCTCGGCTACGACAGTGAACCCATACGTGCAGAGAAATCGTTGTACGACCTCGCCGCGTGGGCCCGGGAAGTCGAGGGGCTCGCCCCGGCAATCCTCAATCAACCGACGGCCGCACTGGCCGAGTCGCAGCGAAACTGGCTCCCGCCTGCCGGCATGGACCCGGCCCTTTGGCAGCAATGGCGTCCGCGTTTCCAAGCCCACCTCGATCGCTTCGGCCATGCGGTCTACAACCTGGATTTCGCCAGCCCGGTGCCGGCCGACGATCCTTCGGCGCTATTGGACACGGTGAAGTTCTACCTCCGGGGCCAAGGCAACGATCCGCATGAGCGCCAGCGGCTCTCGGCCGCCCGGCGGGAGGACCAAACCGAGCGCATACTCGCCCGGCTCGGACGGACCCGGCTCGGGCGGAGTCGTAGGGCGCCGTTCATCCGTCTGCTCCGGTGGGCGCAGAAGTCCGCACCGATCCGCGAAGACGCGCTCGCCGACGTCGGGCTCGCCTGGCCGCTGATCCGGCGGATGCTGCTCGAACTCGGACAACGGCTGGTCTACTCCGGCGTCATCGCCCGTCCCGCCGACGTGTTCTGGCTGCGGCAACAGGAGCTGCAAAGCGCCGTCGAGTTCGGCCTCGCCGCGCCGCAACCGCCGGGCTCGACGGAACCGCCCGCACCCGTGGCCGTGGCAATTACCGGGGCGGCGCGCCCCGTCCGCGCCGACGTCGTCGACGAGCGCAAGATGCTTTGGCGCGGCCAGGCCAAGGCGGCCGCGCCGCAACTGCTGCCGGAGACCCGTTGGATGAAGGGCGCTTTCGAATCGATGATGCCGGCACGCTCCCAGGACCAGCCGGGCGACGTCATCAAAGGGGTGGGCGCCAGTGCGGGCCGGGTCAGTGCTCCTGCGCGTGTGCTGGGCGGGCCCCAGGATTTCAGCCAGATGGCGCCCGGCGAGGTCCTGGTTGCCCGTATCACCACTCCCGCGTGGACCTCGCTGTTCGCGATGGCCTCCGCCGTGGTCACGGACGTTGGCGGCCCGTTGAGCCACAGCTCCATTGTGGCGCGGGAGTACGGCATCCCCGCCGTGCTCGGCACCGGAGTCGCCACCCAACGGCTCACGAGCGGCCAACAAATCACCGTCGACGGCGACGCGGGCACGGTGACCGTCGAACCCCCGCCCGCCTAGCGTTGCGCCCCCCCTCCGACGCCCGCTCACTTTTGGGGTGTTTTCGGCGGACGCTCGCTCATTTGATCTGAGCGAGGGTTCGGGGATTTGGCCGTATATCCGAGCGAGGGTTCCGGGATTCGGCCGTATATGTGAGCGAGGGTCCAGGGGTGGGGCCCGACGGCGGCGGGGCGGTTGCGCTGTTGGGGCACCTTTGGGTTGTGCCCCCTCGGACGCTCGCTCACTTATGTCGTGTTTTCTGCGGACGCTCGCTCACATATGGGGTGTTTTCGGCGGACGTTCGCTCACATATGGGGTGTTTTCGGCGGACGTTCGCTCACTTGATCCGAGCGAGGGTTCCGGGATTTGACCGTATATCCGAGCGAGGGTTCCGGGGGTGGGGCCCGATGGCGGCGGGGCGGTTGAGCTGCTTTCCCACCTTTGCTCGGGCTCGGCAGGAAAGCCCGAGATCGCAAGGGTTTCCCTAGGTTTAACCCAAGAAATGCGCAGGATCGCGAGTCTTGACACAGGAAGTCCCAAGGACTGCTCCACGGGGCATTTGGCGTTGCTAAGTTGCTAGAGAGCTGGTGCTGGACCAGCCCACATTCCCCAACTCGCTCAGGAGTTTCACATGTTTTCTCTGGTCTCAAACACCGCGTCCCGCATCCGTCGTGACGAAACCGGCGCCACCGCCGTCGAGTACGGCATCATGGTCGCCCTCATTGCTGTTGTCATCATCGTCGCTGTCACGCTGCTGGGTGGAAACCTGAAGGAGACCTTCAGCAACACGGCTTGTAGCGTGAAGGGCGGCGTCTACACGGCGGCAACCGCTACGGTTCCCGGCTCCTGCTCCAAGTAAGTACACCCCACTCAGGGTTGAACGTTAGCCCGGGGCATGTGCCCCCGCTACGTTCGCCGATACATGCTAGGAGATTCAGTGCTTTCCAACGTCCTAAAATCCATGTCCCGCGCGCAGCGTGACGAAACCGGCGCCACCGCCGTCGAGTACGGCATCATGGTCGCCCTCATCGCTGTTGTCATCATCGTCGCTGTGTCACTGCTCGGCGGGAATCTCGTCGAGACCTTCAACAGCACGGCTTGCAGCGTCAAGGGCGGCGCTTGGACCGGGACCGTCGCTGCATCCGGTTCGACGGCGGCAGTTCCCGGCAGTTGCTCGAAGTAGCCGTCACCGCAGGAGCCAGTTTGGTGGGTGGGGCTCAAATCCCACCCACCGACACCCCTTTTTTCTAGAGGCTCCCTTCTTGTTTCAACAGCACGCGACTCCACAGCACGAAAGGCAGACTCTCATGGCCAGGGCAGCAGAGCGCGGTGCCGTGGCGGTCGAATTCGCGTTGCTGGCACCAATCTTGGTCATGCTGCTCCTGGGCATCATGGAATTCGGCAGGGCCTATAACGCGCAGGTATCGCTCTCAAATTCAGCCCGGGAAGCGGTCCGGGTTATGGCGATCTCGAATGATCAAACGGCGGCAAAGACAGCAGCTAAGAACGCAGGCGTCTCGCTGAATCCAAAACTGCAGGACACGAATTTCGTCTTCACTCCCGCCAGCTGCACCTCGGGCGCCCAAATGTCCGTGACGATCAACTACACCCTCAGCACCCTCACGGGAATCGCGGGGCCTTTTCCCATGCAAGGCGTAGGAGTCATGGTATGCAGCGGCTGAGGGGCGAGGAGAGCGACGGCGAACGCGGAGCGGTAGCGGTCCTCGTCGCGCTCATGTTGGTGGTGCTGCTCGGTTTTGCAGCCATGGCAGTGGATGTAGGAATGCTGTACTCGGAAAGGGCGCAGGTCCAGAACGGGTCCGACGCCGCGGCCCTCGCAGTGGCACAAAAGTGCGCCGCCAACACGAGCGATCCGAACTGCTCATCGACGTCTCCCATCGCAAGCAGCATCGCAAACAAAAACGCCATCGACGGTTTGAACAACATCAAGTCCGTCAGCTTGGATCTGACGAACCGGCAAGTCACCGTGACCGCCGGAGCCCAGCAGGCGGGCGGCGCGCCGAACGCCGTCTCGCTGTTCTTCGCCCGCGTCCTGGGCTTCAGCTCGAGCGACGTTGTGACCACGTCCAGTGTTCAGTGGGGGAGCGCCGTAGCTGGTAGAACCGCCTTTCCCCTCGTATATTCCATCTGCCAGGTGCAGGGATACATCGGCGGAGCCCTCCAGCTTCTTCAGGATCATGGCTCCGGTGCCAATCCCAGCTGCAATTACGGCCCTTCAGGCGCCACGGTTGCCGGGGGATTTGGCTGGATTGTCCAAGATCCCGGCGTGTGCGGCGGCACCATAAACCTCGCGGCGAGTGAAGGCGGGAGCGCGCCGGGCAACAGCACACCGGGTAACTGCGCAACCACCCTTCAAAAGTGGGCAGATACCATCACCGCTGGTCGGGACGTCGTCGTTCTGCTTCCGGTCTTCGACGCTGTCACAGGTACGGGAAGCGGCGCCGTTTACCATCTGGTGTCCTTCGCCGCATTCAAAGTGACCGGGTGGAAGTTCAGCGGCAACAACAGTCTTCCCGACAGCTTCCGCAACACGAATTCCGATGTCTCCAACGCTCTTGCATGTACCGGAAACTGCCGCGGGATCATCGGGAGTTTCGTTAAGTACGTTTCGCTGGCGGATGGCTACTCGCTGGGCCCGGTAGACGCGTTTGGGGCGACCATTGTCCGCCTCACCAATTAGCTTTCATCCATTCATTGAGCACAGGAGTAGTAAGTGAAGTCACGCTTGTTGGCCGGATCGGCAGCGGCACTGCTGGCCGTCGTCGGGGTGATTCTCGTCTTCTCCTACGCTCAGGGCGCGGACCAGCGGGCTGTCCAGAACCTGGCTCCGGTTGACGTGTTGGTTGTCAAGGCCGCGATCCCGGCCGGCACCTCCGTGGACGCCATGAAGGATTCCGTCGTTACCCAGCAAATGCCGGGATCGGCCGTGCCAAAGACAGCGCTACACACGCTCGGGGATTCGGCAGGCAAGGTCGCCGCCGTCGACCTCGTCCCTGGCGAGACTTTGGTGGCCGAACGTTTGGTGGCCCCGGATGCACTCAAGACTCCGGGGGATGTCAAGGTGCCGGCAGGGCTTCAAGAGGTCTCCTTTCAACTGGAACCCCAGCGGGTAGTCGGGGGACTGCTGGTTCCAGGTGATCACGTCGGAATCTTCATCTCCATGGCGAATGGTGGAATCGAGGCGAAGCCGGACAAGGAAACCACTGAATTGGCGATTCACAAGGTTCTTGTGACCATGGTGCAGCGCGCCCCGCAGCCGGCAGCGAGTGCACAGGCGACGCCGAATCCGAGTTCCGGTGCGGCCGGCTCCAAAGACAGCGCGCTTCCTACGGGCTCCCTCATGCTCACCGTTGCAGTGAGCGACGTGGACGCATCCAAGATTGTCTTCGCCGCCGAGTTCGAAAAGATCTGGCTCAGCAAAGAGCCGTTGGATGCCAAAGACAGTGGTCCCACCGTCATGCAGAAGAGCGGGGTATACAGGTGAGCCGTTTTGTCCTGATAACCCCCAATACCGATTTTGACCAACGGCTGCGCCAAGCTGTTGCGGGTGGCCTGCCCGGAAGCGTGCAGACATTCTTCACGAGCGTTTTGCCTGCCGATCCTGCTGAGCTGTTTGGCGCGCTCAATCAGGAACAACTCGAAGTGCTGATTCTGGGACCTGACGTTCCCGTTGAGGACGCCCTTCGCTTGGCTACCGTCTTCGATGTGCAATTGCCGGAGCTGAGCGTGATCCTTGTGAGCGAATTGGATCCGTCTTTCGTGCTCCAGGCCATGCGGTCCGGTATTCGCGACATCATGAGCCCGGCAGCGGACGTGGCCCAGATACGGATCATGCTTGAGCGCGCATGCCAGTCTTTCGCCAGCCGGCAGCGCACCATGGAACCCAAGCAATCGGGCTCCCCGAAGGGCTTGGTGATCGGCGTCTTTTCGCCCAAGGGTGGCGTGGGCAAGACGACCATCGCCACAAACATCGCCGTGGGGCTGGGGAAGATCGCGCCCATGAGCGTGGTGATCGTCGACCTGGACCTGCAATTCGGTGACGTCGCCTCCGGGCTCTACCTCAATCCGGAACATACTGTTACCGACGCCGTCACGCCGTCGGCCAGCCAGGATTCCTTGGTACTCAAGGCCTTCCTGACGGTCCACCCCGCAAGCATTTATGCCTTGTGTGCGCCGAAGGACCCCGTTGAAGCAGACGAGATCTCGCCGGAACAGGTGGGCAGGCTCCTCGAACAGCTCGCCCAAGAGTTCCAGTACGTGGTAGTGGACACGGCACCCGGACTACCCGAAATCGGGCTTGCTGCCCTCGAACAATGCTCGGACGCTGTCTGGGTGACGGGCATGGACGTTCCTAGCGTCCGCGGCCTTCGCTCCGGCCTGGACATTCTCCGCAGGCTGAACCTCCTGCCGGAAACCCGGCACGTGGTGCTCAACATGGCTGATTCCAAGTCGGGGCTGTCGGTCCAGGACGTCGAATCGACCGTCGGTGCTCCGGTTGACGTGAGTATCCCTCGATCGAAAGCCGTCGCATTCTCAACAAATCGCGGCATTCCCGTGCTCCAGGACTCGGTAAAGGATCCGGCCGTCAAAGGGCTCAAGCAACTTGTGGAGCGGTTCAATCCCACGTGGCGTGCCACGGCGCAGCGCAAACTGCACAGAAGGGTAGTGGTCTAATGAAGCTTTCCGAACGCCTGCATGCTGCCGAGGACAAGGTCGAGGTGTCTGTCGGCCGGAGGGTCGCAAACACGCCGTCTTCGCCCAAACCGACGTTCGCTGAGTCCACTCAGCAAATCATGTCATTTCCCGCGGGGAAGCCTGGCAGCGCGGTAAAATCCCACACGTCAGTCAAGCTGTCCGACGTCCCTGACTCGCCGAAGCTCAGGACCCCGCAACCGGTGGACGCTTTCGCTGCCCTCAAGCAGCGCGCCGCTACGGCGCTGTTCGAGCGACTTGGGGCAAGGTTCAACGACTCGAGCGTCAGCGAACAGGAGTTGCGGTCTACTGCTCGGGAAGAGCTCATCCGGATCATCGACGGCGAGCAGGTTCCATTGTCCGCGGACGAACGCAGCAGGCTCGTGGCGGACGTGGCGGATGACGTCCTTGGCTACGGGCCGCTTCAACGATTGCTGGACGATGCAGACGTTACCGAAATCATGGTCAACAGGATGGACCAGATTTACGTCGAAAGAAAAGGCAAGCTGACCTTGACGGATTCCGGCTTCAGCTCCGAGGACCATCTCAGGAGGGTCATCGAACGCATTGTTTCGAAGGTGGGGCGCAGAATCGATGAGTCGTCACCCCTCGTTGATGCGCGACTTGAGGACGGGTCCCGAGTCAATGCCGTGATCCCTCCCCTCGCGGTGGGCGGATCGTCGCTGACCATCCGAAAATTCAGCAAAATACCGTTGACCATCAGGAACCTGATCGACTTCGGCACGCTCACACCCGAGATGGCTGAGCTCCTTAACGCTTGCGTCAAGGCGAAGCTGAACATCATTGTTTCCGGGGGTACCGGAACGGGTAAGACCACGTTGTTGAATGTCCTGTCTTCTTTCATCCCCGAGGACAACCGGATTGTCACGATTGAGGACGCCGTAGAACTGCAGATCCAACAGCAACATGTGGTCAGGCTTGAGAGCAGGCCGCCGAACACGGAGGGCAAGGGTGAAGTAACCATCAGGGAGTTGCTCAGGAACTCCCTCCGTATGCGGCCGGACAGGATCGTCGTCGGCGAGGTCCGCGGCGGAGAGTCCCTCGATATGCTTCAGGCGATGAACACCGGGCACGACGGTTCACTCTCAACGGTGCACTCAAATTCCCCTCGCGATGCGGTGGCACGCCTTGAAACCTTGGTGCTCATGGCCGGCATGGACCTGCCGCTGCGCGCAATCCGCGAGCAAATTGCCTCGGCCGTGAATCTCATCATCCAGATCTCCCGTTTGCGGGACGGAACGCGCCGAATCACACACGTCACCGAGGTTCAAGGGATGGAAGGCGACATCGTCACTCTCCAGGACGCCTTTGTTTTCGACTACTCGGCTGGTGTTGACGCCCACGGGATGTTTCTTGGAAGGCCCGTCCCGACGGGTATCCGTCCGCGGTTCATCGACCGCTTCGATGACCTGGGCATCCGCGTTTCTCCCGGGGTATTTGCCGCTCCCCTGGCAACTGCAACAGCAGCAAGGACGTGAGTGGAACATGGTGCTCATGATCGGAATGGCCTTGATGCTTTCAGCCATCCTGTTTTTCGGGGTGGCTGTGATTTTGCCGAAAACCCCGGAAGTTCCGTTCGATAGGAGGCGTCCGTATCACGAAGGCTCGGGGTCCCAGCTGACGCGGTTTGCAGGTTCTGCCACCGAGGTACTTCACGGGGTTCTGGCCAGGCGCAACGTGCGGCTCTTCAATCGTGAAGAACTGGAGAATGCCGGACTGCGGATGAGCCAGGCGGATTTCTTCATCCTTGTGATTGCGGGTGCACTCGTGGGTGCCTTGATCGGGCTGGTGATCGGGGGCCCGTGGGTGGCCATCCTATTCTTCATCCCGGCACCCTTCGTTGCCCGGCTCATCCTCGGTTCCCTGGCTGGCAAAAGGCGCGGGAAATTCGACGCTCAGCTTGGCGACACCCTCCAACTACTGTCCGGCGGCTTGAGGGCCGGACACAGCATCCTCCGCGCCATCGACGCTGCGGCCAATGAATCGGCCAGCCCGACTGCAGAGGAAATGCGCCGGATCATCACCGAGACAAGCCTTGGCCGCGATCTCCAGGCCTCGCTCAACGACGCAGCGGAGCGAATGCGGAGCGAGGACTTTGTGTGGATCGCGCAGGCCATCCAAATCAACCGCGAGGTGGGTGGAAACCTCGCGGAGGTCTTGGACCAAGTCAACGAGACCATACGTGAACGCAGCGAGATCAAGGGACATATCAAATCCTTGGCCGCGGAGGGAAAGTTCTCCGGATACATCCTGATGGCGCTTCCGTTCGGCATCGTGACCATGCTTATGGTTGTCAACCCCGGCTACATGGACGTGATGTTCTCCAATCCGCTCGGCTGGGGAATGATAGCGGGTTCAGCCATCCTGATGACCATTGGCGGTCTCTGGATGCGCAAGATCATCGACTTGAAATTTTGAGGTGACGCGTGAATCCCTCTCTCCTCCTCTCACTGCTATTAGTTCCCCTGCCTGTCGCCTACCTGGCTTGGTCGTTCCTCTCGGTTGACCGCAAAACCCAGCGCGCCGTCCAGGAGCTTTTGACGCAGGGTCAAAGTGTTGCCGAGGCCGGTCCACAAAATCGTGGCGGCGCACTCGAGTACATTGGTTACCGCCTGACGCCTGGAAGCTACGTCCAGAAGCTGGATCGGCTGATCGCGCTGGCTGGCCGCCCGCCGTCGCTCCCTTTGGGACGCGTCCTCGCGGCTAAGCCCTTCCTTGGATTATGCGGAGCGCTCTTGGGCCTATTCATCAGTGCCAACAGCTCGAGTGGGATCATCAAGCTCGTAGGGATTTTTGTTGTATTGCTTGGTTACTTCATTCCGGATCTTTTGCTCTACAGCAAAGGACAAGAGCGTCAAAAAGCCTTGCAATTGGAACTCGCAAATACCATGGACCAAATGCTGATATCGGTCGAGGCGGGCCTAGGTTTCGAAGGAGCATTGGCCCGCGCCGGGGAAAACGGGAAGGGGCCGCTGGCCGAGGAGTTGGTGCGGACACTGCAGGACATGCAAGTTGGACGGAGCCGCCGCGAGTCCTATCTGGCACTGGCCGAGCGTACCAACGTTCCTGAGCTCCGAAGCTTCGTGCAGGCCGTAATTCAGGCGGACACATACGGCATTGCGATCAGCCGGGTCCTGCGGGTCCAGGCAAAGGTGATGAGGGTGAAGCGCCGCCAACGCGCCGAAGAAAAGGCAATGAAGCTTCCGGTCATGATCCTCTTCCCTCTTCTGTTCTTCATCTTCCCGGTGCTGTTCATAGCGATCCTGGGTCCGGCAGTCATCAACACCATAACCACGTTCAGCGGAGGCTGAGCGCAATATCACATTCTCCGAATTGGGCGGACCAGATGAAAAAGGCTTAAATCAAGAAAGGCCTAAGATTTCCTTAAGATAGCCATAACTTCGGTTTTTCCGGAAATTCAGAAAGTAGCATTGGGCTATGTTCAGTTCAGGTTCCAGCGAGGTCAACGAGGATTCAGATCCGAGCCATCCCGGCTCAGTCGACGACTCTACTGGGCTGCCCATCGTCCCGCTGGCCGAACATCCCATACTGGATCTCGCGGAATTCCAACTCCTGGAAGACCAAGTGGACAATCCGCTGATCGCACGCACGTTTGCCGGCGACTTCGCAAAACTCTGGGTTAAGCGATACGAAATCCTGGCCACCGCCGTCGAGCGCGGCGACGTGGCCGCGGCCCTGAACGCGGTCCTAAGCCTCCGAACCTCGTCAATTATGGTTGGCGGTGTTCGCCTCGCGGTGCTTGCAGCGCAACTGGAGGAACGCATTCGAAAAAGTGAATTGCGGGAGGCTCGGCCCCTCCTCAAGGAAGTTGCGGAATGCGGGCATCTGACGGTCCAGGAACTAAAGGACAGCTACGTACTCCGGAACGATTGACCTTCGCCGGCTCAATCTGACCTTTTCGGTGTCAGGCGATACCCGACTCCCCGGACGGTCTGTAGAAATCGCGGCGATTGTGGATCTTCACGGAGCTTTCGGCGGAGGTTGCCGATGTGGGTCTCAACAGCCCGTTCGTCGGCGTCGCTGATGTACGCATCGTCGTCGTAGTAGTCTCCGCGGGCCGCCCTCACAAGGTCAGCGCGCGTCCGCACCTCGCCCTTGGCCCGAAGCAGGTCATAGAGAAGATCGAACTCGCTTCGCGTCAGAGTCAGGACCGAACCTTGAAGCGTCACCATGCGTGACTTGTAGTTCAGGGCCAAGCCGTTGTGCTTGATCACCGCTCCGTCGGGCCCTCCGGTCCCGGCCGAACCACCGCCGCCGGCCGAACCACCGCCGCCGGCCGCACCGCCGTCGGGACCCAAGCCCGAACCGCCGTCGGGACCCAGGGCCGAACCGGGCACGTAACCCACGCGACCTTCCTCCGGCAACGCAAGCCTGCCCTCCGCAAGCCTGCCCTCCGCGCGAGGCCGCCGCATCATGGCGGTGACTCTGGCCCTCAATTCACGGGGCAAGAACGGTTTCTTGACGTAGTCGTCCGCGCCGGTCAGGAATGCCGTCAACGTGTCCGGCTCGTCGCGCCTGGCCGTCAGCATCACGACATATGCGTCGCTGAATTGCCGAATCCGACGCAGGACCTCGTGGCCGTCCATATCCGGAAGCCCGACGTCGAGTGTCACCACCGAGGCGTGGTGGTCCCGTACGACCTCCACCCCTTCGCGTCCGGTGGCGGCAGAATGCACCACAAATCCAGCTTCTTTGAGGATGGCGTCAACCAGATTTCGTACATCTTCGTCATCCTCAATGACTACAGCTACCCCAGGCTCGCTCATTGGACATCCTTGTGGGTGCACATCGCCGCACAGCCCAGCGCAATGCGGTAAATGCCACCCAAATACTCACGATACAAGCATTGAAGCCATCTGGCATCTAATATGTGGATTAAGCGCTGCTCCGAACTTCCAGTTGGATCGTTCGGGGCGTCGTATTGTGGTTCCTTGGGGGGAATAGTGGGCTCTGTGCGGTTCCTTCGGGAATCGCGTGGAGCAGTAATTGGTTCGCGAATCTCCAACGAAGGGTCTCGACTTTGAGTGAGCAGCCATTTTTCCGCGCGGCCGCCCGTTTCTTCAGGAAACTCACGCCTCGCGCCCGCCTGGCTGTCTGTGAATTGCCGCTAACGCTTATCATCGCGGGCTTGGCGATCGCAGCCCCAACCCTTTGGCCAGGCTTAATCCAAAATTGGTTGTTCGTCACCGGAGTCGTCCTCCACGGCATCCTGTTCCTGGGCTGTCTGCTGGTTCCTTGGGAGAGATTGTCGCCAAGCGCGGGCCTGGCAATCCCTATTTTGGATTTTGTTGCCCTGTGGTTCACTCGAAACGGCGCCTTCAGCGCGGTACCGGGCCTCATCACGTTGGCTATCTTTCCCGTGATCTGGTTGTCTGCCTCGGGCATGCTTTCCAGGACAAGCCTGATCCTCAGCTTTGTGGGTCCTTTCCTCATCGCGATTCCGCCGGTCATTTCGCACATGCCCCGTCCGACGTCGTCAGACATTTCTTCAGTACTGCTTTTGCCCCTCATGATGTTTGCAATGGCAGTCTCCATTCGTCTGGCCGGCTCAAATGCCCGTCTGCAGCAACGGCGGGTAAGCCAGCGGGATCAGGCCCTGCGGCAATTGTTGGCCGCGAGCAGGGAGCGGGAAACGCTGCTCAAGACAATCCTGGACACGATCGACGTCGGAATTGTCGCCGTCGATTCGAAGGGCGAAACACTCCTGATCAACAACCAACAAAATGCATTCATAAAGATGGCAATGCCCGCGGAAGGCTCGCGGGGACCCGGGGAACAAGACTGGCTGGTTTTCGGCCAGGACCGGCGGACGCCAGTCCCACTTGAAAAGGGCCCTGTTCGGAGGGCCGTTCAAGGGGAAACATATTCCGACTATCTGCTGTGGTTTGGCGCCGGTACCGGCCAACGGGCCATCTCAACCGCCGCGCGGGGTATGAAAAGCGAGCTCGACGACGGGTTTGGTGGTGCGGTGATCGTTTTCAAGGATGTGACGGATGTTGTCGATGCCCTTGCCGCCAAGGACGAACTGGTTGCTAACGTTTCGCACGAATTCGGTTCGCCGCTGACATCGATCCTGGGCAACATCGATCTTGTGCTCCGCGGCGACCAGGAGCTCCAACCAGCAACAAGGCTTGGCTTGGAAGTTGCGGAGCGGAATGCCGAGCGGCTCCGGGCCTTGGTGGAGGACCTGCTCTCGTCAGCCGCGGCAGTAGAGAGCGTGCACCTGCGGCGCACGGATTTGGCAGGGTTGGTCGAAAACAGCCTGGTTTCTGCTCGGGCGCAGGCCGACGCCGCGCACGTGGGACTCGTCGCTGACGTTCCGGCACCCCTGTGGGCGAACGCCGACCCCTTGAGGCTGGGCCAGGCCTTGGACAATCTGGTATCCAACGCGATCAAGTATTCACCCGGTGGCGGACTCGTGACCATCAGGGCCGAGCGGAACGACGGTTGGGTCCAGCTCGAAGTGAAGGACACGGGAATGGGCATGACCACCGACGAGTCGGCCAGGATTTTTACCCGGTTCTTCAGGACAAATGCTGCCCGTCAAGCCGCGATACCCGGCGTCGGCCTCGGGCTGTCCATTACCAAGTCCATCGTGGAACGACATGGAGGCAGCATCTCCTGCAGCAGCGAACCCGGTAGTGGAAGCACCTTCACAGTGGCGCTGCCGGCTGGCCAACCCCAGGAACCGTCACAGGCCGGCGCGCCCGCACTGTATTAGGCCGGGACTGTAGTGGGTCCGTTCCCGGACCGGGTAACTGCACGCGGCGGCAAGTAGTCAGCCGCGCAAAGTAGAGTACCCACTACTCGTGACCGGCCCCGGAGCCGCCAGATTGACTGGAACCCAGTTGGTCTCAATGCAGTTCCTGGTCTCTGGGGGTTATCCGTATGTGTGTTTCCTGCAGTCCTGTTGTGTCCTTTCCGCGTCCCATGGTGACGGGGGCAGTCCGTTGAGCGCGGGGATGGAATCCGCTTCCATGTTCGCCGGTTCGCTGCCCGGGCTCATTCTGATGGACCTGGGCCAGGCAATGGTGGTGGTTTGCGTGTGTTTCGACATGGTCCGTGCCATGTCCGTGCCACGGTCGCATCGGCGCTATGTCGCCAACACCATCTTCAAGACCCTGGCAGTGCCGTCGATTCTCGTCATGGGCGTCAGCGTGCTGGCCAAGGCGATCCAATGGAATTGGGCCGACGTGGCAATGGGCGTTTTCGTGATTGTGATGATCATCTTCCGCTGGCACCAAGACAAGGACGAGGACAGCTGGTGGAAAGGCAAAGGCAAGAAGCTGGCCCGCTGGGCGCGGAAGCAACTGACACCGCGACCCGCCTTGATCCCGGCGTCGGCCTCAGCCTAAGCGCCCACCCCTCCCGACGCTCGCTCACCTTTGGGGTGTTTTCCGCCGACCCTCGCTCAGATGATCTGAGCGAGGGTCGCCGCATTTGGCCATATACGTGAGCGGGCGTCGGGGGGAAAGGGCCATATATCTGAGCGAGCGTCGCT
The DNA here is from genome assembly GCF_052115325.1 of Arthrobacter sp. 2RAF22. Taxonomy (NCBI): domain Bacteria; kingdom Bacillati; phylum Actinomycetota; class Actinomycetes; order Micrococcales; family Micrococcaceae; genus Arthrobacter; species Arthrobacter sp. 2RAF22. The sequence goes on along the minus strand of NZ_JBFRGL010000007.1, from coordinate 37,810 downwards.
GTCGGTACGCCGGGAAAGGTCCGTTAGTGCCCGACGGCGGCAGTCCCGTTGCGCTGTCGTCCCGCCTTTGCGCCGTGCTCACCCCAGACGCTCGCTCACCTTTGGGGTGTTTTCCGGCGACCCTCGCTCAGATGATCTGAACGAGGGTCGCCGCATTTGGCCATATATGTGAGCGGGCGTCGGGGGAGAGGGCCATATATGTGAGCGGGCGTCGGGGGAGAGGGCCATATATGTGAGCGGGCGTCGGGGGAGAGGGGCGTATATGTGAGCGGGCGTCGGGGGAGAGGGGCGTATATGTGAGCGGGCGTTCCGTTGCCCCGCCCCGCCCCGCCCGGCCTGCTCCACCTGTTGCGTGTAGTGATGCAACGCTTGACGCATCTCGCGCCTTCCGCATATTCTGAACGAACGGTCGGTAAATATTTAGGAGCAACCATGGCATCGCAGAATCTGCAGTCTGTGCCCGCTGAGCTGTCCCCCGAAGAGCTTGAGCGGGAACGGGCCGGTCAGGCGTATTTTGACCGCATCATCTCTGAGGATTCGCGCATCGAACCCCGCGACTGGATGCCGGAGGCCTACCGCAAGACCCTGCTCCGCCAGATCTCGCAGCACGCGCACTCGGAGATCATCGGCATGCAGCCGGAAGCCAACTGGATCACCAGGGCTCCGAGCCTCAAGCGCAAGGCCATCCTCATGGCCAAGGTGCAGGACGAGGCAGGCCACGGGCTGTACCTCTACTCGGCCGCGGAAACCCTCGGCCAGAGCAGGGACAAGATGACCAGCGACTTGATCGCCGGCAAGGCCCGCTACTCGTCCATCTTCAACTACCCCGCGATTTCCTGGGCGGACATGGGTGCGATCGGCTGGTTGGTGGACGGTGCCGCGATCTGCAACCAGGTTCCCCTGTGCCGTGCTTCCTACGGACCCTACGGACGCGCRATGGTGCGCATCTGCAAGGARGAGTCSTTCCACCAGCGCCAGGGTTTCGAGATCCTCCTTGAATTGTCCAACGGCACGCCCGCCCAGAAGGCGATGGCCCAGGACGCGGTCAACCGCTGGTACGCGCCGGCGCTGATGATGTTCGGCCCGCCCGACGACGATTCCCCCAACTCCAAGCAGTCCATGGCCTGGAACATCAAGCGGTTCAGCAACGATGAGCTCCGCAGCCGCTTCGTCGGCATGATGGTGGAGCAGGTCAAGGTCCTGGGCCTCACGCTCCCGGACAAGGACATCCGTTTCAACGACGAAACCAAGAAATGGGAGCACGGGCCCCTGGACTGGAACGAGTTCAAAGACGTTCTCGCCGGGAAGGGTCCCTGCAACGCGCAGCGGCTTGAGCGCCGGCGCGAAGCGCACGACGACGGCGCTTGGGTCCGCGAAGCGGCCGCCGAATACGCGCGCAAGCAAGCAGAAAAGGAAGACGCAGCATGACCACGCCAGCCCACGAGACCAACGAACCCCACGAGACCCCCTGGAGCCTCTGGGAAGTCTTCGTCCGCTCCAGCCGCGGCCTGTCCCACGTCCACGCCGGCTCCTTGCACGCTCCTGACGCGGCGATGGCGCTGCGCAACGCCCGCGATCTGTACACGCGCCGCAACGAAGGCGTGTCCATCTGGGTGGTTCCGGCCGATGCTATTTCCTCGAGCGACCCGGATTCCAAGGGCTCCTTCTTCGAGTCCCCGCAGGGCAAGGACTACCGCCACGCGACGTATTACACCAAGAGCGAAGGCGTGAAGCACCTGTGACCGCCCCCGAAAACCCCGCAAACGCAAACGAAAACAACCCAGACTTCGCCATCGAGGGCCACGGCGATATCTCCGTCGGAGTCAAAGGCGCGGGTGCTTCCGGAGACGGTTCGGCAAGCGCCACGCGCATCACGCCCGGGAACGCCCTGCGCCCGGAGGACATCGCCCTCGAAATCCGCAAGGGACAAGTCAAGCCAAGTGAAGACGTCGCGGAGTACGCCCTGCGCATCGGCGACGACGGCCTGATCCTGGCCCAGCGCCTGGGTCACTGGATCTCCCGCGCACCCGAGCTCGAGGAAGACGTCGCCCTGGGCAACATCGCGCTCGACCAGCTCGGCCACGCCCGTTCCTTCCTCACCTACGCCGGAGCGGCGTGGGACAAGTCCGAGGACGATCTGGCGTACTTCCGCCGGGAGCACGAGTTCCGTTCCGCGCACCTGTTCGAGCAGCCCAACGGGGACTTCGCCGTCACCATCGCCCGGCAGTTCATCGTGAGCTACTACCAGTTCGAGCTCTACAAACGGCTAACCGGCTCGAGCGACAAAACCATCGCAGCCATCGCGGCGAAGGCCCTCAAAGAGGTCGACTACCACCGCGACCACAGCGCCCAGTGGGTCCTCAGGCTTGCCGGCGGCACGGAAGAATCCCGCCGTCGTATTGTCCAGGCTTTCAAGCTCGTCTGGCCGTACGTGGAGGAACTCTTCGAAGACGACGAGCTCACGGCCCGCCTGGCGGAAAGCGGAGCAGGCGTGCAGCCCTCCAGCCTCCGCGCGGACTTCGACCGGCTCACGGGCGAGATCCTGGGCGAAGCCGGCCTCGATGCCGCTTCGGGGGGCGAACTCGGTCTCGAACGCATTCCGCAGGCTTCAGGTGGCGGCCGCCAAGGTAAGCATTCCGAGCACTTGGGCTACCTGCTCGCCGAGATGCAGGTGCTTGCCCGCGAACATCCCGGTGCAAGCTGGTGACGGTGGACATGTTCGTTCATGACACCAGCGCCAGGACCGCGCAGGTCAAGACTCAGCAAACCGCCGAGCAAAAGGCCTGGGGGATTGCCGCCACGGTCTGCGATCCCGAGATTCCCGTCCTCACCATTGAGGATTTGGGGATCCTCCGCAATGTCCAACTGTTCGACGACGGCGGGCTGGTCCCCGCGGTCCAGGTCACCATTACGCCGACCTACTCGGGCTGCCCCGCGATGGACGCCATCCGCGACGACCTCAAGACCGCGTTCCACAAAGAGGGCTACCCGAGCGTCTACGTCGAGCTCGTCCTGGCCCCGGCATGGACCACGGACTGGATGACCGAGCACGGCAAGGCCAAGCTGCAGGAATACGGCATCGCCCCTCCGAGCGGCAGGGCGGCCGCCGGCGGCCACTCAGGCCCGGTAAGGCTCCAGCTCGCCGTGAAATGCCCCCAGTGTTCTTCGCTGAACACCAAGGAACTCACCCGCTTTGGTTCCACGTCCTGCAAGGCGCTCTTCGTCTGCCAGGACTGCAAGGAACCGTTCGACTACTTCAAAGTCCTGTAAGGAATCCGACATGCCCGTTGTCCGCCAGACCGCAGCCGAACAAGCGCAGGCCACCGGCCGCCGTCGTGCGTCTTTTCATTCCCTCAGCGTTTCGGAAGTCCGCCGCCTGACTGACGACGCCATCGAGGTCACGTTCGATGTCCCGGCTGAGCTCGCCGGCCAGTATGACTACTTTCCCGGCCAGTACGTGGCCCTGCGGACCACGCTTCCTGACGAGAGCGGGGAGCCGCACGAGGTCCGCCGCAGCTACTCCATCTGCGCAGAGCCGCGCAGCTTCCCGGACGGGAGCAGCGAGATCCGCGTGGCCATCAAGAAGGACTTGGGCGGCATCTTCTCCACGTGGGCGAATGCGGAGCTCAAGGCCGGCGACACCCTGGACGTCATGAGCCCCATGGGTGCGTTCATTTCCAAGCATGGCAAGGACGGCAAGACTGTCCAGCAGAATGTCATGAACTCGATGAACAATCCGGAGAACATGGCGGGGGAGTTCGGCGACGCCGGTTCCTTCGTGGCCATTGCCGCCGGCTCGGGCATCACCCCGGTGATCGCGATCGCCCGCACGCTGCTGGCCGCGAACCCGGGCACGCGCTTCGACCTGATCTACGCCAACAAGGCCGCCATGGACGTCATGTTCCTCGAAGAGTTGGCGGACTTGAAGGACAAGTACCCGTCGCGATTGGCGCTGCACCATGTGTTGTCGCGCGAACAGCGGATCGCCCCGCTCATGACGGGACGTATCGACGCCGAGAAGCTCCAGCAGCTRCTGGGCACCGCCATCCATGCGCAGGATGTGGACGAATGGTTCCTGTGCGGTCCGTTCGAGCTGGTCCAGCTGTGCCGGGATACCCTCGCTGCCCGTGGCGTGGAGCCCGAGCACGTCCGCTTTGAGCTCTTCACCACCGGCCGCCCGGACCGTCCAGAGGGCAACGCCGGCCGGCCCGTTGTGGAGGACGAGTCGAAGGACACGTTCAAGATCACCTTCAAGCTGGATGGATTGACGGGCGATGTCGCCAGCCCCACCCACGCGCGGGAATCCATCCTCAACGCCGCTTTGCGCGTCCGCCCGGATGTTCCGTTCGCGTGTGCCGGTGGCGTGTGCGGCACGTGCCGCGCCAAACTGGTCTCCGGGACGGTCAGCATGGACGAGAACTACGCCTTGGAGCAGGATGAGTTGGACAAGGGCTACGTGCTGACGTGCCAGTCCCACCCCACGAGTGAATCCGTCACGGTCGATTTCGACGTCTAAGGAATATACGAATGATCGAGCTCTCCATCGCCAACGGCATCGCCGAAATTGTCCTCAATGCCCCTGAAAAGCTGAACTCGCTGGACGAGGCGGCGCTCGCGGAACTGGATAGGGCGTACGACGACGCCGCTGCCGCCGCCTCCCGCGGGATGGTGCGGGCGCTGCTCCTCCGCGGAGAGGGCCGCGCCTTTTGCGCGGGACGCGACATTGCAGGGGTGACGCCGGAGAGCGACGACGCGAAGGCGTACTTGAACGGGCTCGTGGAGCCGCTGCTCAAGAAGATGGCAGCCTTCCCCGCCCCGACGTTCGCGGCAGCGCACGGCGCGTGCCTCGGCGTCGGGCTCGGCCTGTTGCTCGCTACCGACGTGGTGTACGTGGCGGAGAACGCGAAGTTCGGTTCGCCGTTCGCCAAACTGGGTGCCACTCTGGACTCGGGCGGGCACTGGTACTTCACCGAGCGCCTGGGCATGCACCGGACCTTGGACCTCATCTACACCGCGGACCTGATCAGCGGCGCCGAGGCCGTGGCGCAGGGCATGTTCAGCCGGGTCATGCCGGACGACGCCTTGCTGGAGGCCACGCGGATCATCGTGGAGCGGGTCGCGGCGGGTGCCACCGGTGCGTTCACAGCCAGCAAGGAGCTCGTGGCCCATATCCGCGATCAGCGCCTTGGCCTGTGGGCCGCCATGTCCGAAGAGAACGACGAACAGGCGCGACTCTGCAAGACCGAGGATTACGCCGAAGGTTTCCGGGCGTTCCAGGAGAAGCGGGCACCGGTCTTCAAGGGGTAGCTTGTCAGCATCGCGTCCCATACCTAGACTCTCTAGGTATGGGACGAAGTTCAGTGAACGGACAACTTGACCTGCTGCTGCTCAGCTCGCTCGGAGCGGGCGAGGCGCACGGCTACGCGCTCATCGCGCGCATTCACGAGCGCAGCGGCGCGCGGATTGACCTTCAGGAGGGCTCGGTCTACCCTGCGCTGCACAAGCTCGAGGCTGCGGGGTGCGTCGCGAGCCGCTGGGCGGACGACGACGGCGGCCGCCGTCGCGTCTATGCGCTCACCGGGGCCGGACAGGCCGAGCTTTCACGCAAGGTGGAGGAGTGGAAAGGCTTCTCGGCGGCGGTGCGGGGCGTTCTTGGAGCGGCATCGTGAACGCGGGGAACGGCGCCGGGGCCGAAGAGGGGCCCATCGACGCATACCTCGACGAGCTGTTCGTAGCTGCGCGCGACGGCGATCCCGCTGCCGCTCGCAGGCTCCTCGCTGAAACCGAGGCGCATTTGCGCGAATGCGCCGCCCGGCTCCGTGGGCAGGGCTTGGACCCGGTGGACGCCGAACGCGAGGCCGTCAAGCGCTTCGGTCCGGTCAGCACCGTGATGCCGGTCCTGCGCCCGTCACTTGGAGATGTTGCCCGGCTGCCGTTGCGGGCGTTCGTGCGACCCTTGGTTGGCCTTGCGGCTGTGGGCGCGATCGCCGTCGGGGTGAGCGGCGTCGTATCGGAGCTGTTCGGCCGGATCTGGGGCGCGGGCTTCGTAGCCGGCGACCTCCCCGGCGTCGCCTACACGGCCGCGAGATGCGCGGTCCTGCAGGCACCTTACGCTGGCCTCGACTGTGCCCAGGCCGCTGCCGAGCACCATTGGGGCGAGGTGGTCGAATATCGGGTGGTCCTCGGGGTGCTGGGCCTTGTCCTCCTGCTCGTATGGCGGCTCCTGCCGCGCGACGCCGCGCTCCCGGCAGGCCTCGCGCCGTCGCTAGCGGCCGCGGCTTTCCTGCTCGCCGCCGCGGCGGCCGGCGTCCTGGCCCTTAACGCCGCCGTCCAAGGCTGGCAAGGTACGGGCGCGTGGCTGAGCGCCGTCGTCGTCGCCTTGCCGCTCGCCGTCGTGTTCGCGGTAGCCGCCCTGCGCCGGATGCGCATGAAGCCCGTGGGTTCCTAAGGCCGCACGGTGGCGGGGTTTGATGATGCCCGGGCACGGGCAGCCGCTGTAGGCACGGGCCGGTGGATTGCCGCCTCCGATGCCGAGTCCCTGGTCCACGACGCCGCAGCCCTCTCCGCGGGACGGTCCACCTTCCTGGCGGATATCTTTGGCACCGGGCTTTTGACGCTTGAGGGCATGGCGCCACTGGTGGCCGCCCGCAGGCGTGCCGGCCGCCCGCTACCGTTCTGTACGGATTCCCCCGGCGCACTCTTCCGGGCCGGCGGATGGAGGAACGCCGTGGTGGTCCAGGCCGGACAGCCCGCAGCAAACTTTGGCCGGCTTACCCGGACCCCGGAAGCCGGGGACGCAGGGCAGCAAAGCAATCTCCGCACCCATCTGGTGACCGCGGCTCTTTGAGGACGCCGCCGAACGCCGGGACCCAACGGTGGCGTTGCTCAAGCTGGCTGGCGTTGCTCAAGCGTCCTGGAGTGTCACGCGACCTGGAGTTGCGTGAGATGGGCGTATCTCCGCGCCTTGGCTTGGTGGCGGAGTTTGCGCCGGCGTCTGGAATGTGACGGCGCGGTGTCGGGTGGGCCGGTGCCTGGTAATGGCGGGGCTGTTGATTGGTAGTGGTGTCCGGTAGGGGTGCGGATGCCGAGGACGTGCCGTGTCCCGGCGCGTGTTGTTGCTCCGGTTTGTGCTGTCCAGCCGGGGAGTTCTTTGGTGTGGTTGCAGGCTTCGCACAGGCCCGCCCCGTTGGTCAGGGTGGTGGGTCCGCCGTCGTGCCAGGGGATGATGTGGTCGAAGTGCCGGATCGGTGCGTCGCAGGAAGGGGTGCGGCAGGTGTCGTCGCGGGCCTCGATGAAGCGCCGCAGCCCGGCCGGGAAAAGCCGGGACCGGGAATCGACGGCGACAAGTTCCCCGGTTCCCGGAGCGGTGAAGAGGCGCCGGAGCCAGAACTTGAGTTCTTGCCCGCCCTCAGACTCGCCAGGACCGGCGCCATGTTTGGTGTTCCCGCTGCTGCCGTTGAGAAGGGTTCTTGCCCAACCTGCGGGGACGATGCCGTAGCCGGGGAGCCGGGCGGGTTCGCTGTCGCCCTGGAACAGGGTCCGGTCGGTCATGACGAGTTGGATGGCCACTCCGGTGATCCCGCCGGGGGTGCCGGTGGTGCGTTCGACCAGGGCATCGGCCATGATTTGCCCGCGGCTGCGGGTGTCTCCGCCGGAGCGGAGCGAGTCTGCATGCCGGGACAGGGCCGCGTGCACGGCCACGCCCTGGGCGACGGGAAGCAGGGCGGTCAGGTAGGTCATGGTGTCCGGGGCCGGGCGCAAGCTCACGTGCCGCTCCGCCGCGGCGTGGCTGGCGCGTTGCGTCACCGACCGGGGGTCCCGCCGGTAGGCGGCGGCCCGTGCGGCGGAGATGATGGTCTTGTCTCCGGCGCCGTCGAAGGTCCCGGTGTCGGCGGCCAGTTCCTCATCCACCGCGCAGCGGTCTTCGGCGCTCAGGCAGGCTGTTTCCTTCACCAACAGGGTGGCGCGCCATTCGTTCAGCTGCCCGGTGTCCAGGGCGGCGAGGGTGCGCGGCATTTCGCTCACGAGGGCTTTCGCCAGGCCCAGCAACCGGGATCCTTTGGCGGGGGATTCCCGCCGGGCCAAGGCAATCTGGGCTGCGACGCCGCGGCCGCGCTCGTCGGCGGGGACGCCCAGGTTCGTCTCGGCGCTGCGCTGGGCCGCATCGAAGGAGACGGCAATCCGGGCTTGCGCAGCGGCGGCCGCGGACTTCAGATCCTCCAGGGCACGCAACTGGTCGATCAGCTCGGCGCGGCCATCGGGTACCGTGCCGTTCGGGAGGGCTGGCCGGAACGAGGTCAGGGCATCGATCACGTCCCGTACCCAGGCACCTGACAATGGAGCCGCGCCGCCGACTGGCGAGCCCGTCTCCATCAGCTGTGTTCCCCGAATCCCTTCCATAACCAAAGCATTCCAGGGGGGTCTGACAATTTAGGGCCCAGGAAACCGCTTCCTCACCGAAAACCAGGAAAATTAGTAAAACTTTTTCGGGACCGCAGATGTCCGCGTTGTGTATCGAACCCCCTCAGCGGAGCCCGAAGGTCGAACTTGAACCTGGTGCTGGAGGCCGGGTTGCTCGTTGTGGGGATCTCGGCCAATTCGCTGGGAGTGCTCGCGGAGGGCGCGGACTACTTTGCCGATGCTCGTCTTTAGCGTCGCGATTCGAGTAGGCCCGGCTGTGCAAACCGAGGACTACGCCGAAGGTTTCCGGGCGTTCCAAGAGAAGCGGGCGCCGGTCTTTAAGGGGTAGCAGGCTCCTCGCAGCAAGCCCTGGTCTGTTGAAATCGTGGGGGAGGTCCCACCGCTGCGTTCCGGTACCTAGCGCTGGGCCCGCGCCCACGAACCGGCGGTGACAAAAAAGCGAGCAGGTGCCCTCACTCGCCCTGCTAAGCCGTAGGGGAGTGCTGTCGATTCCGTGCCCGGTGCAGCCGGTACTCACGGGCGGTGATCCAGACGATGAAGATGTCGAAGGCTGTCAAAAGGACAAGGCCCCAGGAGAAGGCCACGACGATCCGGTAGCCCTGGTAAACGATGAAGACCAACAGGAACGCGATCATCCACGGGTAGGCCCAGAGTTTGTCCTTCAGGACGGCCCAGACGAGGACGATCTTGACCAAGCCGTGGAGCAGTAGGTAGATCGCGCCGAACAGCGTCGCGGACCCTGAGAGGTTGGAGCTCAGGTGCACCAGGCTGTTCGCCAGGAAGTCGTGCGGATCCTGGGCGAGTTCGTGCTGGGTGAGGAAATGGACCAGATCACCGATTTGTTGAGGCGTCACCAGCAAAAGAAGAACGCCGCCGATCAGTTCCAGGACGCCATCCAGGCCCTTCAGGATGAGGCTCACGCGAAATGTCCGGTCGAGCAGGGTTGTTTCAGCTGGTTTCGTTTCCATCACACTTCCCTCCGCTACCTCAAGATACATTCTTTCTTATGCCCCTCTCTTCTGATCCCGCAGGAGCTTACGCGATTGAAACACATGGCCTGAGCAAGCACTTTGGCAGGCATACCGCCGTCGACGGCTTGACCATGCGCGTGCCTCAGGGAGCCATCGCAGGGTTTATTGGCCCCAATGGGGCAGGCAAGACCACCACCCTTCGCCTGCTCTTGGGCCTGGTGCGGGCGGATGCGGGCAGCGCCACGGTTCTGGGCCACTCGCTCACTGAATTCGAGCGGTACCTGCCGCGCGTCGGGGCACTGGTGGAAGCGCCGGCGTTCTATCCGGGCCTTTCCGGGCGGACAAATCTGGAGGTGCTCGCCCGTCTTGGAGGCCATCCCGGTTCCCGCGTGAGCGAACTGCTGGAAGTGGTGGGACTCTCCGATCGGGCCCGTGACCGGGTAGGAACGTATTCACTGGGCATGAAGCAACGCCTTGGGGTGGCGATGGCCCTGCTGCCCGATCCGGAGCTCCTCATTCTCGACGAGCCAGCCAATGGCCTTGATCCCCTCGGCATCATCGAGATGCGCGAGATGCTGCGCCGTTTGGCCGGCCAGGGGAAAACCATCCTCCTCAGCAGTCACTTGCTCGGCGAGTTGGAACAGCTCACCGACTGGCTGATCATGCTCAATCAAGGGAAGGCCCTGTTCTGCGGACCGGCACGGGAGCTGTTCGCCGAACGCGTCGAGGTAGTGGTCGAAGCCCAGGACTCGGTCCAGTTGGATCTGGTGGCCCGGATCGCGGGCGAGGCCGGTTATACGGTCACGCGGGAGGATCAGGCCTTGCGCGTCGCCTGTTCTGCCGGTTTTGCCGAGACCTTGAACCGGCAGGCCAGGGACGCCGGCGCGCCGGATCTGACCATCCGAGTGAGGGAAGCCAGCCTGGAGCAACTGTTCCTGGCTTTGCTGAAAGGAGACCGCTCATGATTTCCGTGATCCGTGCGTTTCGCAGCGAAGTGCTCAAGTTCCGCCGCTGGAGTGTTTTGGCGGTCGCGGGGGCGATGCTGGTGGTGAGCACCTTTATTGCTTATCTGACGTTCCACCAGATCGCATCCGGAGCCACCGGCCGGGAGATGACCGGCCTGATTGCCGCGTTCCCCACACCCCAGGGATTGATCTCGATCATTGGCCAGGCCCGCTCCGTGATCATTGCCATCGCGCTGGTGATGGTGACAGCCAATCTCGCCGCGGAATGGTCGCAAGGGACGCTGCGCAACCTATTGGTCTGTGAGCCGCGCCGCCTGCGCTGGTTGGCAGGCAAAATGCTGGGGCTGGTACTTTTTGTGCTGCTCTCGATGCTGCTCACCCTGCTTGTCAGCGGCACGTTCATCCTTGTCGCTGCTCAAGGCCAAGGGATTCAGACGGCCGCCTGGACCTCTCCGGAGGGGTTGCAGGTCTTCCTGGCCTTCTTGGGCAATGAGGTGCTGTGCCTCGTCGGCGTGAGCGCCCTGGGCATGGTCATCGCGGTACTCACGCGTTCGGTCGCGGCCGGCGTCGGGATCGGCCTGGCCTACATCCTGGTGGTCGAAGGCATCATCGCGGTGGTATTGCCGCAGGTCAGCCAGTGGTTCCCGGGCCGGGTGTTCAACACCATCGTGGGGACCACCGTGCCCTTGGTTGGCCCGACCCCTCTCCAAGGTTATCCGGCAGCCGTAGGTGCAGCGCTCCTGTGGATTGTCGGCTTCGTTGTGGTGACCGCCGTCGTGTTCCCCCGCCAGGACGTCAAAGCGTGACAGAGAGGGCGGCCTCCGGCGTCGTCGGCAACGAGCGCCTCACCGCCCTGACGGGGGCCGTGGTGCTGATTCTGTCGCTGGCGGAGATCGCCACCGTTCCGACACTGGGCAGCCTGATCGTGGCGCACTTCTTCATTGGCGTGCTGCTGGCCGGCCCGGTGGTGGCCAAGACGGCCAGCACCGGGTGGCGATTCATTCGCTACTACACGCGGGATCCCGCCTACCGCCGCAAGGGTCCGCCAAGGCTGCTTCTGCGCCTGACAGCTCCGCTGCTCGTCGTCTCAACGCTGGTGCTGATTGGCAGCGGTATCGCCTTGGCCATCACCGGCCCGGCCCCCGAGATCCTGATCCGGGTGCACGTTGTCAGTTTCCTGTTCTGGCTCGGCACCCTCGCAGTGCACGTCTTCGCGTACGTGAGGCGGGTACCTGGGCTCATAGCCGACGACTGGCGGCGCCGCACCATCCAGCAGAAGCGCGGGAAACCGGAGCCCGGGGGACGCCGGATGCGGCTGGCAGTCAACATTGCGGTGCTGGTGCTGGCCGCGATCGCCGGGGTGCTGCTTCTGCCGACGGCCGCACCATGGGAGGGGTGGCGCGGTCAGGCCGCGACCGGGCCTGGGGTCCTCGCCGTCGCGGTGTGCATCGGGACAGCGGTCGCGGTGATGCTCAAGCGCCGCTAGGACTAAACCACGACGGCGGTGGCGCTCGCCCTTGCGGGCCGCCCGCTCACACCTAGTCAGTGATGTCGGCGTGGTGGTGGCGGGGTGTTCCCTCGAGGGAATGCTCGGCCTGGAAGATCGCGTCTGTGACAAGTTGCCGGACATGTTCGTTCGCGAGGCGGTAGTACACCCGGGTTCCGGCTTGCCGTGTGGTGACAACGCGGCCGAGGCGCAGCTTGGCCAGATGCTGGGACACGGATGCCTGGGATTTCTGGATCAGCTCCGCCAGCTGGTTGACCGGCAATTCGCCGTCGCGCAGCGCAAGAATGATGCGGATCCGGGTGGCGTCGGCGAGCATCGCAAAGACCTCGACGGCGAGCTCGACGTACTGGCTATCCGGCTCCCGGCCGCACACAGCGTTATCTGCATCCATGCTTATATTGTTTCATACGGATAAAATGAGGTATATATAGTGAGCAAGGTGCCGTTCGTTAGCTGAGGCTCCTTCGCGGAAACATGCCAGCGACCCCCAACGTCGAGAGACGCCCCGGGTCAGGACAGGCCGCCCCGGCATTAAGGGGTGGTCCCGATTGGCTCCTGGACACAGTCCGGGTTCACGCCGCGAAGTGCCAAAGGTCTTACGAGGAGGGGCATGTGCGGGTCTCTATGCCCGCCCTCCCCGCGGCGCGTCCAACGGCAGCAGGAGGTGACGGTTCCATCATGAACGATGGTCATAAACCCAGTCTCCCGTCCCGTTTTCCGGATTCTGCTTCAGGCTCCTGAAACACTGCGCTGATTCCGTCCGGCACGCCGGGCCTGATCCAGCGAGAGCCTGATCCACTCGGCACGCAACGTGCCCCCCTTTTTACACAACGCAACAACGCCCGCCCATGCCACGCGCCCAGGGCGAGGCTTTTCCATGACTTTTTATGCCCGTTTCCGGGCAGAAGGCCGGTACATCATGACCGAAACCAAGACCCTGCTAGCGCCATCCGCAGCCCTGGACACCGCCCACATCGGCGACATCAAGGGTGCGTTCGGCACCATCCGCGTCAATGACGACAAGCCGCGCTCGGGTATCAAAGCGCGCCTGAAGACCCTGTTGGCGATCATCGGACCCGGGCTGATCGTCATGGTCGGCGACAATGACGCCGGCGCGTTCGGCACCTACACCGAGGCCGGTCAGAACTACGGAACGTCGCTGCTCTGGACTCTGCTCCTGCTGGTCCCCGTGTTGTACGTGAACCAGGAAATGGTGCTGCGCCTGGGGGTCGTCTCCGGCGTCGGACATGCCCGGCTGATCCTCGAGCGCTTCGGCAAGTTCTGGGGCGCGTTCAGCGTCATCGACCTTTTCATCCTCAACGCCCTGACCATCGTCACGGAATTCATCGGCATCAGCCTGGGCTTGGACTACCTGGGCATCCCCAAGATCCCGGGAATCCTCCTGGCCACCGCGGTGATCGTAGGTGCTGCGAGCACAGGTTCCTTCAAGCGGTTCGAGCGTGTCTGCCTGACCCTGGTGGCCGGGTCGCTGCTGCTGGTGCCGATCATCTTCATGGTCCATCCCGACGTCGGACAAGTCGCCCACGACTTCGTGGTGCCCGGCATGCCCAAAGGCGCGGATCTGTCCACGGTGACTTTGCTGATCATCGGGATCGTTGGAACCACCGTGGCGCCGTGGCAGTTGTTCTTTCAGCAGTCGTACATCATCGACAAGCGCATCACTCCCCGCTTCCTGAAGTACGAGAAGGCCGATCTCTGGCTGGGAATCACCATCGTGATCGTGGGTGCGGCAGCGATTATTTCCTTCACTGCGGCGACGTTTGCCGGCACCCCGGAGTTCGGCAACTTCACGGACGCCGGCGGTGTCGCCGTCGGGCTCGAACAGCACGTCGGAAAGGTCGCTGGCGTCCTCTTTGCGCTGGCACTGATCGATGCCTCGATCATCGGCGCGGCCGCCGTCGGGCTTTCCACCTCGTATGCCCTCGGGGACGTCCTGGGGCTCAAGCACTCCCTGCACCGGAAAGTGTCCGACGCCAAAGGCTTCTACGCCGTGTTCGCCGGAGTCCTGCTCCTCTCGGCCATTGTGGTCCTGATCCCGGGCAGCCCTTTGGGCCTGCTCACGGTGGGGGTCCAGGTTTTGGCGGGGGTCCTGCTTCCCTCGGCCACGGTGTTCCTGCTGCTGCTCTGCAATGACAAGCAAGTGCTGGGACCGTGGGTGAACGGGCGGTTCATGAACTTCTTCACCTCGGCCGTGATCGCGGTCCTCGTCATCCTCTCCTTGGTCCTGACCGCCGAGGTGTTGTTCCCGGACATGGGCTCGGACGCCATTCTGGGCATCCTCATCGGGGGTGGCGCCGTCTCCGCCGTCGCGGGGGTTGTGTTCCTGGTGTACCGCGGAATCCATCCCGCAGTGCAGGGCCCGGATGCAGTGGACCGGTCTCAGCGGTCCACCTGGCGCATGCCGCCGATTGCCCTGCTCACCGCCCCCAAGCTGTCCACCGGGCACCGGATTGGCCTGACGGTTCTGCGCGCGTATTTGCTGATCGCGATGATCCTGGTGATCGTCCGGGTGGTCCAGCTCGCCCTTGGCGCCTGATGGTTTCCCGCGTCATCGAGTCCATTCCTTGGATGTCCGATTACAATCTGCTTACCCGCTGGTCCCGCCGCGGACCCAGCCACCGCGCCAACCGCGGCGGGGACAGGAGAATTCCATGAATGATGGGCCCCACCGCCTGCGCGGCGGAAGACGCGCCGGGAGACGCGGCGGAACGCATGCCGGATCACCCGGCGGGGAGGCAAGCTCTCAAGGCCCTCGCCATATGCGCCACAAGTCCCGGCGCAAGTCCGTCCTCCTGATCTCGACGACGGCGGTCGCTGCGACCGTGGCCCTGGCGGCCGCCGTCGTGGTCACGTATGTGGGCGCGACGGCGGTTGCGGTGAACAACAAGGTCCACCGATCGGATGTCCTCAATGACCTGAAGACGCAGCCCCAGGCGGTGCCGAAGCTCAGCCAGGACACGAACATCCTGATCATGGGCCTGGATACCAGGGTTGACGAGAAGGGCAAGCCTCTTCCGCCGGAGATGTATGACGCGCTGCACGCGGGGGATGAGAATATCGGCGGCTACAACTCGAACGTCCTGATGCTCATCCACATCCCCGCGGACGGTTCCAAAGCCGCAGGAATCTCGATTCCCCGGGATGACTACGTCCAGGTGGACGGCATCCCCGGAAGCGGCCCGTTCAAAGCCAAGATCAAGGAGGCGTACGGTTACGGTTTCGCGGCAGAGAAGACCTCTCTGATCAACGCGGGAAAGCCCGACGACGACGCCACTTACCAGGCGGCGCGCGACGCCGGACGCAAGGCCGAAATCGCCACCGTGACCAAGTTCCTGGGCAGCGTGCACATCGACCACTTCCTCGAGGTCACAATGGCCGCGTTCTACCAGACGGCCCAGGCCATCGCGCCCATCACCGTGTGCGTCAACCGGGCCACCCAGGACACCTTCTCCGGGGCCGACTTCAAGGCGGGCATGCAGCAGATCGACGCCAAACAGGCCATGGCCTTCGTGCGGCAGCGCCGGGACACCACGGACCCGACGTACCTCTTCTCGGACCTGGACCGCGAACGCCGGCAGCAGGCCTTCATAGCCTCGGTCTCGCGCCAGCTCAAGGACGCCGGGACCTTCACCGACATCGGGAAAATGCAGGGTGTCCTGGATGCGGTGAGCAAGAACATCGTGGTGGATTCGGACTTGAACCTGATCCAGCTTGCCCAGCAGGCAACGTCCCTGACCGGGGGCAACATCTCCTTCTCCACCCTGCCGATCACGGGCTTCGGCACCTCCCCGGATGGCGCCTCCATCAACACGGTGGACGTCAAGCAGGTCCAGGCCACCGTCAAGGAACTCCTCACCCCGGTCCCGCCGGCTCCCGCACCGACGACGACGGCGACCCCGACGGCGGCGACCACCTCGCCGGCGGCACCCGCACCCGAAGCGCCACCCGCCTCAGGAGCTGCAGCACCAGCCACTCCGTCGGCGCCCGCAAGCAACGTCTACGCGGACTCCACCGGCGCCCTGCAAGGCGGGGCGATCGCCTGCGTGAAGTAGCGGAGTGGTCGTTATGTCAAGGCACTATGACCACCCGGACGCTTATCTGAGACGGATCTGGCGATTTGCATCGGTGTAGAGCAGGTAACGGAACTTGCCCGGGCCTCCTGCGTAGCAGACCTGCGGGCAGAAGGCGCGCAGCCACATGAAGTCACCGGCTTCGACCTTCACCCAGTCGTCGTTGAGCAGATAGACGCCATTGCCTTCGAGGACGAACAACCCATGTTCCATGGCTGGTGTTCCAGCGAACGGGATGGAAGTGCCAGGCTCGAAGGTCACGATGTTCACGTGCATGTCATGCGCGAGGTCGTCGGGATCCACGAATCGAGTCGTGGCCCAGCTGCCGTTGGTACCTTGCATCTGGCTGGGCTCCACATCCTGATCGCGGGTCACAAAGGACGTGGCCGTGTAGCCATCCGCCGGTTCGTAGGCCTTACGGATCCAGTGGAAATTTGCGATGCCGTCCGAATCGTTCCTTACGGACCAGTCGGCCCCGGCGGCGACATACGCGTAGCTGCCTTCCTCCAAGATATGCAGTTCACCGTCCAGCGTCAGGGTAAGCCATCCCCTTGTCAGGAAGAGGACCCCTTCGACGGCGGCTTCCGGCTCGGGCTTCCGCGAACCGCCGCCGGGTCCCACCTCGACGATCAGCTGGGAAAACCGTGTCGCGAAACCTTCGATGGGGCGTGCGATGATCCAAGACCGCGTGTTCTCCCAGCCGGGGAGATTGCTGGTGACTGTGTCTTTAAGGACGCCCTTGGGTATGACGGTATAGGCGTCCTTGACCAGGGCCCGGTCCTTTGGGAGCTGGGCTTGTGGAATGGCGCCTTCGGGGTGAAATGAATTGGCCATCTAACTGCGCGTCCCTGCAGCCTGCACGGCAAGGTTCCCGGCATTGATCGGGCCGCCTCCAGCTGCGGGCTTGTCTCCGCTGAAGGCACGGAGCATGGCTTCACGATCGAACTGCCCCTCCCACTTGGCGACGACGAACGTCGCAACGCAGTTGCCCAGCAGGTTCACGACGACGCGCATGGAGTCCATGAGGCGGTCGGCTCCGAGCAGGAGAGCGACGCCGGCCACAGGGAAGATCCCCAATGCGCCCGCCGTCGCGGAGAGTGCCAGGAAGGCCGAACCCGGGACGCCTGCCATGCCCTTTGAGGTGAGCATCAGGATGCCTAGGGCGGCCAGTTGCTGCCCGAGATCAAGGTGGTGGCCGAAGGCCTGGGCAAGGAACAAGAGCGAGATCGACAGGTAGATGGCCGCACCGTCCAGATTGAAGGAGTAGCCGGTGGGGACTACCAAGCCGGCGGTGGAGCGGGAACAGCCGGCGTCCGTCAGCTTGGTCATGATCCGCGGCAGGACCGACTCAGTGGACGCGGTGCCCAGAGCCAGGAGGAACTCCTCGCGCGTGTACTTGATGAACTGCCACAACGGGACCCGGACCAGGCCCCAGGCGATCACGAACAGCAGGCCAATGAACACGATCGCTGCACCGTAGCAGGCCACGATGAGCAGGGCATAGGTGCCCAATGTGCTCAGTCCATACTGGCCAATGATGAACGCCATGGCACCGAAGGCGCCGATCGGGGCCAGGCGCATCACCCAGCCCATGATCTTGAAGAAGACCTCCAGGATGGTGTCCAGGACCTTCATGACAGGGGCACAGCGGTCCTTGCCGATCACCACTATGGCCGCGCCGAAGAAGACAGAGAAGCACAGGACCTGGAGGAGGTTGTTGCTGGCGAAGGCGCCGATCACGCTCGTTGGGATGATGCCAAGGATGAATTGTCCGGCGTCGCTGGGCGGAGCGGTGCCGGTCTTAGCCTTCAGGGCGTCCTGGCTTAGGGTGCTCGGGTCGATGTTGAGCCCCGCACCGGGCTGGACGATGTTGGCCACCACGAGGCCGAAGGCCAGGGCAAACAACGTGGCCCCGGTGAAATACAAGAGCGCTTTGACTCCCACTCGGCCCACGGCTTTGACATCGCCAACTGCCGCGATCCCTGTGACGATCACCAGGAAGATCAGCGGCGCGATGATCATCTTGATGAGCTGGATGAACCCGTCACCGAGCGGGCGTAGTCCTGCCCCGATCGACGGCCAAAGATACCCGATCAGGATGCCCGCGACGACGGCGACGAAGATCTGGAAGAACAGGGACTTGTACAGCGGTTTCTTGATGGCGGCTGCCTGCGCAGCATAGATGTCGAGTTTCATGGCGAAGCCAATCCTCATGCGGAACCAGAGGTCCGCGGCCGAAATTCAAGGGACCCCTCCAACGTAGGGGAGCATTGTTTCCGGCCTGAAACGAATGTATTAAACTATCGGAACCTTGAAACATCTGTTTCAAAAGGTGCGCAGACCGCTGGTCTGAGGACGGTTCCTCACCGTCTGAGAGTCGGATCTACCGAAGCCTTTCAACCTCTCCGAGCGAGTCGAAAAGGCCTGTGATTTCACTGATGCGTTTGGTCCCTGGTCTTCCCACGGCCGAAAGTACCGCGTTGGCCAGGACGCTCAGGAGGCTCATGGGCGCAGCATAACTGTCGAAGGCTCCAGCGCCTTCCACGGGACACTCGATCCACACCTTGGCGTCGCCGGCCATCCGGCGCCCGCTGGCATCGCCAATCAGGATGGTGGATGCACCTGTTCCGGCAGCTGCTTTGAGGACGTTTGGGAAGGATTCTGGACGGCGGCGGAAACCCAGCAGCACCACAGCATCGGCAGGACCGAGCCCCGCGAGTTCTTCGCCCACGCTTTGGCCTGGCTGCGGGGCCAGCCCGACGCCGTCGCGGCATTGGAGGAACTGTTGCCGCAAATGGAGCGCGAGGGGGAAGCTGTTTCGGAAGCCGATGAGCAGTACCTTCCGGGCTCCCGCAAGCAGATTGGCCACCTCGCCCAGCCGTGTTTCGTCAATGGACTCGAACAGACGCTGAAGGTTCCGCTGTTCCAGTGCCGCGTGGGTCGGCAGACCGCCGTCGGACTCCCTGGTGGCGAGCGGCACACCGCTGGACCGCAGTGCCCTGGTGTGCTCCTTGACCTCATTGAAATCGGCAAAGCCGAGCCGGCGAAACAAGCGGCTCACGGTTGCCTTGGAGACACCGCTCAGGCGCGCCAGTTCGGCCGCGTTGTAGACGGCGAGATCACCCAAGTGGTTCAGGATAGTGTCTGCCGCGAGCTGTTCCTGCGGGCCAAGCGCCGGATAATGCTGTTCGATTCGCTCATCGATCCTCATGAAACAACCGTCTCACGACCCCGCGCTGTTCCCACAGCCGTTTCTTTCTTTGTGTGGTCTTTGCCGGGTTTATCTCTCCGATAGGCTCGGCGAATGAGCGAAAATACACCGCGACTCGCGGGCTACCTGGACAAGCAACAGCCCGGGCTTTATCAGGCGCTGTCCGACTACGCGGGTAAGGTGACTGCCGAGGCAGACAGGACCGGGATCCCGCGCCGCACACTGGAGTTGTTGAACTACCGCGCTTCGCAGATCAACGGCTGTGCCTTTTGCCTGGATCTCCATCACCGCCGCGCCATCGGCTATGGGGAGACTGAGCAGCGGCTTTCCTTGGTGTCCGTGCATGGCGAGGTGGGCCTTTTCGATGAGGCCGAGCAGGTGGCGCTGGAGCTTGCCGAACAGATCACGCGCATGAGCAGTGCCCGTCCCACGGCCGAGCTGTTCTCCCGCGCGCGGAAGGTCTACACCGAGGAGCAGATCAGCGTGCTGTGCATGGCGTGCATCGGCATCAACGCCTTCAACCGCCTGTCTATCCTGAGCGAGCACCCGGTGCGCAAGGCCCGGAGCTAGCGACTTCTTGGCCGGAAATGTCGCAATCTTGCCCTCAGGATTCGTGCTTCCGATAATCCATTCGTAGGATTTGCCTATGTCTATGGGGAGATTAGTTCGTAAAGCAGTTATTCCGGCAGCCGGATTGGGCACGCGTTTCTTGCCTGCCACCAAGGCGATGCCGAAGGAAATGTTGCCGGTGGTGGATCAACCGGCCATCCAATACGTGGTTGAGGAGGCCGTGAAGGCGGGCCTCAGCGACGTGCTGATGATTACAGGCCGCAACAAGCGCGCCCTTGAAGACCACTTCGATCGCGCACCTGATCTTGAACGCTCTCTGGAGCTGAAAGGCGACGAAGCTCGCTTGGACGCCGTGCAGCATGCCTCCGGGCTTGGACCAATACACTATGTGCGGCAGGGCGAGCCGAAGGGCTTGGGCCATGCCGTGTTGTGCGCCAAGCAGCACGTAGGTGACGAACCTTTTGCTGTGCTTCTGGGTGACGACCTGATTGACGAGAGCGAGGAGCTGCTCTCAACCATGATCGATGTCCAAGCGAAGACCGGCGGCTCGGTGATCGCTCTCATCGAAGTCGAACCGTCGCAGATCAGCGCGTATGGCTGCGCTGACATTACCGCGATCGCGGGGGAGGACTACGTCCGGGTCAACAGCCTTGTGGAGAAGCCTTCCGTTGATGAAGCGCCATCGAACCTGGCTGTCATCGGGCGCTATGTCCTTCACCCGGCCGTGTTCGATGTCCTTGAAGAGACCGGGCCGGGGCGGGGCGGCGAGATCCAGCTGACCGACGCGCTTCAGACCCTCGCAATGGGCGACGGCGAAGGCGCGGGTGTTTACGGGGTAGTCTTCCGCGGACGTCGCTACGATACCGGGGACAAACTCAGCTACTTGAAGGCCGTCATCACCCTGGCGTCCGAGCGCGCCGAGTTCGGTGAAGACCTCAAAACCTGGATGAAGGGCTTCCTGGGCTAGGACGGCTGCATGCTTAGACGCGCGTAGCGCAGAATCCTGAGGATGGCCGGGGCCAGCTCGTCTTCCATCCGCAGGTACGCCTCGGCGCCTTGTTTGTAGGGGTCCGCGACGTCGTTGCCCGAGGATTTTGCCGCGAGGACGAGGTGGCGGACGGAGGATGCCCGTGCCGGCAGTTCTCGCCATAGTTGGGTGTAGTCAGAGCCCGACGGCGGCGCGTCGCCTCGTTCTTCAAGGGCCGTCACCATCCGTGCGAACTCGCGGATGGTGAACGTCCGTTTGAGCAGGGATGCGTCCATCTGCAACACTTCACCGCGATGGTGGGACGCCATGGTGAGTACCAGGTCCGATTCCCTCAGGATTTTTGAGGTGAGCTGGCGCGCGGCAAAGTCATCGGGGGTGCCGCCATATGTGCGGATAATGTCCGCTGACAGCGGTTGGATGGGGCTGCCCACCATGGCGCGGGTGCCGGCGCTGCGGACTTCGAAGCCGCCGGGAAGAACCTGGTCCAGGCCTGCCTGAAGCAATCGTTCGGCTACGGGGGAGCGGCAGATGTTGCCGGTGCAGACGGTCAGGATCCGTACGGGTTGGGGCGATTCCAAAGGTGTAGCTCTTTCACTAGCTGGCAGGCGTGCGTGACACCTGTGTTTTACAAGTTAACACGAGAGTCATAATCACGTGTGCCGCATGAGTGCGAAAGCAGCCACGCCGAAGGAAACTGCGGCCAGCACGATCAGAAAAATGATCGGCCAAGCCTGACTCGGAATGGCTGGAATTCGTGGAATCGCTGGCAACTCCACCCTGAAGCTCAGCCGTTTGCGGCGTCGCCAATGTCTCCCCATGTTCATAAATTACCGTACGAACAAACAAGGAGGGGTTGTTTCCGGATCACCGGAAACAACCCCTCCTTGTGTTGCGTTTACGCTGCTGCTACGGTTTCGTTCTTTGCGCGGCGGCGAACCACCACTACGGAGGTCGTGCCAGCTACGAGGGCGCCGGCGCCAACCAGGCCCCACAGGATCAGGCTGGAATCGACGCCGGTGTTGGCCAAACCGGTACCGCCGGTGTTGGCCAGCCCTGTGCCACCGGTGTTTGCTAGCCCAGGGCTGACCCCGGCGGCAACAACGGTCGACGTGACGCTGTGGCCGGAGGTCGCCCCGACGGCGGTCAGCTGGTAGGTACCTGCCGCGGTCAGCGAGACGTCGGTGGAGAAAGCACCGGAGGCGTTGGCAGTAGCGGTCACCGTGGTGGGTGCCAGGTGAAGGCCTCCCGGTACGGCCATGGCGATGCCATTGCTGGTGCCGGGTGCTGCAGCGCCCTGAGGAGCAGCAGTGAAGGTAATGGTGATGACGATGGTTTCTCCGGGCGTAAAGCCTCCGCCGGAGAATACGACCGTTCCGCCTACAGTTACGGTTGCGCTGGAAACGGTGCCCGGAGCCGGTGCCGGGTAATCAACGGCCATTGCTGGAGCCGAAGCGGCGAGAGCGATGGTACCCGCAAGCGCGAGCACTGCAAGTGATTTCTTCAATTTTTGTCCCCCTGAGACCTTGGTACGTGCTTGAGACCTGATACGTAATTCATTGTGATGACGTGATTTCATCCACCACGAACACGTGAACTGAAATCTGAGACCCACCCAAGAGAGAAACTATCATCCTAAGGGTGCTTACAGCAAAGTAAATCCAAACCCGTTACAAAGGGTTAACACCCCGTCTATCTTGCGGTTCCACAGCTTGCCGATTGAGTCGGGAGTATTACCTTGTCCACAGATTGGACGGTAGGAGTCACCACCACTTCGGGCTGGCTGTGCTGGACGATTTTTCCGAAAGTGAATTCCACAGTGCTGCTCTGTCCGGGCGCCAGCCGGACGGAGAGTGTGCCCACTGGCCGATCGTCGTGGATTTGCGCGCCGAAGGGGACGTTCTTACCGTCTTGTGTTGCGGTTTCAACATTGGCCTGGGCGGGACCGTAGGCGATCACATTGCTTTGGGCGGTTCCGGGCGGCACGCCAAAGGCACCGGCACCAGTAACGTAGGCGGGCAAGGAGGTCGCCGCGTCAGCGGGTGCAGTATTGGTGCTGGTAATGCGCACCTTGACGGTTCCGTAACCATCGGCAGCCGTGCATTGCTGGATGAGCTGAACGGTGCGTTTCACGTAGTAGTCCATTTTCGCGCCCGTACCGTCATTAAAGTAGGCGCCGAACTGGGCCGCCGGCACGCTGGGGCCGGAAATAGAGCCACTGAGCGTGTACTTCGCGATAACAGACTGTTCTGTCGTATTCGCTGACCAGAGCAAAACCCGGTGCTCGTCTACGCCTTTCCCGACGCCGGCAAGCAGGCTCTTCGCCTCGCCTTTGCCCGAAGACAGGGCACCGAAGATTTCCTTGGCCACCATCGCAAAGTAAGCGTCTTGCGCCGTTGGATCTTTTATTTGGGCGTAGACGTCGGAGAGCAGTGTTTTTACCACGTTCTTGCCGGAAAGCTGGTTCGGAAGTTTCCCTTCAGTCAGGGCAAGCATCTGAGGGTCCTGGAGGCTGACGGGTCCTGTGGCGTCCAGGATGTAGCCCAGAGCCACTGGATCGATCGAAATTGCTCCGTCCAGCTGTTCGCCCTTTTTCTGCACCCACATTTTCAACGCGGTGGTGGCTGCCGTCGGGAAATCTGGAGTGAAGTTGACGTCCTGCATGAAGGTGCCCATGCGGTCGGTGTATATGCGTTGCTGCTCATCATCCACCGAGACCGGGGGGGAGAAACGGCCGAGTTCCGTAGCACTGGTTTCGGCGGAAAGGCTGATCTTGCCTTTGTCCGCGGTAAGGACCACTAGGGCACCTGGGATACCGCCCGTAGCGCGAGCCTCGGCGTTGTTCTGGACGAGCAGCAGGTAGTGCCGCGGCTTGTCAGAGCCCAGCATGACCGGAGTTAGGCTCGCCGCGTCGGACGCGGTGTCCAACTCTTCCGCAACAGAGCTAAGTTGTTGTCTGGCCTGTGTCAGTGGCCCTGCGATCTGGGGGAGCAATCCGCTGGCGTCGATGCCGTTCAGGCGCTGCGCAGAGGCGCGCACGGCATGAGCGGCGGAGGACACTGCAGGGGCGGCCTTGCGGATTGGTTCCAGGTCAGTGCCGCCGGCGCTCGGCATCAGCTTGTCCCATTTCAGGGAATCGTAGACCTTTACAAGGGGGGTGACGCCCAGCGTGGCTACGTCGTCAGCTGAGCGGGCGATTTCGGCAGTGGCAGTGAAATTCGCGCCGAGCCACGGGGTTGCAGAGGCCAAGGACCAGAGTGGATCAGAGGCGGCGTCCCGAGCAGCGGCAGTGTGGCGTCGAAGCTCGTCAGCAACAGCCGTGGCATCTGCGGGCTGGTTCTGGAGGATGCTCTCCTTGAGCTTCGGCACTAACTGGGTGGATGATTCAAGCTCGGTCTTGATGGTGGAAGCCTTAGCCCCCAGCCACAGGACGGCGGCCCCGGCCACCACCAGAAGGGTGCCAAGACAGATCCCGGTTGCGAGCAGTCGACGGCGAACCTTACCTCGAGTGCCACTTCGCGTGGCACGGCGAAGCCCGGGATCGTCCTCGATCGTTTCGGATTGCTGAGTGTCGGTCATACGTGACCGGTCCGGATAAGAGTCATGGAAAAGTTCCCCATTTAGTAAGCACCATTGCTGCCGAAGACAGCGCGAGCGGTGCGAAGAAGGATGACGAGGTCACCGGCCAATGACCAGTTTTCTACATAGTAGAGATCCAAACGGACAGCGTCCTGCCATGAGAGGTTTGAACGCCCACTTACTTGCCAAAGTCCAGTCAACCCGGGCTTTACCAAGAGACGTCGGCGCACTTCAAGTTGATATGCCTCGACCTCGCGCGGCAGGGGAGGTCTCGGACCAACCAAGCTCATAGAACCTCGAAGGACGTTAAACAACTGGGGTAGTTCGTCCAGGCTGTATCTTCGTAGAAAACCGCCGATACGCGTGACCCGCGGGTCGTTCCGGAGCTTGAAGAGGACGCCGCTACCTTCGTTTTTCTCGATGAGTTCGTCTAACTTGGCCTCAGCGTTTACAACCATGGAGCGGAACTTCAACATCTTGAAACGGGTGCCTTCGATTCCCACCCGTTCCTGCCGGAAAAGAGCTGGGCCAGGGCTGTCGATTTTTACGAGAACAGCCAGGAAAGCCATCAGAGGGGAAGCCAGCAGTAGCAATGTGACCGACACTGCGATATCGAAGAGACGCTTGGCTACGCGTTGACCGCCCTCCAACGTAGGGGTAGTTACGTGTATGAGGGGCAGCCCCGCAACTTGTTGTGTGTGGATGCGCGGCCCCGCAATATCAGTCAGCGCTGGCGCCATGATGAGGCCTATGTTTCGATTGGCAAGCTCCCAGCCCAAATGGCGAATCGTTTGAGGGTGAAGCTGCACCCCTGCTGAGACAGCGATTGCGTCTGCTCCGCAGAGGCTTATCGCGTCCAAAATAGAGTTCGTATCAGGATCATTTCCAAGGACTGGCAACCCGATTCCATCCAGTTCAGTGTTATGACCTTGCGAGCCCGGTATGTACGCCGCAACCGGCTGATATCCCGCGTGCTTTTCCCGCGCCAATGTCTCGGCAAGATGGGCAACGGCGCTCGGTCCGCCTAGCAACAGGAGTCGAGACATTCGCCGTCCGTTTTGCCTATGGACACCGAGATGCTGCCGCAAGAGCCAACGGGCCAGGAGCAGTCCAATCAACCCGGCAGGCAGTGCAATTCCGACGTATCCGCGAGCAGTTTCAAGCCGAAACACATAGGAAAACATTGCAATGAGCCCGAAGAGCCAAAGCGATGCGGCGGCCACGCGTTTGTACTCATCTGGTCCGGAACCCAGGATTCTGCTCTGCCGCGTGCTCCACGCTTCCAGCATGAACCACCATGCGACCGTCAGAAACACGGAAAGCCAGAAGTAGCTGAAATCTCCGGTTCCCGCCAAACTCGAATCCAGACCGAACCGGATGATGTAGGCCCCGATTACGGCCCACATGATGACCAACGCATCGACTATCCGAAGCGTGCGTGAAGTTCGTACGCGCCAATCAGCCCTAGTTTCCACCAAGTTCATCCCCCATCCCCCCAATTGCGTTGCTGTCCGAGTCGTCGGAGGAGCCCTTGCCAACCATACATATAGCGCCGGGCCGGCAGGAATCTTTTGGCGGTAATTTGCCCTCGCTTGCCCGGATCGGCGTCACACATGACCGGAACACGATGGGCAAGACCGAGTATCAGCCTGGAATCCGCAGTCGTAGCAGTACGACCCAAAACGGACTTGTCCAAAAGGGATGATAATCTCGGCCTTGTACTAGGCGGAGCCTATCGGTAAGCCATCAATGGGGGCATGAGTATGGTGAAATCTGTCGCTATCATCGGAACCCGCGGGTATCCGAGCTACTACGGCGGTTTTGAAACGGCGGTTCGTAAACTCGCGCCGTATCTGGCACAACGAGGTTGGGATGTGACCGTCTACGGTCGTCCAGGTATCAAGTCGGATGACCCAGACCGCGACCTGCGCGTTAAGGTGATCGAGACGCCTGGTCTTGAAAATAAGTCTTTGAGTACTCTCAGTTTTGGGCTCTCGTCTTGCCTACACGCAATGTGGTCCCGTCCGAACGTGGCGCTGATCATGAATGTTGCTAACGGATTTTGGCTTCCACTCTTGGCCTTGAGGGGAATTCCCACCGTTGTTAACGTCGACGGAATTGAATGGGAACGGGCAAAATGGGGCCGGCTTGCCAAGACCATCTTCCGTCTTGGAGCCCGGATGACAGCAAGGTTCGGCACCGTGCTGGTGGCAGACTCGATCGAGATACAGCGACGATGGATGTCAGAATTCGCTCGAGAGAGCATCTACATCCCGTACGGCGGGGAAGCTCTCACGGACGCAAATGCCGTTGAGTCTCCTCTTAGTCGACGACGCTACGTGCTTGCCGTGGCACGATTCGTCCCTGAGAACACCATCCCCGAATTCCTCGAGGCGGCGAAACGACTGGCCGCTGACTATGACGTAGTCATAGTAGGTTCAGCTGGCTACGGTGGGACCCTCGATGAAGCTGCCCGATCACTTGCTGCGGAATTTTCCAGCGTGCATTGGCTGGGCCACATCGCAGACGACAGCCGACTTCTGTCTTTGTGGACGCACTGCGGGGCCTATTTTCATGGGCACAGCGTAGGCGGAACAAACCCAGCCTTAGTGCAGGCGATGGCCAACGGGGCTCCTATAGTTGCTCGAGACACGGTTTACAACCGTGAGGTTCTGGTCGACGCTGCCCAATTCTGCAGCCCCGATCCTGAAGCCATTGAGCATGCCATCCGCCGAGTTATGGACTCGGCAGTTCTTCAGAATGAACTGTCCGAAGCAGCGAAAGCACGGCTGCAAGAGGGCTACACCTGGGAATCTGTCTGCAGCAAGTATGAAACCGCCATCCTCGAACAGATTCAGTCGACGGATCAATCTGGAAGCCTAGTATCGTGAACCTTCTCCGATTTAGAGGGCTTTCCACCGGCGACAATGTTTTGGCTTCTTCGCAGATGGCCTTTCGAACATTCCGGATGCTTCTTCGGGGTGCTCCGTTGAAACCCTGGCTCAAGAACTCTCGGGGACCGCTCTTTGTTGGGCGTGGAGCTCGATTAACGAACCCTCAAATGATCTCGCATCAAGGACGACTCGTTGTCGAAGATTTTGCCGAGGTTCAAGGCCTCACAAAATACGGCCTGAACTTCGGCAGCGATGTGTCGATTGGCCGGGGCTGCATGATTCGTCCGACGAGCTACTACGGCGGCGAAGTTGGGGTTGGCCTATGGGTCGGCGATCGCACCAGCTTTGGGGCAGGATGCTTCATTGGGTGTTCGGGAGAAATTCGAATCGGCAATGACGTCATGCTCGGTCCGGGCGTCAGACTCTTTTCTGAGAATCATGTTTTTGGGGACACAGAGCGAACGATAAAGGCTCAGGGTGTCGTGCGTGAATCCTTGTCGATCGGGGACAACGTATGGATCGGAAGCGGCGCAACAGTCACGGCGGGAGTCACTGTAGGTTCAGGTGTAGTAGTAGCCGCTGGCAGCGTAGTGACGCGAGACGTTCCTGACAACGCGATCGTGGCTGGTGTCCCCGCGAAAGTGTTGAGGTCACGGTGAGCGGGCAACAACGTAGCCGACAACGGCGCGTGATATTTCTCCACTCGAGCAACGAGATGTACGGTGCGGATAAGATCCTTTTAGAGGTCATCAGCTCCCTCCCCGTAGAGGACCGGAAGAAAACACTGGTCTGCCTACCTGACGATTTGCCCGAGGCGCATAACGGACTCGGCATCGAATTGGACATTCGGGGAATCGAAAACATCTCTGGTCCACTGGTTGTTATCCGGCGACGCTATCTATCATTGTCAGGCCTCCTGCCGCTATTGAGGCGTATCTTTATGACATATAGGCTACTTTTGGCAGAACGACCTGAAGTGGTCTACTGTACGACGTCGGCGATGATCTTTTGCATTCCTCTAGCGCGGCTTGCAGGGATAAAAACTGTGGTGCTCCATGTTCAGGAAATTTGGTCGCCGCGCGAAGGACCCGTAATGGGATTATTCGCACGCCTAGCCGACCGGATCATTTGCATCTCAAACGCCGCTCTCGAATCACTTCCTCGTCGTCTGCAATCTCGCTCGATTCTGCTTGTCAACGCCCATCGCGAGACCGATAATCCACCCATGCCGCTAGCTCCCGATTCTCGGGAACTTGAATTTGTAGTCGCGAGCCGATGGAACTCCTGGAAGGGTCACGCTACATTGCTGCAGGCTTGGGACCAGGACCATAGCCCCGGCGATCTGGTGATACTCGGCGGATCCCCGGCAATGGGTACTGGAGTCGACGTGCCAGCTCTGGTCGCATCTGTCAAACACTCCGATCGGATCTCCATTGTTGGAGAGGTTCCGGACATAGTCCCTTACCTTGATTCCGCAGATTTCCTCATCCTTCCTTCCGACCGGCCCGAACCTTTCGGCCTAGTGGTCTTGGAAGCTTTCGCGCGAGGACGCGCTGTTGTCGCTAGTAATGCCGGTGGTGCGAAGGATGTTGTCACAAACGGTCACGACGGTATCTTGTTCCAAATGGGGAATGCTGAGGAACTCGCTTCGAAACTACGGTCTCTTAGCCGACGGGATGCTGAACGAATGGGTGCTAATGCACGGGTGACCTATGAAGAGTCCTTTTCGATAGCCCGCTACGGCGAACGGTTTCGAGAAATTTGGCGATCCGTTAGCAACCATAGCCCCGGGAGAGAAAATGCCAACGGCTAACATCGTCTATTGGTACGGTAGCTCCAAAATGCCGCGGGACGGCGGCGGTCTGCGGGCTCTCGCCTGGCAAGACGCGTTAACCGCGCTTGGATTCAATACGACGGTTCATCCGCTCCGTGCCACAGCGACCGATGCGAAGGCCCAGACTCCTCTCCGGACGTTGAAGAAGAAACTCATCCCAATGCCCCTCACCGGTGCTTTACCTTCCATGATGCCGGCGGATCTGAATGTTGTGACTGTACCGTCGGTCTTTGATTCAGCCGCAAGGATCCTTCCGCGGGAATCACTAATCTTCGATTGGATGGATCTGTGGAGTGTGAACGCGCGAACCATGGGACGTGCGTCGATCATGTCTCGCCCCGGCGGAATTTGTCAGAGCTTGTTCTGGGAAATTCAACAACGCCGCTTAGTTAGGTCTCCGATCGCCAACGTTTTTGCGGGCTTTGCCGATACTCGACTGACGGATTCGGCGGGCGTCTCAACTGGACATTGGATCCCGACTCCAATTACGCCCGTGTCGTTCAGCGCGCAGGGTGAACGGAAGACACTGCGGACGGTGGGATTCATTGGAAACTTCGACTATCCGCCAAACGTCATGTCCCTCCGAAAATTTTTTAGGGACTTTGCTGGCGAATTTATCCAGAAGGGTATTGCGATCAAGGTTGCGGGCTTCGGTTCCGAGGTCGTAAAGGGCTGGGGGATTCCTGTTGAAGTGCTTGGACGAGTCGACTCGCTCGGTGACTTCTACCGACAAATAGATGCCGCGATCGTCCCCATTGATCACGGTGGTGGGATTAAAGCAAAGGCTGTCGAGGCTATGGCATATGGTGTGCCTGTTTTTGGGACGGCCCACGTTGCCAATGGGTTCAGCCCACGGTGGAGCTCGTTTATCGGGCGAATCGAGGATCTACTGCAACAGCCACCCCAACTTCCTGCGGTTCCCTCAACCGAGGATTTTGAGCTCCAGTTCAGTCAGCGAGCATTTACCGAGTCCGTTCGCGCTATGTTGACGAACATTCGATCCATCACCGCCTCGTCGACGCTTTGAGAGGACCTAATGCGTTTGTATCTTCAGGGGTTTAAGCTTTGGGTTGGTTTTGTGGTCGGCCGGGTGCCCTGGCACAGATTCCGACTTTTTATGTATCGGAATGTCTTTGGGTTGAAAATCGGCACTAATTCGTCGGTACACTGGAGATTAGCATTTTTTGCTCCCCAAGGAATCTCTATAGACAGAAATACGATTGTAGGAAATGACTGCTTTCTGGATGGCAGGCTTGGCCTGAGTATTGGAAGCAATGTCAATATCGGAGGTCACGTTCAAATTTTTACGGTTGGACACGATCCGCAGAGCCAAGATTTTGGCACTAAAGGCGGTCCGGTCCATATCGGGAATAGGGCGTACGTGGCTTCACGTGCCACGATTCTGCCCGCCGTAACCGTCGGCGAGGGGGCCGTCGTGGCAGCGGGGGCCGTCGTATCGAAAGACGTTGCGCCTTTCACGATCGTGGCTGGCGTTCCAGCGAAGGTTATCGGTAGCAGAAGCCGCGACTTGGAATACGACCTCAATTTCCACATGCCTTTCCAGTAGAGGCCAAATGCCTGCGTTCGCTGACAGTTAGGGAGACATCTTGTCCAAACGCGTACTAGTCCTGTGGGCTGACGACAGTTCCAGCAATCTCGGCGTCAGGGCGTTAAGTCAGGGCGCTCTTTCCCTTGCTCAACAAGCTTGGGGGCCCGATACAGAAGTCGACTTCCAGAGTTTCGATTTCGGTCCGCTCGGTACGCAACTCTCTGGCAAAGTGGTGCTGAAAGGAACCTTGACCGGTAGCAAAGTCTTGAGGAATCGCATGGCGAAGTACGATGCCGTAATAGACACTGGTGCAGGAGACAGCTTTACAGACATCTATGGCTTGAAGCGAATGGCCATCATGTTTTACACGCGACATGTTGCCCAAGCTGCTGGCGTGCCGGTCATCCTTTCCCCTCAAACTATCGGTCCTTTCAATTCAGTACTAGGACGCCTAGCTGCCCGCCGCACACTGAAGCGCGCGAAAACGGTTTTTGTACGTGACAGCACAAGTCTGGACTATGCGCGGCGCCTTGGCTACGAGCCAGATTGTCTTTCCACTGATGTCGTATTTGCATTACCCCAACCTAATTCCAGTGGGTCAGATAGAGCGGATATTGTGCTCAATGTGTCTGGACTTCTGTGGAGCACGGACGCTCACGGCTCAAGGCTCCGGTATCGGGAAATGACGAGAGATCTTATTAGAAGACTCATCGCCGCGGATCGCGAGATTACATTGATGCCTCATGTTATTGATAATCCTTCCCTCGATAATGATATGACAGCAGTGAAGGAACTCGTTGCAGAATTTGGCGACAAGGTCGCCGTTTTCGTGCCCGCCGGTTTGGATGACGTCAGGGCATTTGTTGCCGATAGTCAAGTAGTAATCGGGGCCAGAATGCATGCTTGCTTGAATGCCTTGTCTGTCGGAACCCCGGCCATTCCTTTGGCGTACTCTCGGAAATTTGCCCCCCTGTTGTCCGACATTGGCTGGGTGCACACGATTGACCTAAAAGAAGAGGACATCGTCGATCGGGTCGTGAAACTGTTGGATCTCTCGAGTCTGCCGTCAGAGGCTGCTCATGTTAAGGAGAGCGCGGAATACCGTCTCCAAAGAGCTGTAAACCATCTCGCCATGAGCGCACGTACATGAGGGCGGAGAACCAATTGGGATTCGACCGAACTCTGGAATCGGTTGTGCGTTCCGGAAACTGCTCCGGTTGCGGCGCTTGTGCGCTTATCGATCCTGGAATCAGCATGGTGCTTGATGGGGCGGGCTTCAATCGGCCGGTCCGGCGCCTGCCGCTATCAAAAAAGGATGACCGCCAGATGACCGACGAGCTCGAGGCAAGTTGCCCTGGCATCGTGGTGAGGCGTCCGGTACCAGAGGAGATATCCGGCGGGGAACATCACTTTGATCCTGCCCTCGGGCACGCAATTTCTTCGTGGCAAGCGTGGGCGACCGACGCAGAGACGCGTTTTCGGGGGAGCAGTGGTGGAGTCCTCACAGCCTTAGCCGAATGGTTGGTTGAATCGGGCCATTCTGCAAGGGTGATCGGGGCTGCTGCCGATACAAACGAGCCGCGGCGCACGGTCGCCGTGCAATTAGGACGGAAGTCCGATTTTCTTCGACAGGCAGGTTCACGGTACGCCCCTGTCTCGGTCGCCGCTGAAGGTTATTCGTTGTCTCCTGATTCTGTTTTTGTGGGCAAGCCTTGTGAAGTTGCTGCGCTGAGGCAAATTGGCGAGTTTCGGGGAATTGAAGATCGTCCTTTGCTCATGTCGTTTTTCTGTGCCGGGGTGCCAAGCCAGTTGGCCACCGATCGCCTGCTTTCGGAACTGGGGATTCCTGCGGGCTCTCCCCTTAGAACGCTGCGCTACCGTGGACACGGGTGGCCAGGTGAGTTTTATGCCGAGACGATGGATGGCGTCCGCGGATCTACGACTTACGACGCGTCGTGGGGTAAGCAGCTCGGCCCGTCAATGCAGTGGCGCTGCAAGATTTGTCCTGATGGTGTCGGGGAGAGCGCCGACATTGTAGCTGGCGACTACTGGAAGACGGATGATCGTGGATATCCCGAGTTCACGGACAGCAGCGGGGTAAGTGCCCTGATCGCGCGAACTAAACGTGGCCATCAAACAATCATCGCGGCCGTTGAGGCAGGTATCATTCAGGCTGATCCGTTGGACCTGCGCCAGATATGTTCCATTCAACCGTATCAAGTTGAACGAAGGGCAACTTTGGGAGCGCGGTTGCTTGGACGCTGCCTGGCAGGCTGGAGAATACCGAGGTACGTAGGCTTCCACCTCTTGAGGCTTGCATCTGAGAGCCCGATTCGCTCGGCGCGTTACGCCTATGGATCGCTTAGAAGGTCATGGCTTGAGAGATTTCGTACGTGATTATGGCAGCCGCAATCGAATGGGAGGCCTTTTGAGATGAGGGCACTCTTGCATCTAGCAGGAAACATTGCTCCGCTCATCGCGGGACTGGTAACTGCTCCCTTGACTGCGCGCGCGCTGGGCCCCGAGGCTAGGGGCGAACTCGCGATCGTGATGCTCTCATCAATCTTCGTCGGATTGGTCGGAGCTTTCGGTCTTGGGCTGCTTGCCCGTCAGGCTGTTGCGGCAGACTTAGGCCAAGCTCACGGCTGGAGTCGCAGAGGCCGGCAACTGATGTTGTATTCAGTGGTTGCGGCAGTTGTAATTGGTGTTGGGCTGGGTCAAATCCTCAACCTGGATCTTCCGGAACGGATGGCAACGGCTGTTTTTTTGGCTCTAGCGGGAATGAGTGCCAGTAAGTCGATAGACGCAAATATCCTTATCGTTGCTGGTCTCACTAAAAATTTTGGTATCGCAAACCTAGCGGCATCTGGAGCGGTATGCTTCGGCATTGTTATCGCCTATTTCTCCGGTACGTTGCAGCTTTGGTTGGTTCTAGCATTCAACGCAGGATCACTTTTGGTGCAAATGACCCTGATCGTCCTGCCTCGAAGGAGGCTCCTCAAGGGAATAGACGAAGGGGTGTTCAAACCTGAGAGGTTGAGATCACTCCTCCATCGGGCATGGCGGGCGTGGCGCTCACAGGTGGTCGAGGCTTCGCTGTTGAGAGTGGACAGCATGATGTTTATTACGCAGGCGACGGTACAGACCGTCGGGTACTATTCCGTTGTCGCGCTGATTCCGCAGACGGCATATCAAACGTTCCAGACCATAATTCAGTACTCATACGCAACTGCGCCGAAGACCGGAATACGGCAAAGGACGTGGCTGACTTGGCAGATTTGCATGCTGGCCAGTGTTCCCATTGTCACGGCGGGCGCCTTAGGTGCCGTCGTCTTGGTTCCTTTGCTCTTCGGGCCGGCCTTTGGGCCTTCCCTAGATTTGCTTCTGCCTGCATGTTCAGTGACCATCGGCCTGGCGGCACTGGCACCGGTGCTGCAGCATTTTGCTGTCTCGCCGACCGGCGATAGCTGGTTCCCCTGCACGATGATCGTCCTGATTGCAACCTGTTGGTGGCTCGGGAAGCAGACGAACCCGTCGCTTGCGGTAACAGTCATGGGAGGCGTCTTTGTCCTTGTGGGGGGACTCTACGTCTATTGGTTGGTTGGCCCCAGGATCCTTCGATTTTCTATAGGGTCCTGGGCGATTTTGTTTGGACGATAGGAGCGTGATGGCGAGTCGTTCGTTTCGGTTCCTTCAAAGCGGTCCCGGTTTGGCCCTCGTGCTCAAGGTGTCGGAGACGGCAGTTGGCCGAGGGCTAGTCCAGCCAAAAGAATCCAGATCGAGACCAAAAGCGCAGCGGAAAACCAAGTCGCGTAGCCAAACTATGAGGATCAGGGCGATCGCTGCAACGCCTAGTCTTTATCGGGAGTATTTCGTTCATCGGGCCGCGTGACCCCGTACTCGTGGATCGGCGGAGAAGAGCCTCAGGAGGCTCGCCCGGACGCCGCGATGGTCATGGCCACGTGCTTGGCCTCCCTAACTGCCTCCCTGCTTTCTTGCGCTTTACTACGTACGTCTTTGGATGGATGTACTGACATCAGCCACTGGCGCCCTCGCACTTCGGCGATTATCACTTGACGCTTCCAGGGACTCATATATCGAAGCGCCAGCAGGATGCGGTTTCTTATCGCCAATCGTCGACTAGGACCGTTTGCAGTCTGCTCAACAACTGCGTCAAGATTCACGAGAACTGGAATTCCCGCAGCGCTGCACCGTAATCCGAGAGCGACGTCCTCCATGTACATGAAGAACTCTTCGGGAACGCCCCCCAGCGCAGCCCAGGTTCTCGTATCCATGATGAACGTGGCCCCGTCCACCCAATCAACTTTTCGTACGCCCGATCTGGACGGCGACCTATCGTGCTTTGGATAAAAGAACGGCAACGGCAATTGTCCGCCATTTGACCACGTGACTTCCCGGCCCGTGTCTTGGGTGATTAGTTTAGGCCCGACTAGGTGGCCATTAGGATGAGCTGCCGCTGTTTTCAGCAGCTCCTCCAGAGAGTCGCCCCGAAATACTGCCTCGTGCGTGCATACGAGGACCTCCGTTACGTCGGGTCGCTTTAATGAGATGTATTTGAATCCGTGATTCACGCCTCCCGCATAGCCCCTATTAATACCATCATCCAAAATTGTGCCAAGTCCTTCAAAATTGTCTTTGACCAGACTTGACGAATTGTCAACAATAAATATTAGTTCGGGATCAATCTTTTGGCCAAGATTTGCAAGGGTAATCTTCAAGGTTTCGGGACTCTGGTAGTGCACTACAACTGCGGCGAGGG
This sequence comes from Arthrobacter sp. 2RAF22, assembly GCF_052115325.1. Lineage (NCBI taxonomy): Bacteria > Bacillati > Actinomycetota > Actinomycetes > Micrococcales > Micrococcaceae > Arthrobacter > Arthrobacter sp. 2RAF22. The sequence goes on along the minus strand of NZ_JBFRGL010000007.1, from coordinate 2,453 downwards.
AATCGCTCGATTTTGTCATTTTATTCCATTCTTGGGTGAAGGTCGACAACAACCGCAAGAGCTTCTTCGGGGGCCAATGACCAGAACTTACTTGCGAGAATCTCTTCCTGGGTAATATCCGGGAATCGATTTCGAAGAACCTTGGCTGGATTTCCAGCGGCCACGGCAAAATCAGGAATGTCGCGCGTGACGACGCTACCGGCGCCTATGGCGGCGCCAATCCCAATTCGGCGACAGCCCGGAAGGATCGTAACGTTTGCTCCGATCCACGAATCGTGACCTATCCAGCATGGACTGCGCTCTACATCCTTGTCTGCCGCGACCAAGCCCAGCCTGGGGTTGTAGAACAACGGGTGCAACGCCGGATAGTCCATCGGATGGGCGGCGCCGAAACGCCTGACGTTTGGCCCGATTGAGACGTAATCTCCTATTTCGGTGTTCGTATCGCAATTGCCAATACTAAGAAGCGAACCGTAACTGAACTTTCCCGCAGTTATCCCGTGGTGGTCACGTAGGATCTTCCTCAGTGTCAACGAATACATGTCGCCACCTTCGATCGAAATGATCTTGGCGAGTATTCTGCGACGGAGCGGCGCGTGAAGGTAGATGCGTAGGAAAAGTCTGCCGATCAACGATTGCTTCATTGCTGGCATTGTCTCTTTCCTTCCTGCTTAGCCATTGTCAAGAGGTGCATGGTCGCATGAAGGTCCGACATACGGCCTAGTGCCTGTTGGCTGGAAAAACTCGCGCAGGCCGTTCCTCCGGAAGAATCTCCTGGAAGAGATCATTGGAGCGTCTGGACTCGGGTTTGGTTTCCTCGAAATTGCTTGAACTTCCAGACTTCAGAGCATCATGGCGGTAGTAGGTGTAAGAGTACGCGTCTGGACCCTTCACCGGCAGTCGGTTCAGGACCACTCCTAAGACTGTAGACCCGACCATTTCGAGCGCTCCGAGGGACTTACTCAGATCCTGCTGACGCGTCTTTTGGGAACCAACGACGACAACAACGCCTCCGACATGCTGTGACAGCACGGCCGCGTCTGTAACCGGCAAAAGGGGAGGCGCATCTATTATCACGGTGTCGAAGGTGAGCTCCAGCTGAGCGATTAGGTGCTTCATCTCCTGAGAGCCAAGCAATTCGCTAGGGTTTGGGGGAATTTGCCCAGAAGTAAGCACATAAAGCTGATCCTCACCCCACTGTTGAAGTAGATCGCCGACTTCTTCAATCCCAAGAAGGGCGGTAGTGAGGCCAGCATTTCGATCCATGCCGAGATACTCATTAATCATGGGTCGGCGAAGGTCTGCATCAACAAGGCACACGGTCTGTCCAGCCTGGGCCAATGCGATTGCCAGATTGGTGGCGGTTGTACTCTTTCCTTCGCCTGGGAGCGAAGACGTAATAAGGACTGTTTTTGCCCGTCCTGACACATTTGCAAACTGTAGATTCGTCCGCAACTGGCGGAAGGATTCGGCTCTTGGACTCTGTGCCGCGGCCTGTGTGAGGAGTGGTTTTTTGGTTGCGTCCTGATCGAAGGCAATGCCTCCGAGAAGCGGTGCGTCTGTGACGTGGCGAAGGTCGGCTTCCCCCCTCACTCGACTGTCCAGCGTCGTTCTGAGCACGGCAGAGGCGATTCCCAGTCCTAGACCAATAGCTAGGCCGAGCAGGAGGTTTAGGCGAGTGTTCGGAGAAGAGGGGGCAGCGGGGGCTACTGCCGGTTTGATTATGGACAAGGCGACTGGGGAAGTTCCTCCAGTCTTTGGCCTTTCCAATGTATCAACCGCTCGAACAAGACTGTTGCCGACAGCCTGCGCAATTGCGGCCGCTTGGACCGACGAGTTGTCCGTAACGGAAATATTGATCAGTACGGTGTTGACCTCGGAACTGGCCTTCACGTGCGTGGCCAGTTGTTCCGCGGTCATGGAAAGCCCAAGCGAATCTATCGCAGGCTGAAGTACTACGGGTGATCCCACGGTTTTGACGTAAGACTGAACGCGGGCCTGGCTGAAGGTGTTGCCCTGCTGGAGCTCCAACACCGAGCCGGAGCTTTGGATCGCCACGAATAGCTGTGTATCGGATGTGTAGATTGGTTGAGTCAGGATCGATGCAGCTCCGCCAACTAGTATGCCCGCCAACGATGTGGCTGCGATCAAGATCCAATTGCGGCGCAGAACCCGCAAATAGTCGCGTAAATCCAAACCGGTCCCCCTTAGGTCGATTGCTGGCGATGGCAGTTATGACGCCGGTCTATCCAAGTACTGCGCGCTGGCCCACCAAGGTTATCCTACCGGTCGGCGCATACCGAGGGGACTGCCCCGGCTTTTGTTGACTCGGGGTCTTAGGCCGCTGTGAGCGCGGTCCGGTTGATTGTTTCATATTCGATTGGCGTGAGTTTTCCCAGCCGTCTTTGCCGTCGCCGGCGGTGGTAGGTCCTTTCGATCCAGGTCGTGATGGC
>NZ_JBFRGL010000006.1:0-136990 GCF_052115325.1 Arthrobacter sp. 2RAF22 | reverse complement strand
CCCGGGCGAGGGCGAGCCGGTGCCTGGCCTCGGCGGCACCGATCCGCAGCAAGGACCGCAGGTGCTCGGCCGTGGACCTGAACTCCCCGCCCCGGGCGCTGCCCGTTCCCGGGGAAGGAGCCGCACCGGCCTGCGCGTCCGCGTGGGCCGCGGTGGTTCCGGACGTCCAGCCCGCGCCGGCGCCTGGATCCGCGCCGGCGGCCCAGCCCGTTGTCCAGCCCTGCCTGGCGGCGGGTTCATCGTTCCGGGCCCTGTCCAGCCCGGCAGCGGCGGCCACCTGGAGATAGTCCAGGGTCCGGGAGAGCTCCTCCACCCCGGACGCGAACGCAACAGCCTCCTCGAAACCCAGGACTCCGACGTCGTCCGCGGCTTTGTCCGCCAAAGACCTCGCTGCCGCCACGGCCCCGTCCAAAACGGCCAGCCGGCCGCCACCATCCGGCGGATCCACCAACACCAGCCCGCCCGGGACCGCGGCAAGGGACGCGGCCAGACGCGGACGACGGGCATGACGGGACACTCCGAAATACCCGCGGGAGGCAATGCCCTGCCGGGTGTCGACGCATCCGATCGCTTCCATGGAAACACTCTGCCAGGAGGCTACGACATTTTTAGGCCGGCCCCGGAACCAAGCCACCGATACCTACCGACGTTGGCTCGGCAACGAATCCCAAGGCCCCGACCGGTTCCGTCGTGGAAACCGAACTCAGACCGGCGGTCCCGCGTTCGGCTTGAGGTTCTTCATCACCAACGTCGAGTTGAGGCGCTCGACGGCGGGAAGCGCCGAGAGTTGGTCGTCGTAGAAGCGCTGGTAGGCCGGGAGATCGGCTGCGATCACGCGGAGGAGGTAGTCCGGCGAGCCGAAGAGTCTCTGGGCCTCGACGATGTTCGGAATGGCTGCCACCCGGTCTTCGAACTCCGACATCGTGGTGCGGTCAGCCTGGCGCAGGGTCACAAAGACTATCGCCTCGAATCCGAGGCCAATCGCCCCAGGATCGATGTCTGCCCTGTACCCACGGATGACCCCGGAAGCTTCGAGATCCCGCAGTCTGCGATGGCACGGAGCCACGGTCAATCCCACCTTTGCTGCGAGCGCGGTGGCAGTCATTCGGCCATCCTCTTTGAGGTGGCGCAAAATAGTTCTATCGATTCCATCAATCACGCAAGTATCTTACCGAAATCCCGGCAAGCCTGGCTAAAAATGGGAACACTTATGGGCCGATTTTCCATAAAGTTCATAGTGTAACCGCCAGCCAGGAGCCACCATGAATCCCCAGCTTTTCCTCGCCTTCGTCATTGTCGCCGTCACCTTGGCGTGCACCCCGGGCGTCGATTGGGCGTATTCGATTGCCGCTGGCCTTCGGCAGCGCAGTTTCCTCCCCGCTGTGGCCGGCCTGTGCAGCGGCTACGTGCTGCACACGGCCCTCCTGGTGGCCGGACTCGCCGCCGTTTTGACGGGCGTTCCGGGGCTTCTTGGCTGGCTGACGATCGCGGGTGCTGCGTACTTGCTCTGGCTCGGCGTGAGCACCATGCGCTCGTGGCGCGGCGCGAGCTTCACTGCGGATGACGCCGTCGGGCAGTCCCGAAACCAATTGCGCACCTTCCTGCAAGGCATGGGCACAAGCGGCATCAACCCCAAGGGCCTGCTGTTCTTCCTGGCGCTTGTGCCGCAATTCGTGAGCCCGGAGGCGTCGTTGCCGGTGCCGGTGCAGTCAGGCGTGCTGGGCCTCACGTTCGTCCTATTCGCAGGCATCATTTACACGGTGGTGGCCCTCGGCTCGCGGAAGCTGCTGCAGTCCCGGCCTTCGGCCGCGCGTGTGGTGACCCTTGCGAGCGGCATCATCATGGTGGGCCTCGGGGCTGTCCTGCTCGGCGAGCAGCTACTTCCGATGCTCCGGTGACACGGCCGCTGGGCTATCTCGCTCTGGTGTTCTTGGGCGAGGCAGCCTATGGTCGGCTTCATGTCCGATGACTTTTCAGCTCTCGTGGAGGCCTTCAAGAAGGTCGGCGTATCGAGGGCGTACGGCCCGCCCCTGCAGATCGCCGGAGAAGAACTGATTCCGGTAGCGTTGGTGTCCTTTGGATTCGGCGGAGGCAGCGATGGGGGCAATGCTGCCGGCGGCGGCGGGGGCGGGTTTGTGCTCCCCGTCGGGGTCTATGGCCGCAACGCAAGCGGACGCGTGACGTTCCAGCCGAACACCATAGTTGTCCTGGCCATGCTGCTCCCACTTGTCGGCGCCGTGGGGGTCTCCATTCGGGGAATCATTCGCACGCGTCGGGCGTAGCCGCCCCGCGTTGGCCCCTGCTTTAGTCGCCCGGCTCGCCGAAGTCCTTGTTCCACATTCGGCGTATCTCGATGTCCTTGCGAATCCCATCGACCGCATCCAGCTCGGCGTCCTCCGTCTTGCCGCGCCGGACCCGCTCAGCGACAAAGGGCCTCGGCTTGGGCGTCCTCCGCCTGACCTCAAGCTTCGAGAGGGCTCGGTCCGTGAGGGCGTCGTTCCGCAAGGCGAGGCTGGTCTTCTTCCTGCGGAGTACCTCCTCAAGCGCGGCCTGCGCCGCCTCCCGCTCCCCCAACATCCTGAGCGACTGTGCCCGAATCAGCAGCAGCGCCGCCGAGAGGTCGTCCGTGTTGCGGAGCCCCTCAGTCCAGGCGACGACGTCGGCGTGCCGCTCGAGCGCCGCCGCCGCGGTGCAGCGGGCCAAGGCGGAGGGCAACGACGGCGGCAAGCTGGCCAGGGAGTCCAGCGCTTCCGCCGTCTGGCCCGTCTCCCTGAAGCAATGCGAGAGGGCGAGGAACACGGATTCCTCGCTGAACAGCACTGAAACGTCGATCCGCTCCGCCACCTCGATCCGCGTCACCACCCTGCGAAGGTAGCTTGCGGAGAACTGGCTGGCGGCGTCGTCGATCCGGATGGACAAGCCCCGTTGCAGAAGTTCCGAGGCCCGGAGATATCCTCCGTGCTTGTACACAAGCAGCCCGGCAATCACGTAGCAGAGGCCAGCCCAGCCCGGGTAGGTACGCGCCAGGGTGATGAGCCGATCCGGTTCCGTGCTGGTGAAGACCGCGTCGTACACCGATTTGGCGGTCTTGCCAGCCAGCCGTTTGAGCCTGGGGACGTCCCCGGCGACGTCGATCCGGCCTGCGGCTTTTCCTCTCAGGACGCCCCAAATCGCACCGCCCAAGCCCTCAGCCAGTCCACCTACCGATGTGCGGACATGTCCGTTCCGGAACGGCGTGATGTCCCGGGTGTCCCCGAAAATCGCTCCGCGCACTCCGGGAACCGATGGCTCACTCACGGTTGCACTGCCATCACGGGATAAAGCGTCGCAGAATCGGGCATCACAGAACCATGCTAGCTGCGCTTGTCCCGGCCTCTCCCCTCTATTTCCGGGGTTTTCGGGAGTAAGATATCCTCGTCGGCAGGGTTTCCGACTCCTTGCCGCGATACGGCCCTCCATTTGAAGGGCCGATGGAAATCGTGATCGGGAGGAGCTATGACTACTGCTTCACACCCCGCGCAGCACCACGCGATGGGGCTGACGCTCCACAACTCAGCACTGATTTTGGGCTGGGTTTTCCTGGCTGTTGGCGTCTTGGGATTTATCCCGGGCATCACCAGCAATTACGGCGCCATGACCTTCGCAGGACATGACTCGGGCGCCATGCTTCTTGGAGTCTTCCAAGTATCCGTCCTGCACAATATTGTCCATTTGCTGTTCGGCGCAGCAGGCCTGTACTTCGCAAGGACTGGAAGGATGGCGCGCGGTTACCTCATCGGTGGCGGCGCAATCTACCTCGTCTTGTGGATCTACGGCCTGATCACCATGTCGAACATGAGCGCTGACTTCGTGCCCATGAACGCTGCGGACGACTGGCTGCACCTGGTTCTCGGTGTTGTCATGGTTGCCGTTGGGCTATGGCTTGGACGCGATGTAAGGGAGGAGTCGAAGGGCCGCGCCATGTAGCGCCCCCTCACTCTGCAGCACTCTGCAGTTGCACGACGGCGACCGTCCCTTTCGGGCGGCCGCCGCCTTTGCGTCCGGGGTGCCTACCCGAGAAGCCGATGTTCGTAGGCAAAGGCCACTAGCTGAAGCCTGGTACGCAGCCCGAGCTTGCTGAGCACAGTGCGTAGGTGGGATTTCACTGTCGCCTCGGAGACAAACAGGCTCTGCGCCATCTCGGCGTTCCCCAAGCCTTTGGCCGCCAGGAGGAACACATCCCGCTCGCGCGGCGACAACTCGTCCATCACGGCGAGGTCCGGCCCGGCGACCGGCACCGTCCTGGCCGCGTGCTGGAAGAGTTCGTGAACCGAACCGGGCGCGATCACTGAGTATCCCGAATACACGGTCCGGATGGCAGCCAGCAGAAATTCCGGTTCGGCGCTCTTGAGCAGGTATCCGCTCGCGCCCGCCTGCACGGCGTCAACCACGGCTTGGTCCCTGTTGAAGGTGGTCAGGGCAATGATCTTTGGCTTGTCCACCCCGGCCGCATCGGCTTCCTCCGTGATGCGGCGCGTGGCCTCCACTCCGTCAAGCACCGGCATCCGAAGGTCCATCAACATCACGTCCGGCCGCTGCCTGGCCGCGAGCGCCACGGCTTGTTCGCCGTCGTCGGCCTCCCAAGTCATGTCCATGTCCGCTTGGCTCTGGACGAGCATGCGGATGCCGGAGCGGAACAGTGGTTGGTCGTCCACCAAGGCCACCGTGATCGGCGTTTCAGCCACGTCCGACGCTTTCCCGCTTAGTGCCCGACGACGGCGAGGCGGCCTCGAGAGCCAGTGCCGGCTCCTGCTCCAGCCCCTCAACGGACGGAACACCCTCCTCTTCCGCTCCACCTTCCGGAAGGAGCGCTGCCGGCCGCGAACCATAGGGGATGAACACCGTCACGCGGAACTGCTCGCCGTCGGGCCCGGAACTGAGCCAGCCGCCGGCTAGGTGGGCACGCTCGCGCATTCCGGGGATGCCGCGCCCCACGCGCTCGGCGGTACCGCCGTCGTCCGTCCCCCCGATCGAAACGGACGCCGGCAATTCCGACGCGACGTGCATGGTCAGCCCGGGGCCGCTCCAGTCGAAATGAAGGCGCACGGCGGTGCCGCGTCCGCCGTGCTTGAGGGCGTTCGTCAGGCATTCCTGCACAATCCGGAATACCGCGAGTTGCTGGCCCGCGCCAAGGTCCACCGGGGTTCCGGTTTCGCTCTGCTGGACCTTGAGGCTCCCCTGGCGCATCCGCTCCACAAGAGGCCCGACGTCGGTGAGCCGGGGCTGCGGAGCCACCAGACCGTCGTCGCGCACTCCCTCAATGACGCGCTGGGCGTCCACGAGTGCGTGGCGGGCTGACACCGCGATATTCTCCAAGGCGTCGAGCACCGCTTTGGGTTGGTCCTGGCTGAGATAACGGGTGCCGTCGGCCTGCGCGGCGATCACAGCGAGCGAGTGCGCCAAGACGTCGTGAAGGTCGCGGGCGATCCGCGTGCGCTCCTGTTCCACGACGAGCTCGACCTCGGTCTCCTTGAGGTTTGCCTGGACGAGGACCTTGGACTGGAAGAGCTTGCCCCGGTCCTCATACAGAGCCAAGGCGATGCCGACGGCGGCACATCCAGCGGCGATCAAAATCAGGGTGGAGAAGAGCTGCCAGCCGTAGTAACTCAGGGCGCCCCGGTCTCCCGAATATAGTGGCCTGAACCAGCCAACGCCCTGCCCGTATCGCCACGACAACATCAAAAACGTTATGACGGCTGTGAACACGAGGTTGGCTACTCCTGCGATCGACCGCTGCCTGCGGGACCCGGTCCACAGAATGAACGCCAGCGCAATGAACGAACCGATGTAGATCGCCCAATGATTGGGCCAAGGCGCACGGATGAAATGGATCAATTGACCGAGCAAAAGGATGGCGGTCAGCCCGAGTGACACATAGGGTTTCCACACCGCCGTAGCTATAGCCAAGGTCATCAGAACGAGCATCCAGGTGCCGGGCCAATAGTTCAGCCCCGGCCACGGCCCCATCCTTCCCGCTTCCGCCACGCACCACAGCGTGAAGAAAATGACGGCCGCCGCAGGGGCGCCCCAATGCCGTACAACTTTCAGTGTCTGTTCCATGTCAGCCACCCTATCCACGGCCAAGCACGGGGGAACGCCGATTCCGCGCTCCGGGCTTCGATCTCCACCCGGAAGCCAGCGGATTCATCCTTGGAGCCAGCGCGAGACGTGAGCGAGCGTTTGGGAAAATGCCGGCATAAGTGAGCGAGCGTTTGTCGAACCCAACGCGCGCTCACATATCGGGCCTTAAACCCAGACCCCCGCTCACATATCCGGCCCACATCCCAAACGCTCGCGCACCTATCCGGCCCACATCCCAAACCATCGCTCACTTATCCCGAACGGCGGAACAAAAAGAACGACGGCGACCCTCCCCAGCACGGGAGGGTCGCCGTCGTCGGCTCGTAGGGTTAAGCGCGCGGGCTATTCAGCCGCCGCGGCGACCGCCGCGGTGACTGCAGGGGCAACCCGGGGATCCAGCGGGCTGGGCACGATGTAGTCTGCCGAGAGTTCTTCCTCGGCCAGCGCGGCGATGGCGCGGGCCGCGGCGATCTTCATGGCCGGAGTGATGCGGCGTGCGCCGGCGTCCAAGGCTCCGCGGAAAATTCCGGGGAAGGCCAGGACGTTGTTGATCTGGTTCGGGAAGTCGCTCCGGCCAGTGGCCACGACGGCGGCGTACTTGACGGCGACCTCGGGCAGGACTTCCGGGTCCGGGTTGGACAGGGCGAACACGATCGAGTTCTCGTTCATGAGCTTCAAGTGTTCCTCGGCCAGCTTGGACGAAGAAACGCCGATGAACACGTCGGCGCCCTGCAGGGCCTCCGCGGGTCCGCCGGAAAGGGCGCGGGGGTTGGTGCGCTGGGCGAAGCGGGCCTTGACGCTGCCCGAATCGGCCACCAGGTCGGCGCGCTCGGCGTTGATGATGCCCTTGGAATCCAGGAGCACAACGTCCTTGACGCCTGCGGTCAGCAGGATCTCGGAGACCGCGATGCCCGCAGCACCAGCGCCGGAAACGACAACTTTCAGTCCCTCAAGCTCACGGCCGGTCACCTTGGCGGCGTTCGTCAGGGCCGCGAGAACCACGACGGCGGTGCCGTGTTGGTCATCGTGCATGACGGGGCAGTCGAGGGCTTCGATGAGGCGCTCTTCGAGTTCGAAGCAGCGGGGTGCTGAGATGTCTTCGAGGTTCACGGCGCCGAAGCTCGGACGCAGGCGGACCAGGGTCTCGATGATTTCGTCCACGTTGGTGGTGTTGAGGACCAAGGGGATGGAGTCGAGATCACCGAAAGCCTTGAAGAGCGCGGACTTTCCTTCCATGACGGGGAGGGAGGCGCTGGGTCCGATATCGCCCAGGCCCAGGACAGCGGTCCCATCGCTGACGACCACAACGAGCCGCTCTGCCCAGGTGTGCGTGCGTGCAAGCTCCGGGTTCGCGTGGATCGCGCGGCTCACTTCGGCGACGCCGGGCGTGTAGGCAATGGAAAGGTCCCGCTTGTTCAAAAGCGGCACGGTGCTGGACACGGAGAGCTTGCCGCCCTCGTGGGCGGTGAAGATTTCCTCTTCACTCAGCGCCAGGGCAGTCAGATTCTGTTCAGGGGTGATGGTCTCGACGGACACGTCGTTGTCTCCTCAGGCTAGCCGTGAACCCACGGCACAATTCGGGCAGGTATAGAGGCTTCGGTGCCGGACCAAGGGTGGCTGGTCCGTGCGGTGAAACTCCTGCGGATATGGGCTGCTAGCCGCTTGGGTCCTGTCTTCGTAGACAGGGGCCTGATAGGAAGACTAGAGACATCCAGTCATAAACTCATACTTTTGGTCGTAGTGGTCTAGACCAATTACGGTGATTCCCCGAAAAGCTACGCGTCCGCAATCAACTTGCAGGCGTTCTTGAGGTCCTTCTCGGCGTCAAAAAGTGACAGACGGCGGCAGTTGACGGACTGGACCAGACCACTGATGACGTGGAGCAGAATCCTGGCCCTCCCGGCATCGCCGATCGCAGCCGCGACCATCTCGGCCGAAAGCGCCTCGATATCGCGCAAGAGTACGGGGATGTCACCATCGCGGGTGTCCCACGTGCGGGACAGGCAGTGTTCTACAGCGGGTTGCATGACTCGCATGTGGAAAATTTCCATCCCGAGACCGGTGAGCTCTTGCTGGCTGCACCTCGAAGATGCCGGCTTGGCGTCGTTGAGTTCGCGGAGCTGCTGCCGGTAGACGGCGAGCATCAGATGGACCGTGGACGGAAAGTAACGGTAGAGCGTCCCCAGCGGAACGTGGGCCCGAGTGGATACATCCGAGAGGCTCACAGTATCGAACTGCCGCTGGGCGAATCCCGCGGCAGTCTTGAGTATCCGGGCGTAGCGCAATAGCTGTCTCGGCGTGGTGGGAGCAGCCGCCATTTGGGGCAACCCCGCGGCCAGATCCAGCGAATACGGTTCCAAGGAGTTCGGTTCGGACATTTCCGGCGTTCTGTTGGTTTGGGCTTCGTTCGGGGAGATTGCGCGGCCCCCCATAGACCGAGCGCGTCCTGACAATGATACGGCAGCAAGTTGTCAGTTCCCTGAGAACGGATTCCCAGGTCTACGCGACGCCCTTGATCTTCACGACGAAAACCGCTCCCAGCAAGCCAATGACCGCTGCGGCCACATACAGCGAGACGTAACCACCCCAGAACACAACGAAAATCGAGGCAATCGCCGGCGCGATCACCTGCGGCAAAGAGTTGGCGATGTTGATGACCCCAAGGTCCCTGCCCCGATCCAAGGCCGCAGGCAGCACTTGGGTAATGAGGGCGAAGTCGACCGCCAGATACGCACCGAAGCCCACGCCGAGCACCACGGCACCCGCAATGGCCCCCGTCCACGTGGGTTCGAACGCGAGGATCAACGCAGCTATCGAGATGACGACGGAGGAAGCAATGACCAGCGGTTTGCGTTTGCCCATGCGGTCGCTGATGGCACCGCCCACCACGCTGGTGATGATCACCATGACGGCATAAAGGCCTGTCAGGATGAGGACGCCAAACTCCGGCTTGATCCCCTGCATTTCCTCGATATGCACGGCATCCTTGAGGAAGAAGAGCAAGTACAAAGTGACCATGTGGTTGCCGACATTGACCAGGAACCTCGTCAACCATGCCCACGCGAAGTCCGGGTATTTGACAGGCGAGATCCAAAAGCCCTTGACGAATGTCCACAGTATGAACGGTGGCCTGGCCTCGGGAGCGAGAGGCACGTCGCCATTCTTGAAAAGATAGAGCACGACGCCGGCCAGCAGCGCAGCGGCGCACACGATGTAGCCGAGGGCAAAGTTCCCCGAAACTACGGAAGCGATGACTGCGCCAACGAGAATGCCCACCGTCTGGCCCATGGCCGCAAGGCCGCCGACCGCGCCGCGTTGGGGCACAGGCACGCGGTCCGGAATAGCCGCCGTGATCGCCGCATAGGCCCCATTACAGCCGGCTTGGACGAGGCACCACAGAATAGTCATGACCGCCACGTTGGGAGCTCCCGCTAGCGCAAGCAATGCGGCGGTACCCAGGATGGCCCCGAAAAGCACCCAAGGGACTCGCCGTCCGAAGCGGGACGTGGTTCGATCGCTGAACGCTCCAAACAGGGGATTCGCGACCATAGACACCGCCGCACCACATCCCGTAACGAGCGCAAGGATGGCTTCCTTCTGGCCTTCGTCAAAGTGGATGGCCTGCTGTCCAAGCAGAACCTGGATCGGGCCGAAGAAGGCGGCGTTGATGCCAACATTGACGAGCACTACTCCGGTGACCCACAGCGAGCGGACGCGCTCCACGGGCTCGGCGAGCGCCGTCGTCGGGCCTTGCGTTCGCGAAGGATCGAGGGCAGGATCCGCCACCGGTCTTTCAGGCAATGAACCGGGCAGATCGGACAGGCTCATGACGGTACTCCCCTAGCCTCTGGACGTGTGAATTCAGCCTAGCGCCGAGGGAGCCTGCCCGGCTGTCATGAAGGCGCGTATGTGGACAACCGGCAAGCCCAGGACCCGCTATGGCTCGTCCGCACGCGTTAGGGTAACTCCAACGGACCGAGGAGGATCAACGATGAACAGCCCAGCGAACCCCATCAACACCGCCGATCTCTACGACGAGCGTGCCGAAGAAGTCGAGTCGATATCACTGCAGTTCCAGGACCTCGGCGGCATGTCCCACTTCAACGGCCCCGTTCGCACCATCAAATGCTTTGAGGACAATGCGTTGGTGAAGACCATTCTGGCAACACCGGGCGAGGGCGCCGTGCTGGTGGTGGACGGTTATGGCTCCCTGCGCACCGCCCTCATGGGGGACATGATTGCCGAAAGCGCCGTCGCGAACGGCTGGGCCGGCGTCGTGATTAATGGGGCCATCCGCGATCGCGTGGCGATCGCGAAGCTGCCTCTGGGCGTCAAAGCCCTTGGTAGCAACCCCAAGAAGAGCTCCAAAGTGGGCCGTGGCGAAGTGGACATCGCCTTGGTGATTGACGGAGTGCACATCGAACCCGGCAACCTGATCTACTGCGATCCTGACGGGATTCTGGTGGAGCGGTGACATTTTTCTCGCCAATCGGGTAGGACAGGGAATACAGGAGCCATTAGGATAGTTACTGAAAGCAACTATCCTGCTTAGTCCCCTTACATCCACCCTTGGAGAAGCAATGTCCAACGCCACGCCTGTGCGGGCCGCCGGAGAGGTCTTGACACACCGTCAGACGCTTACCGTCATGGTGGGCCTCATGCTCGGCATGTTCCTGTCCTCCCTGGACCAGACCATTGTGTCCACGTCCATTTACACGATCGCCAACGACCTGGACGGCCTGTCCCTGCAGGCGTGGGCCACTACGGCCTACCTCATCACATCCACGGTGACCACCCCGTTGTACGGCAAGCTCAGCGACATCTTCGGCCGCCGCCCGCTGTACCTCGCCGCGATCCTGATCTTCCTCGCCGGATCCCTGTACGCCGGTTCCGTGCATTCCATGACCGAGCTCGCCATCGCCCGCGGCATCCAGGGTATGGGCGCCGGCGGTCTGCTGGCCCTCGCCTTGACGATCATCGGCGACATCGTTGCCCTGAAGGATCGTGCCAAGTACCAGGGCTACTTCATGTCCGTCTTTGGCGTTTCCTCGGTGCTCGGGCCCGTGGTCGGCGGTGCCTTTGCAGGCTCGGCCAACATCCTTGGCTTCGACGGCTGGCGCTGGGTCTTCTTCATCAACCTGCCCATCGGGCTGGCCGCACTGGCTGTGGTGTTCTTCTATCTGCACCTGCCCGCGAAGCACGTCAAGCAGAAGATCGACTACTGGGGCGCGGCAGCCATCACGCTGGCAATCGTTCCGGTGCTGCTCGTGGCCGAACAAGGCCGCAGCTGGGGCTGGACCTCCGGGAACGCATGGATCTGCTACGGGCTTGGCGTCATCGGCATCATCGCCTTCCTGCTGGTTGAGCGGCGTGCCGGCGACTACGCGCTGATCCCCCTTCGGCTCTTCAGGAACATCACCTTCGGCTTGTCTTCCCTGCTGAACTTCATCATCGGCATCGGTATGTTCGGGGCCATCGCGATGCTCCCGATGTACCTGCAGCTGGTCAAGGGCCTCACCCCCACCGAGGCCGGCCTCATGATGATCACCTTCACGGTGGGCATCCTCTTCGGTTCCATTACAGCGGGACGGACCATCTCGGCGTCGGGCGTTTTCCGGATCTTCCCGATCCTCGGCACCGGCATCCTGACCGCCGCCGCAATCGTCATGGGCCTGTCCCTCGGCGTGGACACCGGCCTCTGGGTTCCCGGCCTGATCGCCGTCTTCTTCGGCATGGGCCTGGGCTTCTGCATGCAGCCGCTCACCCTGGCCATGCAGGTCTCCGTACCGCCTAAGGACATGGGCGTGGGCACGTCCACTGCAGCGTTCTTCCGTTCCATGGGCGGCGCCGTGGGTACCGCCGTGTTCATCTCGATGCTCTTCAGCCTGGCCGCCGACAAGATCGCCTCGGGCATGAAGGACGCCATGGGCAGCGCGGACTACCTCAAGGTGCTCAAGGATCCTGCGGTAGCCGCGGATCCTGCCAACGCCAAGCTGTACGACTTCTTCAAGAACGGCGCCACGAACGATTCGCTGAACGACACCAGCTGGCTGCACCACGCCAACCCGGCGCTCACCCGGCCCATCCTTGAAGGCTTCGCGCAGTCGATCGACACCGTGATGCTGACCGCCGCGGCGCTCACCGGCCTCGCGTTCCTCATCACCTTCGCTTTGCCGAACAAGAAACTCACGGATCCGAAGGCGGCAGCGAAGGAATCCGTCTCGGCCCACTAATATCTCGAATCGCGTCACGGCAGGCAGTCTTTTGGGCTGCCTGCCGTTGTCGTTTCCAGCGTTTGCGCGGTGGAGCGCCCGACGGCGGCGCGAAAGTTTGCGTGGCGTGACACGTCCGGTGTGGCTGGTGGGGTTGACTGGAAGTCACGCTGGCGGCGTGCCACACTGTGTAGCGCGAGTGCACCGGCGTCCCCGTCGGAACCAGCTGCCGACGACGACCGCGCCGCACAATCCACCACATTTCCTCAAGGGAGAGCCATGCCCAAATCCAGCTCCGACAGCCGTTCCGGCGTCCCACGCAAAGTAATTGGCCTGGCCGTTGCCGGAGCTGTGGGCGGTTTCCTCTTCGGCTTCGATTCCTCCGTGGTCAACGGCGCCGTCGACGCGATGAAGGACGAATTCATGCTGAGCGAAGCCGTCACCGGCTTCGCTGTGGCGGTCGCGCTGCTCGGCTGCGCAGCAGGGGCGTACCTCGCGGGGAAGGTGGCCGACCGCTACGGCCGCATCCCGGCCATGAAGCTTGGTGCCGCACTCTTCCTGGTCAGTTCCATCGGGACGGGCTTGGCCTTCAGCGTCTGGGACCTGGTTTTCTGGCGGCTGGTTGGCGGCCTGGGCATCGGCCTCGCGTCGGTGATCGCGCCGGCCTACATCTCGGAAATCTCCCCGCGCCAGGTCCGTGGGCGGCTCGCGTCGCTGCAGCAGCTCGCGATCACCACCGGCATTTTCGCGGCCCTGCTGTCCGACGCGGTCCTGGCCACGTCCGCGGGAAGCGCCCACCACGCGTTGTGGCTGGGAATTGAGGCCTGGCGCTGGATGTTCATCGCGTGCGCCGTGCCCGCCGCGATATACGGCCTGATCGCCTTCCGGCTGCCCGAATCCCCGCATTTCCTGGTCCTCAACGGCAAGGAAGACACCGCACGCAAAATCTTCGACACCCTGATGCCCGGCGATGACACCGAACGCCACATCCGCCAAATCCGCGACTCCATCAAGCAGGACGAGCTCTCCACCAAGAAGGGCTCCCTGCGTGGCAAGGCCTTCGGCCTGCAACCAGTTGTGTGGATCGGCATCATCCTGTCCGTGCTGCAGCAATTCGTCGGCATCAACGTGATCTTCTACTACTCCACCACCCTGTGGAAGGCAGTCGGCTTCCACGAGCAGGACTCCCTGACCATCTCGGTGGCAACGTCCGTCACCAACATCCTGGTGACGCTCGTGGCCATCGCCCTCGTGGACCGCATCGGCCGCCGGCCCATCCTGCTGGCTGGCTCGATCGGCATGGCCGTGTCCCTGGGTGCCATGGCGCTGGCCTTCTCTTCTGCCACCGGGACAGGCTCTTCGGTTTCCTTGAGCGGCGCCTGGGGTCCTGTGGCCCTCGTTGCCGCCAACGTCTTCGTGGTGAGCTTCGGCGCTTCGTGGGGACCGTTGGTGTGGGTGCTCCTGGGCGAGATCTTCCCGTCCCGCATCCGGGCCCGTGCGCTCGGCCTGGCCGCCGCAGCCCAGTGGATCGCCAACTTCGCCATCACCTTGAGCTTCCCGATCATGGCGGCCGGTTCGCTGCCGCTGACTTACGGCATGTACGCACTGTTCGCCGCGGCGTCGTTCTTCTTCGTCATGTTCAAGGTGCCAGAAACCAACGGCATGTCCCTCGAACAGGCCGACACCTTGTTCGTCCCGAAGGGCTCCAAGCCTGCGGAGCTCGCGGTCACACCCAAGTAGTCTCCACCCAACTGACTCGCAGTTGTTGTCGTTTTGAGGCTTCATAACGACAACAACTGCCAGCTAGTTGGGCCCTCCTACACGAGGTGCGGTTCGTGGGACTTCAGGAAGCGGCGGCCGCCGGCGGCCACGAGGATCGCGAACGCGAGGGCAAGGGCGGCCGCGAAGAACGGAACCTGCGGGCCGAAGTGCTCACCCAGCTGGGCCGCGACAAACGGAGCCAGCGCCCCGCCCATCCAGCGCACAAAGTTATAGCCGGCCGAAGCCACGGGACGCGGCGAATCGGAGACCTCCATGGCCAGTTCGGTGTAGAGCGTGTTGTTGATCCCCAGCAGGGCGCCCGCCACAATGACAAGCACGACGACGGCAGTCACCGAGTGCCCCGCGGCCAGTCCCAGCCCGACGAGGTCCAGCAAAAGAGCGGCGAGGGTGYCGACCAGGACGTTGGTGGTGCCGAATCGACGCTGCAGCAGGGGAGCCACGAAGACCGAGAACACGGCCACTGCTACGCCCCAACCGAAGAACACGGCACCGATACCGTAGGCGTCCATTCCAAGGATGAAGGGCGTGAAGGCAAGGATCGTGAAGAAGCCGTAGTTGTAGAACAGGGCACTGGCCGCAGTGGTGCGGAGGCCCTTGTGGCCCAGGGCAAGGAGAGGGTCACGCAAACGGGCCTTCGTTGCCGGCGTCGGGGTCTTGGGCAACAAGGCCAGCAAGGCGACGAAGGAAACGGCCATGAGGACGGCGGTGCCGAAGAACGGCGCGCGCCACTGCCAGCCGCCCAGAAGCGCGCCGAGCAACGGGCCGAGGGAAATGCCCAAGCCAAGGGCTGCTTCGTACAGGATGATCGCAGTTCCGGTTCCACCGCTCGCGACGCCGACAATCACGGCAAGCGCGGTGGCCACGAAGAGAGCGTTGCCAAGTCCCCAACCCGCGCGGAATCCGACCAGCTCACCCACGCTTCCGGACAGGCCGGAGAGCGAGGCGAACACGACAATCAGGGCAAGGCCGATCATGAGGGTCTTTTTGCCGCCGATCCGCGAAGAGACGAACCCCGTCACGAGCATCGCCACCGCAGTCACGAGGAAGTAGCTCGTGAAGAGCAACGACACTTGGCTGGGGCTGGCCTGGAGGTTCTTGGCGATGGCCGGCAGGATCGGGTCCACCAAGCCGATGCCCATGAAGGCGAAGACGGCGGCAATCGCCGTGGCCCACACAGCCTTGGGCTGCTTGAGGAACGAAGCCTTCTCGGCCTCGAGGGTTTCTTCCGCTGGCTGCAGTTGATCTGCGAGCTGGCCTTTCATGGACTGCTCTCCTAGTTTCTTGGCTTGTTCAGTACTTGGCTTGTTCAGTTCTGGACTGAATGGTTGATCTTGTCGAACACCGGAAGGGCGGCTTCCACGGCGTCGCGTTCTGCCTGGCTTAGCGTTCCGAGGATCCCGGCGATGAATTCGTTACGGCGACGGTCTGCGTTCTCGACGGCGGCACGCCCCGCCGCCGTCGCGGCGACGCGGACGGCACGGGAGTCGTCCGGGTCCGCTTCGCGTTTGACCAGGCCCGCGCGCTCAAGCTTGATGATCTGCTCCGTGGCACTGGGAACCTTGACCCCAAGGTTCCGTGCGATCCCACCGACGCGGGCACCGCCGTCGAGCGCCATCTTGAGGACGCCAAGCTGGGCAGAGCTGAGTTGCTCCTCGGAATCGAGGCGGCGCATCACGTAGACGCTCTGCCGCAAAGCTTCCCGGAATGATTGGGCGAGGGCAAGGAGCGCGTCGTCAACGTGATTGGTATTCATATTTAGGTATCCTAACAGTTAGGCTGCCTAAATATCAAGGGGTGCGGGCCTTTGGTTTGGCGCGGCCTCCAGGCCGCCCGCGCTACAGCGCCAGCTTCATTCCCTCGTGACTTGCCACGAAACCAAGCCGCTCATAGAAGCGATGGGCGTCCTTGCGGGACTTGTCGCTGGTGAGCTGGACCAGGGTGCAGCCCCTGTTCCGCGCCTCTTCGATGGCCCATTGCATCATGGCCGCACCGACGCCGTGATCCCGCAACTCGGCGGCGACGCGCACGGCCTCGATCTGGCAGCGCAGCGAGCCCTTCCGGGCCAAGCCCGGGATGAAACTCAGCTGGAAAGTTGCAACGCAAGCGCCGTTCAAGTGGCCCACCACCAACAGTTGGGCCGGATCCTCGTTGATCTGCTGAAACGCCTGCAGATAGGGGCCGACGTCCTCGGCATTTTCACGGGAACTGCCCAATTGATCGGCGGCGAGCAGTCTCAGAATGGCAGGGAGGTCCTCCCAATGGGCCCGGCGGAGCGTGAAGACGCCTTCGTCCAGAACCATACTCAACAGCGGCTTCACTCCTGGATTTGCGTGACTCATAACACCAGCCTGACACAAGCTGGCGGCTTCGGTTTACGCGCCTTCATGAATTCTAGGTGAAACGATCAATCACAAATTCTTGAATGGTTCGAGTTAGTTTGGACTAGCAGAATTGTTAGCCACGTCACCATGCGGCGAATCACCCGAAGGATGCAGATATGTCCGACCAGACAACAACGGGGCAACGCACTGCCTCCAGCAAAGACAGCGAGCCGCATCTGGCACGCTCACTGAGCAACCGCCACATCCAGTTGCTTGCCATCGGCGGCGCCATCGGAACAGGCCTGTTCATGGGCTCCGGAAAGACCATCTCTGTCGCCGGGCCGTCCGTGATCTTCGTGTACATGATCATCGGCTTCATGCTGTTCTTCGTCATGCGCGCCATGGGCCAACTCCTGCTCTCCAACCTGAACTACAAGTCCTTCAGCGACTTCGCCGGCGACCTCCTCGGCCCCTGGGCAGGCTTCTTCACCGGCTGGACCTATTGGTTCTGCTGGGTGGTGACCGGCGTGGCCGATGTCATCGCCATCGCGGGTTACGCCAACGAGCTCTGGCCGGGCGTGCCGCTCTGGATTCCAGGCCTCGCGACCATCGTCATCCTGCTCCTCCTGAACCTCCCCACAGTGAAGGCCTTCGGCGAGACTGAGTTCTGGTTCGCCCTCATCAAGATCATCGCCATTGCCGCGTTGATCATCGTGGGCATCGTGATGATTTCCACCGGCTTCACGTCCGACGCCGGCGCCGCAAGCTTCACCAACCTCTGGAGCCACGGCGGCTTCTTCCCCAAGGAATTCATGGGGTTCGTTGCCGGCTTCCAGATCGCCGTCTTCGCGTTCGTGGGTATCGAACTGGTGGGCACCGCCGCGGCCGAGACCAAGAACCCGGAGCACAACCTGCCCCGCGCCATCAACGCCATCCCGGTCCGCGTCATGCTGTTCTACGTCGGCGCGCTCATCATCCTGATGTCCGTCATCCCGTGGACCGAGTTCAAAGCCGGCCACAGCCCGTTCATCGCCATGTTCTCCCTGGCCGGACTGGGCATCGCGGCCACCGTGGTGAACCTCGTGGTCCTGACTTCCGCCATGTCCTCGGCCAACTCCGGTATCTACTCGACGTCGCGCATGGTGTTTGGCCTGGCGAACGACGGCGATGCCCCGAAGATGTTCGGCCGTCTTTCGAGCCGCAAGGTTCCGCAGAACGCCCTGTTCCTGTCCTGCGTGCTTCTCCTTGGCGGCGTCGCCCTGCTCTATGCGGGCAAGGACATCGGAGCAGCTTTCGACATGGTCACCACGGTGTCCGCCGTCTGCTTTATGTTCGTGTGGTCGATCATCCTGGCCAGCTACCTCGTCTTCCGAAAGCGCCGGCCCCAACTGCACGAGGCATCGACGTTCAAGATGCCCGGCGGGATCGTGATGGTGTGGGTGGTCTTCGCCTTCTTCGGCTTCCTGGTCTGGGCCCTGACGACGCAGCCGGACACCCTCACAGCTTTGCTCGTAACGCCCATCTGGTTCGCGATCCTTGCCGTCGCCTACGCCCTGGTCCGGAAATCGCCATTGCACCAAGCCCGCGTCGCCGAGTGGAAGGCCATGGCCGAAACCGAGACGGCCGCAGTCGAAACCGCCGCCCGCTAGGACGCCCGCTCACATATAGCGGCCAATCTTCCGACGCGCGCTCACCTACGAGCCTTTTCGACGCAACGCCCGCTCACATATAGCGGCCATCCTTCGGACGCGCGCTCACCTATATGGGCAAAACCCGAAACCCTCCTTCACGTCATCACGCGAAGGAGGGTTTCGGCTGTCCCGCCAAAGGCGGGTGAGCGTTGGGCGCCGGGACTTATGCTGGCGCGGGCTGCAAACTCCGACGGCGGATCGGTTGTCGCGCCGCGGCGACTGACAAAGCTCCGAAGGCCAAGAACGCAGCAAAGGTTCGTACTGCGTGGCCCACCTGCCAACGGTCGCGTATGTCCGCCCAGTCCCCTGGCGGGTTGCTGACGTTCCATCCAGCTTCGGCCAGATTGATAGGAACGTTGACTACGAGTGTTGTGATCAAGGCCGCGAGCAGCAGCGCGAGGGCGCCGGCCACCAACCAGAAACCGCGATCCCTTGTCTTGAGCTCCATCAATACCAGGGCCGCCGTGGCAATCAGCGCTGGAAACAGGAGGACTGAGGCCAGGAGAGGCAGCCCGACGAGGGCCACCTGCTGGAGCTGGGCGTAAACCGTGCTGCTAAATTGCCGCAAGGACAATTCCAAGACGAGTATCCCAGTGAGGAACCCCGCGAACAGGCCGACGAATACAAGCCCAGCGATACGGACCACTGACTGGATGGCTAGACGGCTCATGACAACTTTCCCACAGGAACGCTATCCGGCGCGGCCTTCTTGCTGCTGGCCTCGCGGAAAAGCAGCTGAATGAGGCTCGGCTTCTGCGAAAAGGTTGCAACTGCTACGTTCTTGCGCACGAACTCGTCCGAAGTGAGTTGCCTCAGCATGGAGTCCGCCAGGTCGGCCCGCGACGTGAAAGTGCCATTTATGTAGTCAACGGCCATCTTGTATTCAGTCACGGAATCGGTTTCGAAAAGACCGGAAGGCCGCATGATTGTCCAGTCCAGGCCGCTGTCGACGACGGCGGCCTCCATCCGCCGCATGTCCTCGTACAGCGTCTTACCCAGCAGCTTGGTGACGAGGGGCTGTAGCACCTTCTCGAAAAAGAATCCGCCATGCGGGCCGGCCATAGTATCGGTAGCGCTGGAACTCACGCAGACCAATCGACGGACGCCGTGGTTGCCCATTGCCCGGATGATGTTGCCGGTGCCCACTGAATAGACCGTGATCGGCTGTCGGCTGTATGGAACGCCGAGGGTTGAGAGGACGGCATCACTTCCTTCGACGACGGCGCTCACGTCCTCGAAGTTGTACACATCGGCGCCGACCACACTTAGGCCGGGAGCGGAAATCGGGAATTCGTGTGGCCTGCGCGTGACAGCGGTGACGACGTGTCCGGCGTCGAGCGCTTGTGCGGTGAGAATCCTTCCGGTGGGGCCGTTCGCCCCGAATACTGCAATCTTCATGTGATGCGGCCTCCGGTATTCTTGTCCTAGGAAAACCATACAATACAGAAGCGATATCATATGAGTTCCATATCAAATCAAGAGGCGGCAACTCCGCGCCTTCGGCGACGTGCCGTTGCTGAGCTCAAAGCCGAGCTTCGCGGCGTGCGCGTGCAACTATCCGTACTCAATCACCAGGTCGGCACCCAAGCCGAACTGAAGGATGTTGACCTCGACTGCCTTGACCTGATCTCAAGCAGGGGGCCGCTCAGCCCGAGCACGTTGGCCAAACACGCCGGCCTGCACCCAGCCACCATGACCGGCATCCTCGACCGGCTTGAACGCGGAGGCTGGATCGCCCGGGACCGCGATCCGTCCGACCGTCGCGCCGTGGTGATCCGGATTCTCCCCGACAGAAACGCCGAGATGTTCCGCCTCTACTCGGGAATGAACAGCCTGATGGACACTATCTGCGCAGATTACGACGACTCCGAAATCGCCGTCATTACGGATTTCCTGCGGCGCGTCCATGCCGCCGGAAGAACGGCGTCGGAAGAACTCGGCAATTGATCGACGCTCGCTCACTTTTGGAGCCCAAAGCGCTCACCCTCCTTCACATCAGGTAAAGGAGGGTGAGCGGGCGTTCAGGAAAAAGCCGGCATATCCGAGCGAGCGTCCCGGAAAAGGCCCGCATATCTGAGCGGGCGTCGCGGGCCGGCTGGCACGCGGGCGCACCGGACCGCCAGCGGGCGTCGCCGGAAAGGCTAGGCCTCGGCCTTGCGGTCTTCGATCAGCTTCTGCACTTGCGGGAACAACGGGTGCGACGGCGGCAGTTCAGTGATCCGCTCAACCGCCTCGGCGGCGTCCATTTCCGAAAGCATCCGGGCGAGTTCCACGGCTTCGTCGTCGGCCCCGTCGTCGAAACGAAGGGCAGCCGACATCGCGTCGAGCAAGGCAACGGGAGTTATTCCGCGCTCGGCCAGTTCCGCTGCCGGGCCGATGAACCGTTCGTGCCGGCCCAACTTCCGGAGCGGAGCACGGCCAACCCGGTTCACGGTGTCCGGCAAGTACGGGTTGGTGAAGCGGGACAGGATCTTCTGCACGTACGCTTCCTGCTCAGCTTCGACGAAACCGTGCTTGGCCACGAGAAGCTGTTTGGTCTCCTCTAGCACGGCACGCACCCGGGCGGCCACGGAGGCGTCGGCCATCGCATCGGAGATCTTCTCCAGGCCGGCGCCGTAGCCGAAGTACGCTGCCGAGGCATGTCCTGTATTGACCGTGAACAGCTTCCGTTCGATATACGGACCGAGCTCATCCACAAAGGTCGCGCCGGGGATCACTGGCGCCGCCCCCGCGAACGGCGTGCGGTCGATGACCCACTCGTAGAAGGTCTCCACAGTGACGTCCAGGCCTTGACCCGGCGCCTGGTTGGGGACAATCCTGTCCACCGCCGTGTTCGCAAACACGGCAGCGGAGGACAGGTCACCGGCGGCACCGTCCCAAGCGGCTTCCACTTCGGAATGCAGGAGGTCCGTGGCGTTGATGGCGTTCTCGCAGGCCATGACCTGGAGCGGAGCCAACGACGGCGAGCGGCCGGCGATGCCGCGCGCGATCACGGGTGCCACGAACTTGAGGATGTGCGGCCCGACCGCCGTGGTGACGAGGTCCGCCGTCGCGATTTCCGCGACGACGGCAACCTCTTCGGTGCCCGAATTCAGGGCCCGGAAACCGGACACGGTCTTGACCGCCGCGTTTTCTCCGACCTCGTGGACCTCGTAGGAGGACGCGGAGGCGAGTTGGCTGATCAAGGCATCCGCGACATCGGCGAAGACCACCTCATATCCGGCCTCGTGCAGCAGCAAGCCGACGAATCCCCGTCCGATGTTCCCTGCCCCAAAATGGACTGCCTTCACTATGCGTTGACCTTCCCGAACAGATCCAGCACTTCCTGAACCGACGTGGCCTGTTCAAGCTGGGCCACTTGCGCCTTGTCCGTGAAGATCTTGGCGATGGAGGACAGGATGTGGAGGTGCTCGTTGTTGATGCCGGCGACGCCGACGACGAACTTGACCTGCTTGCCGCCCCAGTCGATGCCCTCGGGATAGCGGACGATCGACACACCGGAGTGCAGGATGTGGTTCTTGGCAGCGTTCGTGCCGTGCGGGATGGCCAGGAAGCTGCCCATGTACGTGGACACGGATTCCTCGCGCTCATGCATGGCGTGAATGTAGCCCATGTCCACGGCGCCGCGGTCCAGCAGGAGCTTGCCTGCTTCGTCGATGGCCGAGTCACGATCCGTCGCGGTGCCGGTGAGGATCACGCTTTCGGGGAGCAGGACATCCTTGCCCCCGACGACGGCTGGCTGGGCCGCGTGGGCAGCGGCGGCCGGTTCGGCAACCGCCGTCGAGCCCTCAGCGCCGGATCCGGCGTTGCTGCTCTTGACCAGTTCCACGATCTCCTCATACCGGGGACTATTCATGAAGTTGTCCACGGAGACGTGCACGGCGCTGGAGGTGACCGGACGCGCGCGTTCTGTCAGGTCCTGGTGCGTGACCACGACATCGTAAGTGTCGCTGAGGTTGGCAATGGCCGAATTGGTGACCTTGACGTCCGGGAAACCGGCTGCCTTGATCTTGTTGCGCAGGACCGAGGCACCCATCGCGCTGGAGCCCATGCCGGCGTCGCACGCGAACACGATGTTCTGGATAGGACGGGTCAGGACGGCGGTTCCGCCGCCGGCGCCCAGGAGGGTGGAGGAAACGGAGCTCTTTTTGCCCTTGAGTTCTTCCATCCTGGACGTTGCCTGGCCCAGCGCGTCCACATCGGTGGTCTTGCTGGTCCGCAGGATCACGGAGGCGATCAGGAAGGACACTGTGGCTGCGAGGAGCACGGACAGGGCGACACCGAAATAGCTGTCTTTCGCTGTCGCGGCAAAGACGGCGATGATGCTGCCAGGGGCTGCCGGCGAACGCAAGCCCGCGCCGGTGACCACCAAGGTGAAGATGCCGGTCATGCCGCCCGCGATCGTGGCGAGGATGAGGATCGGCTTCATGAGAATGTACGGGAAGTAGATCTCGTGGATACCGCCGACAAACTGGATGAGCGCGGCGCCGGGAGCGGATGCCCGTGCCAGGCCCTTGCCGAAGAACATGTAGGCGAGCAGGACGCCGACGCCCGGGCCGGGGTTCGCCTCGAGCAGGAACAAGATGGACTTGCCGTTTTGCAGCGCTTGTTCCGTACCGAGCGGAGTGAGGATGCCGTGGTTGACCGCGTTGTTGAGGAACAGGACCTTGGCGGGTT
This sequence comes from Arthrobacter sp. 2RAF22, assembly GCF_052115325.1. Lineage (NCBI taxonomy): Bacteria > Bacillati > Actinomycetota > Actinomycetes > Micrococcales > Micrococcaceae > Arthrobacter > Arthrobacter sp. 2RAF22. The sequence continues at coordinate 114,187 of NZ_JBFRGL010000006.1, read as the reverse complement.
CGATGAAGATGCTGGTCAGCGGCAGAAGTCCGTTGTGGACCAGGAACTCGACGACGTTGCTCGCGCCGTCGCTGAAGGCCTTAACAACCGGACCGATCACCAACATGCCGAAGATGGCCAGTGCGGCACCGACGATGCCTGCGGAGAAGTTGTCGATCAGCATCTCGAAGCCCGGCTTGACCCGGCCCTCCCACACCTTGTCGAGCTTCTTCATGATCCAGGCCGTGAGCGGGCCCATGAGCATGGCACCGATGAACATCGGAATATCCGTACCCACAATCACACCCATGGTGGCGGCGGCTCCAACCACGCCGCCGCGGATGCCATGGACCGCCCGGCCGCCGGTATAGCCGATCAGCAGCGGCAACAGGTACGTGATCATGGGGCCCACGAGTTTGGCCAGGTCCGCATTGGGGAACAACCCTGCCGGGATGAACAGGGCGGTGATGATGCCCCATGCAATAAAGGCCCCGATGTTGGGCATGATCATGCCCGAGAGGAACGTTCCGAACTTTTGGACACCAACGCGCACGCTGGTGCGCGGTTTCGCAACTGACGCTGTTGCCATTGTGTGAATTCCTAACGTGAGTCCCGCATCAATGCGGAATCAGTCGATATCTATCGAAGGAGGACAGCTCTAGGAGCTGCTGGAGATTCGGTGAAGCCATTCAAGGAACAGCTTCAGTTCCGAACTGGATAGCTGGTCTGAATGCGAGGCTTGGAGTGCCGCATTCAGCGCGATTGCCGCAACAACAACGGACGACTTGCCGGAGTCGTCTGCTGCGGCGCCACGGGCTGTTTCCGTGGACACGGCGAAAATCATGGAATCCCGGGTCATGGTGGAGAGTTCGAGGTTCCGGTCTTCCAAAGGCTCTGCGATGAGCATGAGCGTGACGCCAACGTTGGCCGCCAGGATGCTTCTGGCCGCCTCACGCGGGGGTACGTTGATCTGCCCGGCAATGGCCGCCTTGCTCAGCATCTCCTCCAGAAGCGACTCGGCATCAGCCACGATGGCCGGCCTGCTTTCCGGACGGATGTTGCCGAACATCACCAGGTAAAGGTGCGGTTGGGTAAGTCCGAACTGGACGTGGTTGTCCCACATCCGGCGGACATCCTCCAGGGGGACCCCGGAGGGTGCGAAGTCCCGCTCTCCCGCCACGTACTCCTCGAAGCCGGCTGCAACGACGGCGTCGAACAGCCCCTCCTTGTCGCCGAAGTGGTGGTAAAGCGTGGGCGCCGTGACGCCGGCAAGTTTGGTGATTTGGCGCGTAGAGACCGGCGACCCATCCGAATTCGCCAGCAACTCGGCAGCTGCACGGAGCAGCCGAGTTTTGGGCGGAAGCTGGTCATCGAAACTCATAGCCGCTACCCTAGCACCTATAGCAACGCTATATGAAGTGAGTCACAGGAGATTTTTTCGGACCCCGAGGCGCCGCAGCCGGTGGGTCCGATCCGAGAGCAGGAACAGAGGATTTCAGTGCAGAATTTCCAAGGAGTAGGCGTTAGCCCGGGCCGCGTCATTGGCACTATCCGTCAGATGCCCAAACCAGTCAGCGAACCGCCGTCGGGCGAGCAGCTCGCCGCATCGACAACCGCGGAAGACGCCGTCGCCGGCCTCAAAGCGGCGGCACAGTCGGTCCACGACGAACTCAAAGCACGCGCGGACAAGGCCAGCGGCGACGGTAAGGCCGTGCTGGAAGCCACCGCGCTCATGGCCAAGGACACCATGCTCCTGAAATCGGCCACCAAGCTCATCAACAACAACGGCAGCTCCGCCGAACGCGCCATCTGGGAAGCCGGCGCCTCCGTGTCCGAAATGCTCCACAACCTGGGCGGATACATGGCCGAGCGCGCCACCGACGTCCTGGACGTCCGCGCGCGGATCGTCGCCGAACTTCGCGGAGTCCCCGCCCCTGGGATCCCGGCGTCGGACACTCCGTTCATCCTCGTGGCCGAAGACCTCGCTCCCGCCGACACCGCAACGCTGGACCCCGCCGTCGTGACAGCACTGGTTACCTCGGGCGGCGGACCGCAGTCCCACACCGCGATCATCGCGCGCTCGCTCGGCCTGCCCGCGGTCGTCGCGGCCCGCGGTGTGGACGAAATTCCTGACGGCGCAGAAGTCTTTGTGGACGGCGCAGCCGGCTCACTCTCCCTCGAACCCAGCGAAGAACAGCGCGCGGCCGCCCTCGCATGGGTCGAAAACGCCGCCACTCTGGCGGTCTTTGACGGAAACGGCGCGACGGCGGACGGCCACTTGGTGCCCCTCCTCGCCAACGTCGGCGGCGCCAAGGACGCTGCCGCGGCCGCTGCGCTCGGTGCCCAGGGCGTGGGCCTTTTCCGCACCGAATTCTGCTTCCTGGAACGCGACACCGAACCGACGGTGCTGGAACAGGCCGCCGCGTACAGGGGCGTGTTCGACGCTTTCCCGGGCAAAAAGGTTGTACTCCGTACCCTCGACGCCGGCGCTGACAAGCCCCTCCCCTTCCTCACCGACGCCACTGAGCCCAACCCTGCCCTCGGGGTGCGCGGCTACCGCACCGATTTCACCACGCCCGGTGTTTTGGATCGCCAGCTTGAGGCCATCGCCATCGCTGCCGACGAAACAGAAGCCGAGGTGTGGGTCATGGCACCCATGATCTCGACCGCCGCCGAGGCCGCCCATTTCGCGTCGATGTGCGATGCCGCGGGAATCAAGACGCCCGGCGTGATGGTGGAAGTTCCCTCCGCGGCATTGACCTCGGCGTCGGTCCTCCGACACGTGGGCTTCGCGTCCCTCGGCACCAACGACCTCACCCAGTACGCCATGGCCGCCGACCGGCAACTCGGCCCCCTCGCCGAACTCAACACCCCGTGGCAGCCCGCCGTCCTGCGCCTCGTTCAGCTGACGGTGGCAGGCTCGGCGGAAGAGGGCCACGGCAAACCGGTTGGTGTCTGCGGTGAGGCTGCCGCGGACCCGGCCCTCGCCGTCGTGCTCGTTGGCCTGGGCGTGTCCACGCTCTCCATGACCGCCCGCTCGCTGGCCGCCGTCGGAACCGTGCTCAAAACGGTGACGCTGGAACAAGCGCAAGAGCTGGCCCGGCTGGCGCTCAGCGCACCCGATGCGCTTGACGCGAAAGCCTGGGTCCGCGCCAAACTGCCGATCCTCGAAGAACTCGGGCTCTGAGCCCAGCTGTACTGCCCCACCTGAACACAAGGAGAAACCATGCCCGAACGCACCGCCACCATCGCCAGCCGCTCCGGACTGCACGCCCGTCCGGCGGCGATCTTCGCCGAAGCCGCAGGGGAATCCCCGGTCGAAGTGACCATCGCGATGGCCGGTTCGCCTGACGATGACGCGCTCGACGCCGCCAGCATCCTATCGCTCATGACGCTCGGCGCGGCGAAGGGCGACGTCGTCGTGCTTCGGGCCGAGGGCGACGGCGCCGACGCTGCCCTCGATTCCCTGGTGACACTGTTGGAAACGGACCTCGACGCGGAGTAGGCGCCTCCCGCCAGACGCTCGCTCACATACAGTGGCTTCCGGTCAAACGCTCGCTCACATATGGTGGCCTCCCCTGAAACGCTCGCTCACATACGGTGGCTTCCCGCCAGACGCTCGCTCACCGTTGATTAGCGAGCGAGCGTTACGTCGATTGCGCTCATATCTGAGCGAGCGTCTGGGGGGCCGCGCCGGGGGCGGGGGATACCGCCTTAGGCGAAGGCGGAGATACCCGTGATCGAGCGTCCGATGATCAACGCTTGGACAGTCTCTGTGCCTTCATAGGTATGGATGCCCTCTATGTCGGCGAAGTGCCGGGCCACGCGGTTGGCCAACAAGATCCCGTTGCCACCGAGCAAGTCGCGCGCGTTCGAGGCGATGCTGCGGGCAGTGCGAGTGCAGGTGAACTTCGCGAGCGCCGCCTGCGCGGGAGTCAGCACGCCCTCATCGTCCAGCTTGGTCATCTGCATGACCATGAGCTGCATGGTGGCGAGCTCCGAATGCATCCGGGCAAGTCGCTCCTGCACAATCTGCGAAGCGGCCAGTGGGCGGCCGAACTGCCGGCGTTGGGCCGCGTACTGCACCGCGGTTTCGTAACAGGCAGTGGCGTGCCCGACGGCGGACCAGGCCACTCCCAGCCGGGTCGCCAAGAGCACCCGGGCTGTGTCCTTGAAACTCCGGGCACCCGGGAGCGCGTTTTCCGCCGGGACGAAGACATCCTCAAGGCGGATGTGTGCCTGCCAGATTGCCCTGAGTGACAGCTTGCCTTCAATGGTCGTGGCGGAGTACCCGGGGGAATCCTGGGGGACGAGGTATCCGTGAACCTGCCCGTCGTCGCCACGGGCCCAGACGACGGTCAGCCCGCCGATTGAGCCGTTGCCGATCCATTTCTTTTCACCGTTGAGCACATAGCCGCCATCGACGGCGGTCGCAGTCGTCTCGAGTCCCACCGAATCGGAACCGTGCGCGGGCTCGGTCAAGGCGAAAGCGCCATATTCCTCGGCGCGGGAAAGCACGGGAAGCCAACGGTCCTGCTGCTCTGGGGAACCGCATTCCGCCACGGACCGCAAAGCCAAGCCGCCCTGGACAGCGACCACCGTGCCGATGGAGCCGTCCCCGCGGCTCAGTTCCATGGTGACCAGTCCGGCGGCGGTTTTGCTCATGGCCGGGAACCCGTCGACGTTGATTCCGTCGCGCAGCAGATCAAGTTCACCCAGGCGCTTCACCAGATGGAGCGGATACTCCGCGCGCTCCCAGTACCCCGCGATGACCGGGAGCACGTCGTCCTGGACAAAGGTCCGCGCGCGGTCCCAGTAGGCGCGGTCTTCGCGGCTAACGTCCTTGAAGACGGAGGCCGGGTCCGGGTCCAGGGATTCGTTCAGGACATACTCGGGCTCCATGGTGCCAGCCGGAAAAGCTGCGCCGACCGGGAATATGGCATCCAGTTCCTCGGAAGCGCTGTTGGACATCGTCGTCATGGGGGATCCTCGCTCGGGGTTGCGATCTACGACTCCCAGCATGCGCTGACACTCAGTTTCATGTCAAGGAACTCAGTTCCAACCATGGACTCTGCTGGATCGAACTAAGCCAGCGCGTCCCGAACCGCTTGAATGATCTCTTCCGTACCCGCTGCCGGATCGAGGACAGCAACCACGACGGCGGGTCGGCCGCCTTGCGCGGACGCAGCACCGGCTGCGTCGCTACCCGCCTCGCCGGTTGAAACACGGGCGAACGTGTCCGCCAACGCGCCCAATTCACGCCCGAGCCTGGTGGCCAACTCCCCGGCTTCAGCTTCCCGCCCGTCGCGCTCCGCGCCCGTGACGCGCTCCGCATCCGCCTCGCGTTCGCCAGCAGAAACCGCCCGCAGCCATTGGCGCAGGACGCTGTTGTGCACAGCAACCACCGAAGCGGCAAAGGCCACGGCCGTGACCTCGCGGCTTTCGCCCTCGGGCAACGCGGAAAGAAGATGATTCCGGAAAGCCCGTTGATAGCGATGCGTCATGACAAGTTCACGATCACGAAGGGCCGGCACTTGATGCAGAAGGTCGTAGCGGGCGAGGGAGGTTTTCCGGTTGCCCACATGGTGGCCAAAAACCAAGAGCGCGGCATCCACGACGGCACGCAACGGATCCGCCGTCGTCCGCGCAAGGAGCTCCTGGACCCGCGCCAGAATACGGTCGTGATCAGCGAAAACAATGTCTTCTTTGGAGCCGAACTTGCGGAAAAACGTGCTCCGGCTGATCCCTGCTGCATCGGCAAGGTCGTCCACGGAGGTCGCGTCATAGCCTTGCCGCACCAGTAGATCGATTGCCGCGGCCACGGCGAGCGCGGGATCCGGATTGGCGGGGTAGTTGACCATAGGCGTGAATCTAACACGGCGGCGTAACCGCACAGCCTTGAGCGCGGCTAGGCTTCTGCCATGGCATTGATAGCTCCCCGCGTGACGCCTGGCTTGCCCGCGGACGACGCCCGCAACCTGGCGCGCTCACTCCAGGACAGCAACGACATCACCGTCTTCGTGGATGGCACGGTCCACCGGCTGCCGGATGAGGCGAGGGACGCCGTCGTCGACCTCCTTGGCAGGCTGGGCCGAGGTGAAGCTGTGACCGTGAGCAGCGTCGAGGAAATGCTCACGACGTCGAGGGCGGCCGAACTCGCGGGAATCTCGCACACCTACCTGCGGAACATGACTGACCGTGGCGAAATCCCGGTGGAATACCGCGGCACGCATCGGCGCATCAGGCTCGCGGACATCATGGCGTGGCTGGAAACCCAGAAGAAGACGGCCGCGGCGGAAGAGGAAAGCAACAAGTAGAAAAGCTACGCAAGGGCCGCCTTGAGCGCAGCGTGGACCCAATCCCGGTAGCGGTCCAATCCCCAGGCGAAGTCCAGCACGAGTGACCGGTAGGTGTCCGGATGACCCACCGACCAGATCACGGCAGCGGCTTGCTCGTCGCTCATGCCGGAGCTCAGTGCCCCGCGCCGCCTGAGCGCGGCCGCAGCTTCCGCATAGTTCCGTAGCCGGGCTTCGGCCCGGTCCCGCTCCACTTTTGCGGCTTCGGCGTCGACGGCGGAGGCCTGCCGCATGACGGTGAACAATTGGGTGCTCCGCGGATTCACCTCGGCAAACCAGTCGGCCAACAGCGCCAGGACCGCTCCGGCGTCGGCGGCTGCGGCAGTCCGCTCGCGCATGGTCTCCGGCACGGCGCGAGGAGCATCCGGACCCGCCGCCGTCGCGTCAACCACGGCGGAGAGCAGCGCAGCCTTGTTGCCCACGGAGTTGTAGATGGTCTGGACGGCCACACCTGCTTGCTCGGCAACGGCCCCGATAGTGGTGGCCACATACCCTTTGCTCAGAAACAGCTGACGGGCGGCCTCCACCACGGCAGCTTTGGTTGCGACAGCTTGAGCTAAGCGCCTGTCATTGTGCCGGATTTCCACGAAAAAAGAATAGCATTCCAGTGACTGGAATGCTATTCTAATGACCTCGGACACCTCAGGAGGCTTCGCGATGGACAGCAATGAGGCAGTGAACACGGTAATTGTGGGCGCCGGGCAGGCGGGCCTCGCCACCGGATACCACCTGAAGAAACACCGGCAAGATTTCCTCATCCTGGACTCGCAGGCCCGCGTCGGCGACGTGTGGCGGAGCCGATGGGATTCCTTGCGTCTCTTCACCCCGGCGCAGCACGATTCCCTTCCCGGCCTGCCGTTTCCAGCCGCCCGGGGGACCTTTCCCGGCAAAGACGCCATGGCCGAATACCTCGAGAATTACGCCACGAACTGGGAACTCCCGGTACGCCATGGCGCCCGCGTCGTCGGCATCGAGCGGGAGGACGGCCGGTTCCGGGTGCAGTCCAGCGCCGGGTCGATCCTGGCGAGAAACGTTGTTGTTGCCACGGGCCCGAATACACAGCCACGGGTCCCGGCGTTCGCCAGGGATCTCGATCCAGGCATCCACCAACTGCACGGAGCGGAATACTCCAACCCGGACTCAATTCCGCCCGGAGATGTCCTGGTGGTCGGCTCCGGCACCTCCGGCGTCGAAATCGCCCTGGAGCTCGCACCCACGCACCGCACCTACATCGCAGGAAACCCTCCGTTCCACATTCCAGGCCCCGTGACGCGATACGCCGGCGGGCTTTGGTGGCTCTTCATCCACAAGGTGCTGAACAGATCCACCCCTGTCGGCCGCAAGGTCGCGCTCGGGTTCACCCAGCATGGCGCGCCACTGATCCGGACCTCAACGCGAGAGCTCGACGCCGCGGGAGTCACCCGCCTACCACGCCTGAAGGGCACGCGCGATGGCCAACCCCTGACCGATGAAGGCCACGCGATACCGGTGTCCACGGTCATCTGGGCTACTGGTTACCAACCGGACTTTGGCTGGATCCAAGGACTTCCCACGGATGAGGACGGCTGGCCGCTCACCCTCCGGGGCGCCGTAGAACAACTCCCAGGACTGTTCTTTGTGGGCATGCCCTTCCAATACGGATTGACCTCCGGGCTCGTGGGCGGGGTCGGCCGCGACGCCGAACACGTCGCGGGACTCATCGCCGGCCAGGCCGGGCAAAAACGGGTCACCGCGCCCGTTATTCAAATGTGACTTTGCATGCCGGCTGTTGTAACGTCGAGGGGCGACCCAGTCCCCAACCGGGCCGCTTCCGGGTTGACGCCGAGCTCTGCCGCAACCCGGAATCCGCCAGACCCGCGGCAGAGACGGGGGACCCAGAGTCTCCGGGCCCACTTCAGGCCCTTGGGGTGAAGCCGCCACGCGCGGCCGGACGGCCTCGTCCGAACCCGACAGCTAACCTCGAAGGCGTTGAGAGGCAATCACCATGTCCCCAACCATGGATCAGCCTCGCCGTGCCCAAGTGGCGGGCGAGAGCACCAAACCAACCGGACGTCGTCGGGCCACAGACAGCGAACCGTTCATCGCTGCGCCGGCTTCCGAACCTTTGAGTTCGACGGCGGCACCCACCACCGCCGCAACCCCGACGACGGCGGCACCCACCACGCGCGCGGCCGCCCGGGCGGCCGAACGGAAGCGGGCCTCAGAAGCCAGCGAAACTGCGGCCATTGAAACAGTGCCTGCCGCGGCGGCAGAACCTGCCACCGCGGCCATACCGACTGTCGCTGCCGAGACCGCGGCTCCTGCGACAGCTGAGCCGGCCACCGCGGCCATACCGACGGTGTCTGCTGCGACCTTGGCTCGCGCGACAGCAGAGTCGGCCAAAACCGAGAACGCAGCCACAACGGCACTTCCCGCGGCAACCCGCGCCGGCGCCGGTCTGGCGCCCCTTACCGGTTCCTCCTTCAGCCGTGAACCACACGCCGTCCTCAAGAAGGCCGCCGCCGTCCGGACGATGAGCAACCGAATGGCAGTGGTGACAGGTGCCCTAGGCATCTTGTTGGCCGCCGGCTCCCTGGGACAAGCCCTCGAGTTGCCCTTCTTCGGCCAGGAATCCCGTGCCCAGAACGCTGCCAGCGCAGACAGCCAGGACTCCACGCAATCCAGCGCTCCTTCCACGACGCCAAGCACCTCCCCCAGCGCTGCGGAATCACCTTCGGCAGCTACCCCGAGCGCCAAGTCCGGCCAGGCCGGGGACCCGGCGCAGCATTCGCCGCAAGGACCGGTAGCTGTCGAATCGTCGAGCGTCCCTGCACCATCGATCTCCGTTCAGGTTCCTGCCCTCCCGTCAGCGCTGCCCCCAAGCCTCACCCCGGCGCCTGTTCCTTCCACCCCGGTTCCGGCCCAGCCTGCGCCGGCTCCCAGCCCCGGTCCGACCGGACCCGCTAGCCCAACCCCGACACCGGATCCGACGGATCCAGCGTCTCCGACTCCCGCACCCACAGGTTCTTGGAAGCCACGGACCCCGGCCAGCCCCACACCGACGCCACCGCCTACCCAACCGGGCGTCGATCTTGGGTCGATTCTGGACGCAGCAACCAAGGCACTGCAGTGAGGATGGGAGGGCATCGAGCATTTGCCGTCGAGTGGCACGGACGATGCTGCCGGAACACCTGGACGCAGATGATTCAGCACCGCCCGGACCGCTGGCGCTGCAGCCTTCAGTTGAGGCAGTTCAACAAGTAGGCCAGCGCGGTTTCCGGTACCTGCGCTTCAAATCCGCGGTCGGCCAGCCCAGCGGCGCGCCTTGAGCGTTGCGTGGAGTTCGAGCCGGGTGGCGCCATTCAGCGGATCCGCTCCGATAAGCTGGCGGACCCTGGCCAGTCGGTTGTAGATGCTGCTGCGGTGCAGGTGGAGCTTCGAGGCCACATCCTGAACGGAGCCGTCGCTGTCGTAAAGCAGTTCGAGCACGGGCAGCAGCTCGCCGTTGCGGTCGGCGTCCTCGATCTCCTGGAAGTGCACGGAACCCGAATCGTCCCACCCCCCGGGCGCCTGTAGCCGTTCGAACAACTGATAGATCCCGGCCGAGCGGCTGTCCACGAGCTCGCCGAGCGGAGGATCGACGGCGGCAGCCTGGGCCGCGAGCTTCGACTGCCGGTACGCCCGGCCCAGTTGGCGAATAGCCGCAAACGGCTCGCTGATGCCAAGAATGACGCGGTCCACTTTTCGGCCGGCGCGCTTGGCGAGTTCCAGCTGATAGTGGACCAGGACCTGGGCATGCTCTGCCCGTCCGCCCGTTTCGCGGAACAACAGGACCGAGTGCGTCTCAGTCCCGGCGCTGAAAAGCACGGAATCGACCCCGATAGTGGCCTGCAGTGCGGCGGAACGGTGTGTCAGGGTCGCCGCGATCGGATCAGAGACACCGCCACTGTCCGCAGCATCGAGCACGGTAACCAGCTGCCACGGTCCCCTGCCTTGGATCTCCTTCCATCCCGCCACGGCCGCCACCGCGTTGGACTCGCCTTGGCATGCAGCGAGGAATTCCTGCTCACGGCGGCGCCGGAACTCCGATTCCGCCGTATTGGAATCGAGCAGCAACCCCGCGAGGAGGTCCAACTCGTCCCGGACACCAGGCAATTCGGCGAGTATCGCCGTCGCGGTCTGCTCGTCAAGGTCCTGCTGGACCCAGAGGTATCCCACACGGAATCCGCGCACCAGCAACGGGACGCAAACCCGCCCGACCATCCCGAGTTCTTCATTGGCGGGTACGACGACGGGACGCACCGCGGTTGCGATGCCGTGCGAGAGCTGCCAGGCGCTGACGTCCACCGGGACACGCTTGCTCAGGAGGAAATTCACGCGCACACGGTCGGCGTGGGACTGGTTGGAACTGTAGGCGAGCAGCACGCCGTCAAGGTCTTCCAAGGAGAGGCCACGGCCCAACTTGAGTGCTACGTCCTCGACGATTTTCTCCACGTCTTGCTGCATGGAGAAAACACTACTTTGCCCCACGAACATCAGGCGACACCTGACGCCCTCAATATCGACAAATGTCGAGTCGAGGGCGGCAAAAACCGCGGAATTCCGGGGAAGTCGGCAACCGTGACGATCGCCTTTCCTGTCGGCTGGCTCACAGCGGATTTATTCTGGAAGCACAGTCCCCCGCAGAGAAAAAGGCCGTTGAAGCCTTTCGAAGATGGAGCCCAAAATGATCATCGGTGTCCCCAAAGAGATCAAGAACAACGAATTCCGCGTTGCCATCACGGCCGCGGGCGTTCACGAGTTCCGCACCCACGGCCACACCGTTCTGGTGGAACGGGGCGCAGGCCTGGGCTCCGGTATCACGGACGAGGAATACTCGGTTGCCGGCGCTGAGATCGTGGCCGAGGCCGACGACGTCTGGGCACGCGCTGACATGGTCATGAAGGTCAAGGAACCGATCAAGGCCGAGTACCACCGCTTCCGCAAGGGCCTGATCCTCTTCACCTACCTGCACTTGGCCGCCGAGGCCGAGCTGACCCAGGAACTCATCAACTCCGGCGTCACGGCCATCGCCTACGAAACCGTCCAGGACGGCCGCGCGCTGCCTCTGTTGGCACCCATGTCCGAGGTTGCCGGCCGCCTGTCGGTCGTCGTCGGCGCTTCCTCCCTCATGGCTCCGGCCGGTGGCAAGGGTGTGCTGCTGGGCGGCGTACCCGGCGTCCGCCCGGCCAAGGTTGTTGTCCTCGGCGCCGGTGTTGCCGGTACCAACGCCGCCGCCATGGCCTTGGGCCTGGGCGCCGACGTCACCATCCTGGACATCAACATCAACCGCCTCCGCGAACTGGACGCCCTCTACCAGGGCCGCCTGAAGACGGTCGCCTCCAACGCATACGAGATCGAGAAGTCCGTGGTCGACGCCGACCTCGTCATCGGTTCCGTGCTGATCCCGGGCGCCAAGGCCCCCAAGCTGGTCACCAACGAGCTGGTTTCCCGCATGAAGCCCGGCTCCGTGCTGGTGGACATCGCAGTGGACCAGGGCGGCTGCTTCGAGGACACGCACCCCACCACGCACCAGGAACCCACGTACAAGGTCCACAACACGATCTTCTACTGCGTCGCCAACATGCCGGGCGCCGTTCCGAACACTTCCACTTACGCCCTGACCAACGTCACCCTGCGCTACGCGGTGTCACTGGCCAACCTGGGCGTCAGGGCTGCATTCGACCGCGACCCCGCACTGGCGGCCGGCCTCAACATCGCGGCAGGCAAGGTCACGCACCGCTCGGTTTCCGAGGCGCACAACCTGCCCCTCGTCGCCGATTGGCACAACCTGGTCTCGGCATAGTTTCCTCTCCGCCCCTCACCGGGGCGGCTTAGCGATCACGACGGCGGGGTGCGGCTTCCACGGGAAGCGGCACCCCGCCGTCGTGGTCCCCACCGACGCTCGCTCACTTTTAGGGCATTTCGGCCCGACGCTCGCTCACTTTTAGGGCATTTTGGCCCGACGCTCGCTCAGATCTTCTGAGCGAGCGTTGAAGGTATCAGGCGTATTGGTGAGCGAGCGTCGGGTGAAAATAGGCCATATCTGCAGGAGCGTCTAATGGAGTACCCCCGGCCGCCTGAGCGGCTCGTCCGAGCACGACGCCGGACACTCCACGACGCCAGTTACGGCTTGACCGGGCTGCCCGGAAGAATCTCGGACGGAACCGGTTGGGGCAACGGCAGCGTGGGGGTTGGGACCTCCGGCGTCGGGATCGTGATCTGTCCCGGGCGGCCCTTGGCGATATCGTGCAATCCATTGCGCGGATCCGACTCGGACCCCGGCGCAGTAGTGCCGGGAGTGGCGTGCGGCGAAGGATGCGCGGTGTTTTGGGCCCCAGGCGCAGAGGACTCCGGAGAGGGCGATCCGGGAACGTTTGTTTCCCGGGTGGGCATAGGGACCGGCTCCTGGCGGGTTCCTTGCTGTTGTGGAGCGTTGCCGCCCGATCCAGGGGTGAGCTGCGAAACAACGGATCCCACCACGGCGCCCAAGTGTTCGATCGTTCCCGGAATGCCGCCGTCGGACGCAGCCGCGGCGGTAGCTCCGGCGGCAAGGGAGGCCGCAACGGCAAGAGCCGCAATGCCGGCGCGGCGCTTACGACGGCGACGAGCGGCCAGTTCATCAACAGGGGTGGCCGCGGCGCGGGCTAGCGGGGTTGTGGCCGCGACAGGAGCAGCCGCAACGCCTGCAGGTGCCATCAAAGCCTGCACAGCCGCCGATGGCTGCGGCCGGGTGCTCGCAAGGGCGCGCAGTTCCAGCAGCTCGGTCCGGATCTCGTACGCTTCGTCGAGCCCGGCTTCAGCAAGCAGGCGGTCAACGCCTTGCTCGCCGAAGGATGCGGATTTTTCGCTCATGATGTGCCATTCCTTAGTAGTGCACGTTCTCTCAGTGCACTCAATGCCCTGCGCTGCAACTGCTTCACGGCTCCTTGGGACTTGCCCATGATGTCCGCTGTTTCTTCCAACGAAAGGTCCGCCACGACCCGTAGTGCCAGGACCTCCCGGTAGTCGGGATTGAGGTCCGCCAGTAGCTCGGTTACACCCAGGCCTGCGCCATGCCCGAATGCCTGGTCCTCGGCCGAAGGCGCGCGCCGCGAATCCAGATCGGATTCATAGGGCGCGGAATCAGGGGTGCGTTCCCGCTTCCGGTAGTGATCCACCATTCGCGCGTGCGCTATGGAGAAGAGGAGGGTCTTGGCTCCCTGGAGACCTCCGCGGAGGGAATCCAGTTTGGGATAGAGGGCCAGGAACACGTCCTGGGTAACTGCTTCCGGATCGTCTACGCCGCGGGCTCGCAGGTATCCAAACACCGGTCCGGAAAATTCGTTGTAGGCAGCCGTGAAGAGCAGGGCGGGATCTTCCTCGTCCGCCTGCAAATATTCGTCAGCCAAAGGGTCAAGCACCCGCGACCCCTCCATCCCACGCAGCACGGTCATCGTCCCTGGCCTAGGAAATGACCACTGCCGCCGTCTGTTGCGTCGCGGGGCTCCTTGTCATTTAGCCAAGGAGCCCCGCCGTTCAAGCGTAGCCGCAGTGTTACGGGCTGACAGAATCGGACGGCACGTGCACCGGTGCGGTCGGCACGTGGGACGGCACAGCCGGGACGGCCGGTACAGCAGGAACGGCCGGTGCAGACGGCACGGCGGGAACAGCCGGTACGGCCGGCACTGCGGCGTTTCCATCGGCGTCGGCCTTGGCGGAAGCAGATCCGTCAGCGTTCAGGCCGGCGGCCTTGCCTTCGCTCACGACGGTGGCGCAGTGTGCGTTGACGTTGGCCTCGCCGCCAGCGGCGACTACCAGTGAGGAGTAACCGGGTACCTTGGCGTCAGCCTTCAGGCCGCCGTTGAGGAGGGCGGTGCAGAGGCCGAATGCCTCAGGCGAGGTGGCTTTGGCTGAAGCGGCTGCCGCTGCGGCCTTGGACTTTGCGTCGTCGACGGCGTCCGTGGCCTTGGACTTGGCATCGGCAGCGGCGTCAGTTGCCTTGGACGTTGCCGTCTGGGACGCGTCGGCAGTCTTGGACAGCGCGGACTCGGCTGCTTTGGACGCTACCGGAGCCGGGGCGCCGAGCAGCTCGTGGGCGCTCTTCTGCAGATCGTTGGGAAGTGCTCCGTTGAAGGCTGCGACGCCGGTTCCGCCGACCGCTACAGCTCCGGCAGCGAGGACGCCGGCGGCGATTTTGCTAGTGGCAAGGACAGTGAACAAGGACATGAAACCCTCCGACAAACGTTTTGGGACTACTCCGGCAGCGGCTTTGTCGCTACTGGATGATCAGTGCGGACGTTGCCCACACTCCCCTTACATCGCTGGCGGTCCCGTCGAAGTTACGCCCTTATCCAAAAAACTTTCAGGCGAGTGTCCGGGCCCGCTCAATCAGCTTGAGTACCTCGACTGGCCCGGCCGGATCCACGGGGAGCGGCAAAGCGGAGGCGGCACCGCCGTCGGCGATCTTCTCCGCAAGGATCCGGTAGAACTCCTGGTAGGCGCCGCGCTCGGTGGGTACCGTGGTCCGCACACCGTCGATTTCCAGGGTGCCGTAGTGGTGCGGATCGTCGACGCCGTAGGCGCCATCGGTGGGCAGGCCGCCCGCCACGATGAACGGTTCCTGGGGGTCGATTCCGAACTTCACGAATCCACCCTTGCTCCCCAGGATGCGGAAGCGCGGTGCGTGAAGCTGGCTGTTGACGTTCATGGCGACGTGGCTGAGCACTCCGGAAGCGTGTTGAAGGACCAGGAAGACGTCGTCGTCGGCTTTCTCCCGCGGCCTTCGGGCAAGGATTTCGGCATGGATGACTTCGGCGGGACCGAACATCTGGAGGGCAAGGTCAAGCAGGTGGGTTCCCAGGTCGAAGAGCAGCCCACCGCCGTCGTCGGCCGTGGCGCCGGCCTTCCACGCCTTGCTGATTTCGGGCGCCCACCGTTCCATTGACGCCTCGCAGCGCATCACGTCGCCCAGCGTCCCGGCGTCGAGCAGCTTCTTCACGGTGAGGGCGTCGCCGTCCCAGCGGCGGTTTTGGTAGACGGTGAGCACACGGCCCAGCTTCGCGGCCAACTCGATCAGCTCCTGCCCCTGCGCGCTGGTCACCGCGAACGGCTTGTCGACGACGACGTCGAGCCCGGCTACCAGCGCGGCTTTCGTGAGCGGGTGATGGGTCGCAGGCGGCGTGCCGAGCACCACGAGGTCGAGGTCACCGGCAAGCGCCAAGACGTCTTCCGGACTGTCCACGACCCTCGTGCCGGGATACCGTTCCTGCGCTTTGGCCTTACGGCCCGCGTCCGAAGTGGCGATGACGTCGAGGGAATACGCGGGATTGGCTGCGATAAACGGCGCGTGAAAGACGCTGCCGGAAAGGCCAAAGCCTACGACGGCGGTACGGATCGGTGTGTGGGTCATGCCGCTACGCTACCGGGCGAAGATGGCCCGGCGAAGGTTATGTCAGCAGTCTTTCAGTAGGCGAGTGACGAGCTCGCGCCACGACGCAGCCAGGCGTTCCGGCGCAACTCCGTGAACTCGGAGGGAATGGAGCATGCGCTCGGGATCCAGGGTGGCGCCGAGGGAAAGAGCCAGAAGCCAAGGATCGCTGTCCAGGCCCGCTTCCCGCAACAGCATCTCGATGTGCCGGTGCCACAACACCACCGGCGGGGCGTCGTGCCGGTTTTGCGGGGAATGTTCCGCCGCGGCACGGGCCAGCTCGCCGTACTCTTCGACATATTTGATACGCGCTTCGCCGAAGGCGATGAGGCGCTCGAGCGGGGGCGCTCCCGGGCCCAGGGGCGGCGGACCGAAGATGAACTCGCGCTGGAATTCCGCCTCGGCGTCGCTCAGGAGGGTCATCATGAGTCCGGCCCTGCTGCCGAAACGGCGGAAGACCGTTCCCTTCCCGACGTCGGCCCGGCACGCGAGCATGTCCATCGTGACGGCGTCCACTCCGTGTTCGGCCACGAGATCCCTGGCAGCTTGAAGGAGCCGTTCGCGGTTACGCGCGGCGTCGCTGCGCTCCGGCGGCGTCCCGAAAGGCGAACCGGGCCGGATGGGGATGAGGCTCACAGAAACATTCTAGCCTTGGGAATATTAAGCGGACCGTAGTCCGTTTAGAATCTACGAAGGCAGCAAAAGCCTCCAAAACCGAGCGCCGGCGGCACCGTCCGCGGCCCGACCCAAGGAGTTCCCATGTCCAAGAACACCGTTCTCGCCCTTGTTGGCAGCCTCCGCGCCGATTCCCACAACCGCAAGCTCGCCGAAGCCATCCAGCTCAACGCCCCGGAAAACGTCGAAGTACAGATCCACGGCTCCCTCGGCAACATCCCGTTCTACAACGAAGACATCGACGTCGAAGGCCAGGTTCCGGCCGAAGCCGCAGCCCTCCGCGCTGCCGCCGCCGAAGCAGACGCCATCCTGCTCGTCACACCGGAGCACAACGGCACCATGCCGGCGTCGCTCAAGAACGCCATCGACTGGCTGTCCCGCCCGTTCGGCGCCGGCGCGCTGGCAGGCAAGCCGACCGCCGTCGTCGGTACCGCCTTTGGCCAGTTTGGCGGCGTCTGGGCACAGGACGAGGCCCGCAAGGCCGCTGGCATCGCCGGAGCCAAGGTCCTCGAGGACGTCAAGCTTGCCGTTCCCGGCTCCATGATCCGCTTTGCTGAACTGCACCCGAAGGACGACGCCGAAGTTGTCGAGCAGATCAAGGGCATCTTCGAGCCGTTGACCGCCGTCCAGGAAGACGTCGCAGCCTAGTTCCCCCGCTCGCCGCGAGAACGCCCCCGTCCAGCCGTTGAGGCGTGGGCGGGGGCGTTCTTTGTCGATACGATGGCGGCATGGCCGATTACAACCGCCATCCCGACGTCGATGCCTACCTTGAGGCCCTCCCGGACTGGCAGCGCGCCATCGGAGAGCAACTACGCGATCTCATCCACGAAGCCGAGCCTGAAATCGTCGAAACGATCAAGCGCCGCACCCGGCCCTACTTCGTCCTCAAGGGCAACGTTTGCGCGTTGCTCGCAGCCAAGGACCACGTCAACCTGTTCCTCTACGACGGTGCGATTGTTCCCGACCCGGACAACATCATCACATCGGGTCACGACAACAAGACCGCCCGCATGATCACCTTCCACCAGCACGGGCCGATTCCCCGCGCGCCCCTCATCACCATGCTGCGGCAGATCGCGGCGAACAACCGTGCCGGCGGTTGGCGGAAGATCAAGGGAACGGACTAGCCGGACCTCGCTTCGGAACGGAAGCGCGTCGCCGCGCCGCTACCATTCCGTGACTGAGCTGAGGCCGAACCGTCATGGACGGAGCGGCCCACACCCGATCGGCCAGCCGTAACGTTGAGTTACAGGCACCAGGAGTGATCAGGGCAAAGCGCGGGGGCTTTCATGCGGGTCGGACGCGGCGTGAAATGCACGACGACGGCGGTCGCCGCGCTGTGCCTATCCCTCGCGCCCTGCCTGGCTGGCTGCGCTTCCCCCGGCGGCACCGATCCGGGCGGCTCACTCTCCACACAACCGGCCTCACCGGGCTCCGTCCAGGTGACGCAGGAGCCGGTAGCTGGCCCGATTCCCATGCCCCTCCCGGCGCCTCCCCCGTATATCAACCCGCCGCCGGCGGCTCCGCGGCCGACCGCTGCGAGCCCGCAGGCGCCCATAGCAGCGCCGGTTCCCGCGCCCCTCCCGACCGCCGGAGAAGCGACTGGGACTTTCGTGTATTTCGTGGCAATCGGCGACGGCGGCAGCCGCGGCGTGCGGTTCGGCTGTGACGACAGCCTCGTGGCCGTCCACGTCACCACCCCTCCCGGCAGCGACCGCTTGGCAGGGGCAATGGCGCAGTTGCTGGCGCCCGACGGCACCGCGTCCCGGGCAGGTTTGTACAACGCGCTCTCGGGTTCCGCGCTGCGCTACGTTTCGGGCTACCTCGACGGCACCACCGCCGTCGTGAACCTGAGCGGTTCACTTCGCCCTGGAGGCGTGTGCGACAACCCGCGGATCGAGACTCAGCTGGCGCAAACCGCGGTGGCGGCTACGGGAGCATCCCAGGCAGCGATCTACATCGACGGGAATGCCCTGGCGGACGTCCTGAGTCTGCGCTGAGGTGGCCAGTCACTCGAAGAGCGCATCCATATCTGCGTAGCTCCGGCTTCCGGCGAGGCCCGACCAGTTCCCGTCGCCAAGAACTTCCATGGCCAGCCTGGAGACCTTCGCGTAGGCCGCCCTGGCAGTACTGCCGCCGATGCTGATCCGCCGCACGCCGACGTCGTGCAGTTCTCCGGGCGACGGCGAACCCAAGCCGGCCAACGCATTGAGCGGTACGCCGATCCGCCGGGAAAGTTCGTGCAGGACATGGAGGTCCGCCAAGCCGGGCACGAATATTCCGTCCGCCCCTGCCCGCTGATAGGCATCCGCCCGGCGCAGCGTTTCCTCATATGCAGTGTCCGGGAACTTTCCAGACCAAAAAGTGTCCGTTCGCGCATTGATGAACAGCCGGACGCCCGCGTCCTCGGCAGTCTGCCTGATCAGCGCGATGCGCCTGGACTGTTCAGTGATCTCGCTCAACGGCTGGTCCGCCGAGTCCTCGATGTTGATCCCGACGGCGCCCGCGTCCAGCACCGCTCGAACCGTGGCCTGGAGTTCTTCGTCTGCGCGTCCGTACCCGGTCTCGATATCCGCGGTCACGGGCAAGCGGGTGGCCTTCGCTATCCGGGCGAGCGCCTCCATTGCGAGGTGCCGCGGAAGGTGGTCCCCGTCCCGGTACCCCAGGCTCCAGGAGACAGCCGAGCTGGAAGTCGCCACCGCCGTCGCGCCCGCTTCCTCGACCATCCGCGCAGACGCGGCATCCCACGCATTAACCAGCACCAACGGCGCATGCGGCACGGCATGGAGCTCGTGGAAGCGGGGGGCCTTGGATTCGAGTTCGGGGTGCGTCGTCATTGCTCTATTCCAGCCTTCCTCTGTCCGGACGTAAAGCGCTTCGCACCGCGAATCCAAAAAATGGGATGAAACATCCGTTGCCCAATTGGCAACTCCGGGGAGTATCCTTTCCATGTGACCCACGAAACATTGGATGCCGGGCCTGAATTGCCCGCGGAAGCAATCGACGCAATAGAGCGAGCAGCAACTGCCGCACACCGCCACGAGGAACTTTTCTCGGAGCGCGCCGCCAACATCAAGCAGTCCGCTGTGCGTGACGTCTTCGACATTTCAATGCGGCCGGGACTCGTGTCCCTCGCTGGCGGAAACCCCTATCTGCAGTCCCTGCCCCTCGAGAAGCTCGGCCAGACCGCGGCCCGCATCATCGCGGAAGAAGGCATGACGGCACTGCAGTACGGCGGCGGTCAGGGCACCGAGGAACTGCGTACCCAGATCTGCGAGATCATGGCCGCGGAGGGCATCATGGACGCCCGCCCGGAGAACGTGGTGATCACCGCCGGTTCCCAGTCGGCCCAGGATGTCGCCACGAAAGTCTTCTGCAATCCTGGCGACGTCGTCCTCGTGGAAAACCCCACCTACGTGGGTGCCCTGAACACCTTCGAGGCCTACCAGGTCCAGGTTGAGACCGTGGACATGGACGACGACGGCTTGGTTCCGGAGCTCCTCGAAGCCAAGATCGCTGAGCTTCAGGCCGAGGGCAAGACCATCAAGTTCCTCTACACGATCCCCAACTTCAACAACCCCTCCGGCATCACGCTTGCTCCGGCGAGGCGTCAGCGCATTGTCGATATATGCCGCAATGCGAATATTCTGGTGCTCGAAGACAACCCTTACGGTCTTTTGCGCTTCGACGGCAAGCCGTTGGAACCAATGCGTGCCGCGAATGAGCAAGACGTCATCTACATGGGCTCGTTCTCCAAGATCTTTGCCCCGGGACTGCGCATCGGGTGGGCCCTGGTACCCGAGCACTTGCAGCGGCGCTTCTACCTGGCTTCGGAAGCCGTGACCCTATGCCCTCCCACCCTGAACCAGATGATTATCTCCGCATATCTTCGGGACTACGACTGGCGCGGGCAGATTGACACCTACCGGGCCCTGTACGAGGAACGCTGCAATGCCCTGCTGGTGGCGCTGGAAGAGCACATGCCTTCCGGGCTCAGCTGGACCAGGCCCGAGGGCGGCTTCTTCGTCTGGGTCACTTTGCCCGACGGCGTCGACACGTATCCGCTGCTCAAGAGGGCAATCGCGGCGGGGGTCGTGTTCATCCCCGGCGCGGCGTTCACGCACTCGGACGAACCATCCAACAAACTGAGGTTGGCTTTCAGCGCAGTGCCACCGGAGTCCATCGCCGAAGGTGTCCGCCGATTGGCGCCGGTTTTGCAAGAAGCCATTGATGTCATCAGCAAAGGAGCAGATATATGAGCGGAATAGTCCTCGTCGGAGTCGACGGCAGCGTAACAGCGAGAAGGGCCGCCGATTCGGCAAAGAATTTGGCGACCGCACTGGGCGCGGAACTCCGCGTCATCACCGCTTTTGAAGGCGCCCACGTGGAGGTCGTCGAAAGCGGAGGGGACAAGTGGATTCTCTCCGACGCCGACGCCGCGGAGAAGGTCGCCAGCAAAGTCGCCGCAGAACTCGCCTCCGAGCAATTGACCACCAGCTACGGGGCCGTCTTCGGCAAAGCCGGAGAGGCCTTGGTCAAGGAAGCCGAACGAGTGGGTGCCCAAGTGATCGTGGTCGGTAACCGCCGTATGCAGGGACTGGCGAGGGTTCTCGGCAGCGTTGCGAACACGGTGGCGCACAACGCGCCGTGCGACGTCTACATTGCCAAGACGGACGAACCGTAGGGAACACGCCGACCCTGGACTTTGACGGGGATCACGCGTTGTGGTGGGCGGTCTCACCCCGATTTTGGCCGTGCGGCTAGGATGCCGCCGATAAAATTGAAGTGGCCCCCAAGGGCGCGAGCCGCCCATCACATCAACCCGTAGGGGATCCCTTTTGCTTACTCTGCAGCCGCGCCAACGCGTCGGACACGACATTCTGCTCGCCCGCCATGGCAACCACATCAGTTCCATGCGCTTCGACCGGGCGAATGACCGCATCGTGGCACTTCTCGACGACGGCTCGGTAGACAGCGCCCCGAACATGATCTCCCCGTTGCTCCAGATGCCGGAGACGTTCCGCAGCATCCTTCGCTCCGACTGGAAATTGTTGCTTGTGGTTGCTTCCGCGATGCTCGCCGTCGGAGCCCTGGCGATGGTGCTGTCATTCGGAATGATCGGCAGCATGAGCGATCAGCAACTGCGCGACCTCGCGCTCAGCTACACGTCCTACTAGGCCGCGGAAATTGCCGAGGCATGGCCGCTGATTTTCCACACGAGGCTGACTGCGGCCAACACCGTGATGCCGCCAATCAGTGCAAGGATCATCGCTGAGACGCTCGTCGGGGCGTGGATGAGATTGAGGGCCACCAGCCCCACGACCACGGACACGAGCGCAAGCATCAGCAACGGCGCCCGCTCCTTGCGATCACTGACGTGGTGGTCGCTGAGTTTGCCGAGCCGCACCATGAGCAGGATGTAGGCCAGCGGCAGCACGCAGACAAAGAGCGCCGCCAGGACACCGAACCATATCGTGCCCGGGAAGCCTGGTTCCACCGCAGGGCTCAGGAGCAGCAGGACGGATACGACGGCGGGCGGCTGGAAGACTTCCGTCAGGACCCTGGCAACGCGGTGCCGCTCTCCCCTAACGCCGCGCTGCCCGCGCCGCCCGTCCTTGATGCCGCGATGCTCAGTCAAGCAGCAGGGCAGGTTCTTCGAGGATGGATGCTACGTCGGCCATGAAACGGGCAGAGAGGTCGCCGTCCACCACGCGGTGGTCGAACGAACCGCCAAGCGTTGTGATCCAGCGGGGGATGACCTCGCCGTCGAGCACCCACGGCTTTTGCTTGATGGTGCCGAACGCGACGATTGCCACCTCACCGGGGTTGATAATAGGCGTTCCGGTGTCGATGCCCAGGGCGCCGATGTTCGTGATGGTCAGCGAGCCGCCCTGCATCTGCGACGGCTGGGTCTTGCCGGCGCGTGCCGTGCTGGCAAGCTCATTGAGGGCGAGGGCCAGTTCCTTGAGGGAAAGATCCTGGGCATCCTTGATGTTCGGAACCATAAGCCCTCGCGGCGTCGCCGCGGCAATGCCCAGGTTCATGTAGTGCTTGACGTGGATCTCCGCGTTTCCGTTGCCATCGGCGTTCTCCACCCAGGTCGCGTTAACGCTCGGATTGCGCGCCGCGGCCCAAATCACAGCCTTCGAGAGGATCAGCAGCGGCGATACTTTGATTCCCTCAAAGTCCCTGGAGGCCTTGAGCCGCTTGACGAATTCCATGGTGCGGCTGGCATCCACGTCAACGAAGAT
Organism: Arthrobacter sp. 2RAF22; assembly: GCF_052115325.1. Classification (NCBI taxonomy): domain Bacteria; kingdom Bacillati; phylum Actinomycetota; class Actinomycetes; order Micrococcales; family Micrococcaceae; genus Arthrobacter; species Arthrobacter sp. 2RAF22. The sequence continues at coordinate 91,499 of NZ_JBFRGL010000006.1, read as the reverse complement.
ACTCACGTGCGGCGCCGTGAACGCCGACTCCACCATGGCCTTGGCAGTGGCCTTGCGGACGCCCTTGACCGGGATCCGTTCCACTCGCTGATCCTGCGGCTTCTTGGACGCACCCCAGAACTTGTCTGCTTGGTCCACCTCGGCATCGCGCTGCGACTGGTAGCTGACCAGATCCTCACGGGTCACTTCGCCGCGGGCTCCGGTGGGAACGACGTCGGCCAGGTCAATCCCAAGTTCACGGGCGATCTTGCGCACGGGCGGCTTGGCCAGCACCCGGTTGACGAGGCCACTGACCGTTGCACCGATGCCGGTGAGACCCGGCGCCTGGTTTGCGGATGTCTGGCTTGCGGATGTCTGGCTTGCGGTTGCGGGCTGTTGTGCGGCAACGGGCGGCAGGGCCGGAGCGCTGGGCTCTGCCACTCGCTCGACGGCGGTCTCGACGGCGGCGGGTGCCGCGCTCGGCGCCGCGGCGGGTACCGAAGCAGCACCTTCCGGGCGCTTGCGCGGGCGGCGCTTGACCGCGTCGGCCTTGGGACCGGAGCCAACCAGCGGGCCGCCGGCCGGACCGCCGTCGGACGTTCCGGCGTCGTCGGGCAACTTGCCGTACATCGAGGCTTCGAAGACCTGTTCCGCTGCAGGCGCGGCGGGGGGCGTCGCGGCGGCGGGCGGAGCCGCAGGCTGCTCGGCGAGCGGCGCGGCGGGCGCTGACGCGGGCGCGGTGTCACCCGGCGCATTGTCCGAAATTCCGATAATCGCCGTCCCTACTTCAACCGTGATGCCTTCGGCAACGAGCAATTCCGCCACGGTGCCGGCATACGGGGAGGGCAATTCCACGAGGGACTTGGCGGTCTCGATCTCGCAGATGACGTCGTTGATGGCCACGGTATCGCCGGGCTTGACCTTCCAGGAGACGATTTCCGCCTCGGTCAGGCCTTCGCCGACATCCGGCAGGTTGAATTTCTTAACAGTCACTTAGGTCCTCGATCTCGGCTGGCCCGTCCGCGTGGCGGCGGGTGCAATCAGGGGCGGCTAGTAGGCCAGGGAACGGTCCAGGGCTTCGAGGATCTTGTCGATGTCCGGCAAGTAGTCCTCTTCCACCTTCGCCACGGGATATGGCATGTGGAAACCGCCCACGCGGATGACCGGAGCCTCCAGGTGCAGGAAAGCACGCTCACTGATCCGCGCAGCGATCTCGCCGCCGATCCCTCCGAACGTCGGTGCCTCGTGGGCAACGATCAAGCGGCCGGTCTTCTTGACGGAAGCCGTGACAGTGTCGAAGTCGATGGGCGAAATCGAGCGCAGGTCGATCACTTCGATGCTGTGCCCGTCCTCTTCCGCGGCCGCTGCTGCGGCCAGCGCGACCGGTACCAGCGGCCCGTACGCCACGATGGTGGCGTCGGAACCTTCGCGCAGGACGTGCGCTTGGAAGGGGTCCGAAGCCAATCCGACGTTCTCGGTATCCACCTCGCCCTTGAGCCAGTAGCGGCGCTTGGGCTCGAAGAAGATGACCGGGTCCGTGCAGTCAACGGCCTGCTGGATCATCCAGTAGGCGTCGTGGGCGTTGGACGGGGTGATGATGCGCAAGCCGGCGGTGTGGGCGAACAGTGCTTCCGGTGATTCCGAGTGATGTTCGATCGAGCCGATACCGCCACCGTAAGGAATGCGGATGACTACGGGGACAGTCAACTTGCCGCCGCTGCGGGAGTGCATCTTGGCCAATTGGGTGGTGATCTGGTTGAACCCGGGGAACACAAAACCGTCGAACTGGATTTCGCAGATGGGACGGTAGCCGCGCAAGGCGAGGCCAATAGCCGTGCCGACGATGCCGGACTCAGCCAGTGGAGTATCCACCACCCGGTCTGCGCCGAACTCCCTGATGAGTCCGTCGGTCACGCGATAGACGCCGCCCAGCGGGCCGATGTCTTCGCCCATGAGCAAGGACTTCGGGTTATTGGTGAGCGAGGCACGCAGGCCTTCGTTGATGGCCTTGGCAATGGTCATAGTGGTCATCAGTTGCCTGCCCCCTCTTCCTCGTTGCCTTCGAATCCGGCGGAGTATTCCTCGAACCAAGCAAGTTCCTCGGCCACCAAGGGGTGCGGCTCGGCATAGACACCCGCGAATGACTCGCGGAAGTTGGGACCCTGCAGGCCTTGCGTGGTGCTGCGGACGTGAGCGGCGAGCTTGTCGCCGTCGACCCTGACTTGCTCAAAGAAAGCTTCGTCGGCGAGGCCCTCGTTGCGGAGGTACTTCTCAAGACGATCCAAGGGATCCTTGCCCCGCCATGAAATCTCCTCGGCGGATTCGCGGTACTTGGTGGGGTCGTCCGCCGTCGTGTGGGCACCAACGCGATACGTGTATGCCTCAATGAGCACCGGACCACGGCCTTCCCGTGCGTGCTCAAGCGCCCACTCGGTGACCGCATGGACTGCGATGACATCGTTGCCGTCAACGCGGATGCCCGGGAAGCCGTATCCCCTGGCCCGGTTGAACAGCGGAACCTTGGTCTGGACCTCGGTAGGGACGGAGATGGCCCAGTGGTTGTTCTGGCAGAAGAACACCACGGGAGCATTGTAGGAAGCCGCGAAGACCATGGATTCGTGGACGTCGCCTTCGGAGCTGGCACCGTCGCCGAAGTAGGCCACCACAGCAGCCTTCGGGTCGTTGGAACCATTGGCTTCCGCAAGCTTCTGGTCGCGCTGGATTCCCATGGCGTAACCGACGGAGTGCAGCGTCTGGGCCGCAAGGACGAGGGTATAGAGATGGAAGTTGTTCTCGGTGGGATCCCAGCCACCATTCGAAATTCCGCGGAACAACTTGAGGAGCTCCGCCAGGTCCACATCGCGGGTCAATGCGACGCCGTGTTCCCGGTACGTGGGGAAGATGTAGTCCTGCCGTTGGGTAGCCCGCCCGGAACCGATCTGGGCGGCCTCCTGGCCGGTGAGGGGAACCCAAAGTGCCAGCTCGCCTTGGCGCTGGAGTGCAGTGGCCTCCTGGTCGAAGCGGCGGACCTTGGCCATGTCGGCATAGAAGCCCCGGAGTTGCTCAGGATCAAGGCGCTTGGCGTAGTCCGAGAAGACTGGATCTGTCCCTAGCTTGCCGTCCGGCCCCAGCAGCTGGATCATCTCGGCAGCGGGATCGCTTGAAGCGCCTCCCGCAGGAGACTGCTGATCCAGTCCCGTTCCGTTGATCCCGGGGGTGGGCAATTGAGTTGCGCCCATTCCGTCTCCTTGCCTGCCACAGCCGATGCTGAGCAATATTCGCTGATATATGCCGATTCAGGAATGCATTCCGGAATCGGCATATCTTGGCTTTCGTCCCTTACTTTATCCGCAGTAAGGGACGCAGGGGCATTTGTTAACCGCTAGGAAGGCAGCGGCGCTTTTGTATAGGACGCACAGAGTTCCAGGAATCGAGTATTGGCCTCGACCTCTCCAATGCTGACCCGGACACCTTCGTTGCCGAAGGCCCGCACGGACAACGCCCGCTCGCCTGCCAGTCCGGCAAATTCGGCGCTATTCTCGCCAAGATTCAGCCATACGAAGTTGCCTTGGGCCTCGGGCACGAACCATCCGAGCTCGCGAAGTCCCGCGGTAACCCGGTCCCGCTCGTCCACCAGGCTTTGTACCCTTTCAACAACTTGGTCGAAATTCTCCAACGAAGTAATGGCGGCGCGTTCCGCAATCTGCGAGACAGCAAATGGGGTGGCAGCGACGCGCAGGTGCTGGGTGAGATCCGGACCGGAGACGCTGTATCCAACGCGCAGCCCGGCAAGGCCGTGGGCCTTGGAAAAGGTACGGAGGACCACGACGTTAGGGTACTTGCGGTACAACTTGATGCCGTCCACGGCGTTCTCGTCCCTGACGAACTCCTGGTAGGCCTCATCGATGACCACGACGACGCCCGCCGGAACCGACTGGATGAACCGTTCAGTTTCCTCGGCCGTGAGGATGGGACCCGTGGGATTGTTCGGCGTGCAAAGCAAGATCACCTTGGTGCGGACGGTCACGGCGGCCGCCATGGCCTCGAGATCGTGACGCCCATCGGAAAGCAACGGGATCTGGACGCTCTCGGCACCGGCCAGTCCTACGGAAATGGGGTAGGCCTCGAAGGAACGCCAGGCGTAGATGACCTCATCAGACTTGCCGTCGTGGTTCTGTCCGGCAAAGGTGGACAAGATTTGGTTGAGGGCCCCGAGGCTTCCGGCCCCGGTGACGACGTCGTCAGCGGGAATTCCCAGGAAGTCAGCGAGCGCCGTGCGCAGCTTGGTGGACAGCGGGTCCGGATACCGGTTGATGTCCGACTGATCAGCGATCGCCTCGAGTACGGCGGGGATCGGGGGTAGCGGGTTTTCATTGGACGACAGTTTGTAACTGGTCAGGCCCTCAATCGCGGCGGGCGGCTTGCCTGCGGCATATTTGGGGAGCCTGTCCACCACCGGGCGGGGACGCACGCCCTCCGGTGCGTTGTCAGAAGAATTCATGGCACCAGCCTACTTGCAGGGCTTCGGGCCATGCTCGAAGCCCCTTGGCCTGTGCACATGAAAACCGGCGCATGTGAAAACGATCGCGTGTGAAACCGGCGCGTGTGAAAGCATGGGCGTATGGGTTCATTCATTGTGCGTGTCCTGATCAACGGACTGGCCCTCTGGGTTGCCAGTTGGATTCTGCCTGGGATGGATATTTCCACGTCGGCAACTACCAATGCGGTAAGCAACGCGGGGGTCACTCAAGGGGGCGACACTTTGGGCGTGGTTCTTGCCTATCTCTTCATAGGGCTCATTTTTGGCATCGTCAACGCCTTCGTGCGGCCTCTGGTCAAGCTACTCTCCCTTCCGATCACGATCCTCACCCTCGGCTTGTTCACGATTGTCATCAACGCGGCCATGCTGTCCCTGACAGCCTGGCTCAGTAGCTACACGCCGGTACACCTCACCATCGACCGTTTCTTCTGGACCGCAGTTCTCGCGGCGATCATCATCAGCCTGATCTCCATGGTGGCCAGCTGGATTCCAGGCGGTAGGCGGTAACAGGCCGTAAGTGGCCTTCGCCAGCATGTTCCTCGGCTTTCCTCACCGCCCTCCCCGAGGGGCCGGGGGCGCTTCGCGGTTCAGCTTGAACCGGCTCACCTTGGCCACTCCTCCGGCGCCCAGTATCCCGCCCAGAGCGGCAGTGGAAGCGGCCAGTGAAGGATCGGAACTGAGCTGCACCAGCTTCGCCCCTTCCTCATAGCGTGAGAGCTTGTGTGCCGGCCCAATGCCTAGGTCCTCACCGGGTTCCAGGATCACCGGACTGGTCATGGTGACCGTGACTCTGTCCTTGGTGTCCGGATTCGCTTTGCCTTCCGCGCCGGGTACCCAATCCTGTTCGTGCTCCAAGTGCAGGCTCCCGATGCCGGCCTGCGGGGTAATCCCGCCGACGGGCGATCCAGCTGTCACCACAAACTTGAGGTCATACTCGGCGAGGAACGCTTTGTCCTTGCTCAGGTTCATGGCGTGGATTCCGCCTTGGCTGTGGCCGACTGCCACCACCGTTTCGCCGGCCGCGGCGCCAGCCTCGAGCAACGCCTGACGGATGGCCTTGCTTGTTTCCATCGAGTTGTAACCCAGCGCTTCGGCAATCCCGGCCTCGTCCAATGGATTTCCCCCTCCCGGCGGGTTGCCTGGCTGGGTGCCCGGAATCAGCACCACCCACGCCCGTTCGCCGCCCTTATCTACCTGCATCACTTCAATTTCGCCCTCCGACGTGGCGCCGACGTGATCCAGTTCCCTGAGCATTCCTGCTGCCGACAGGTCCACGCTCTTGGTGGTTGCCTCTCCCCGGCTGACCGTAATGGGACGTGGCTTGAGGAAAGCCAATGCGGGAATCGCGACGATCGCTCTCAGGACTGCACCGACATCAGTGGGCCCGACGATTGCCCCTGCAAGGTTGGCCGCGGCCGGCGGTATCCCCACCAGCAGCTCCAATATCCGGGTGAGGTCCCGCACGGCTCCTTCGGTGGCGCCCCTCAAGCCAACGTCGAGGGGAGCAGGACCAGTCGCAGGACCTGGCATTCCCAATCCCATCCGCAACCTGATCGCCGCATGTGATTCCGCAAACTCGTATTCACGATGGCTCGCCCTGACCCCGTTGCCGATCCGCTGAAGCTGTTCGCGGACGCGTCCAATGTCCCGGCCGCTCTCACCAACGGCGATGATTGCGTTGCTGCCGCTCGCGTAGGACGAGGCCTGGTGCGGGAAGAGAGCCACCCTCACCGCTTCAGCCTCCACTTCAATGGCCTGCAGTTGGAGCACCAGTGCGTCCAGCGCGGCGGCGCCAGCAAGCAGCTCTTCGAATTGGAAATGGATTCCCCCGACTCCGCCGCGTATCCGCAATGTGCCATCCGGCTCGGGTGCTCGGGGGTGGGGTGTTCCGCCCGCGCCGATAGGAGCGACCTCGGCCATCAGAAGCCAGGCTGGAGTTTCGTAGCCACATTTTGGGCATGGCGAAGGGTCGCTTCAGCTGCCTCATGCAAGGCATCACGCCCCCTTCGAAGGGAGGCGGCCTGCAAAGCCAGCGTGGTCCGGTAGGCACGGCCGGCCGGCGACTCCCATTGCTCGAGTTGCGACTGAGCAAGCCTTGCAAGAACGGCATCGGCTTGGTCGGCGCAGATCCTCATCCGCCATCCGAGCCTCTGGATCTCCGCGCCTCGTGAAATACACTGCTGCGAATCCAGATCCGTACCTCCGGCCGCCATAAGAATGCCGCTCAAGACGTTGCCCTCCTCCGTGTCCATTGATGTTGTGGCACCGACGCTACGTTGTGCCCCGACGGCTCGGAACCGCCGTGATGGGCTATGTGGATAACCTGTAGGAAACGTGGTCGGGGAGGGGAAGCTGCGACGTTATTCACATAGGGAAGTCCGGCTTAAGGGCGCGAGCCGAGTTCATGAAAGAATTGCCCCATGCCTGAAACCGTCGCCGCCGCTGTTACCCGTACGCCCTCTGGACGCCTGGCCCTCGCCGCGTCGCCGGAGCCGATCGCCCTGGGCCCGCTGGACGGCCGGTACCAGTCCGCCGTCGCTCCCCTGGTCGACTACTTGTCCGAGGCCGCGCTGAACCGCGACCGCGTTGCCGTCGAGGTCGAGTGGCTCATCCACCTGACCAGCAACAACGTACTTCCCGGCGCCGGGCCCCTCACCGCCGAGCAGCAGGAGAAGCTGCGCGCCATCGTCACCGAGTTCGACGCCGCTTCGGTCACGGAACTCGCTGAAATCGAAGCCGTCACGGTCCACGACGTCAAGGCAGTCGAGTACTACATCGGCCGCCGCCTCCCGGCGATCGGTATCGAGAAGCTGACCGCGATGGTGCACTTCGGCTGCACATCGGAAGACATCAACAACCTTTCCTACGCCCTGGGCGTCAAGGGCGCCGTGGAAGATGTCTGGCTCCCTGCAGCCCGCGCCTTGGTGAAGCAGATCGAGGCAATGGCCGAGGAGAACCGCGCCGTCCCGATGCTTTCCCGCACCCATGGCCAGCCGGCCACTCCCACTACCCTTGGCAAGGAACTGGCCGTCATCACGCATCGCCTGAGCCGCCAGCTGGACCGCGTTTCCAAGACCCAGTACCTGGGCAAGATCAACGGCGCTACCGGCACGTATGCTGCGCATATCGCTTCCGTTCCCGGCGCCGATTGGCAGGCCGTAGCGCAGTCCTTCGTTGAGGGACTGGGGCTGACGTGGAACCCGCTGACCACCCAGATCGAGAGCCACGACTGGCAGGCCGAGCTCTACGCGGACGTCGCCCGCTTCAACCGCATCCTGCACAACGTCTGCACGGATATCTGGAGCTACATCTCGATTGGCTACTTCCGCCAGATCCCGGTAGCAGGCGCCACCGGCTCCTCCACCATGCCGCACAAGGTCAACCCGATCCGCTTCGAAAATGCCGAGGCCAACCTCGAGATTTCCAACGGCCTGTTGGACACCCTGGGCGCCACGCTGGTTACCTCCCGCTGGCAGCGAGACCTGACCGACTCTTCTTCGCAACGTAACATCGGCGTCGCATTCGGACACTCGCTCCTTGCGATCTCGAATGTCGCCAAGGGGCTGAAAGCCCTGGACGTTGCCGAGGACGTACTGGCGGCCGACCTCGACACCAACTGGGAAGTCCTGGGCGAAGCGATCCAGATGGTCATGCGCGCCGAGGCCATCGCCGGGGTCGCTGGAATGGAAAACCCGTACGAGCGGCTCAAGGATCTCACCCGCGGCCAGCGCGTCGATGCCGTCCGCATGCAGGAGTTCGTCTCGAGCCTGGGATTGTCTCCCGAAGCCGAGGCACGCCTCCTGGCGCTTACTCCAGGCAAGTACACGGGCATCGCGGACCAGTTGGTGGACCACCTGAAGTAGCGGCCACATGGGCCCTGCGTTTCCGAATCGACGTAAGGAATTGTGTCAGCATGAGGCTCTTGCTTATCCGCCACGGGCAAACCCCTGGAAACGTCTTGGGGCAGTTGGACACGGCGTTTCCCGGTCCGGGACTGACTGAACTTGGCGAACGCCAGGCCGCTGCGCTCCCGGAGTCCCTCGCCAACGAAGACATCACGGCCATCTATGCATCCACGCTGGTCCGCACCCAGCTGACCGCCGCCCCGCTTGCAAAAGCCCTCGGGCTCGAGGCCACTGTATTGGACGGCCTGCAGGAGATTGAGGCCGGGGCCCTGGAGAAGCTCACCGACCACGAGTCGCACCACCGGTACATGAGCACCGTTTTCGACTGGACCGACGGGGAACTCGACGTCCGCATGCCGGGAGCTGGTGATGGACACGAGTTCTTCGCCCGCTACGACGCTGCCATTGCCAAAGTGGCAGCGTCGGGCGACGAAACCGCCGTCGTGGTCAGCCATGGTGCCGCGATCCGCTGTTGGGCAGGCCGCCGTGCCGTGGATGTTGGCCGTGAGTTCGCCGCCACCCACCAACTGCAGAACACCGGAATCGTGGTGCTCGAAGGCGATCCGGAGACCGGGTGGCGGCTGCTGCACTGGGACCAAAGCCCCGTAGGCGGACTTGCCGTGGCCGACCGGACGGTCGAGGATCCCACCGGCGACGCCGTCGAATAGGGGCTGGTTGGGGTCAGTTCCGCCTCACCGGTATTTCTCCGGACGCTTACGCGGAGGAAACACCGCGGTAACCCCCGCTTCTTAGGCTTGATAGGCATAACCCCCTTCGGCGAAAGAGGTTCCGATGCAGACAAATCCGCGGCTCAACATCAGACAGGTCACCTGGGCAAACCCGGTGGGTGCGGACCTCCGCGCAGCGCAGCAAGCGGAACTGGACGCACGTTTCGGCAACTCGGACCACGAGCCCGGACCCGCGCCGTCGGAAGCAGATACCGCCGTCTTCGTTGTAGCCTACGAAAAGTGTTCCGGCCAGCCCCTGGGTTGCGGAGGGCTAAGGATCCTGGATGCCGAGACGGCCGAAATCAAGCGGCTATACGTCGTCCCGTACGCCAGGGGCTCAGGAGTGGCGAGTTCAATCCTTGCCGCGTTGGAGGCGCAGGCACATGCCCACGGTTTCAGCATGATCACCGCGGAAGCGGGTTCGGCCCAATCGGACGGCCGCAGCTTCTACGAAAGCGCCGGCTTCGCTGCGGTGCCAAATTTCGGCCCCTACATCGGTGTCACCCACTCGCAGTGCTACGCCAAGCCGATCGATTCGCACAGCGCATCGCACACTGCAATGGCGTGAGGCACAGGGGGATGGCCTAAGGACGGGACCGGATCAATCCAGGCTGCGTCCGCCTTGGCCCAGATGTGCCCGATTCAGGGCTTCGATTTCTTCGTCGCTCAGGTCGTCGAAGCTCTTGGCCTCGTGTTTGTCGCTCCGGGAGAAGCGGACAAACATCAGGATGATGAGGGGAAGATCCACAATCTCTGCGAGGAACCACATCAGGTCTCCCGCGAGTTGCTGGTCGCGCAAGGGTGAGGGGAACCAGCCTGGCTGATTGCCCAAAACTGACGTGGCGCCGTCGAGAATTCCCGGGCTGAGCCGCATCAGGACCCCGGGCACCGCGTCGGCAAGCAGCTCAATGAATACAAAGATGAACTCGACGACAATGAGCGATGAGGTGCGTCCTGCGCCGTCTTCCATGATCGGTACGGTCATGAGGAGGCCCATGACGGGCACGAGCAACGTCAGGATGACGTCGGCGGCGGGGTTGGTCCGCAGCACGTAGAAAAACGGGGTCAGGAACACTGTGAACATTGCGAGCCCCAGAAGCGCCGCCACGAGCGTGTTGCTGAGCATGCGAACGAGCCGGTGCCCGAGCACAGCTTCCACCCTCGCCGCACCCGCGGGGCCAAGGGTCTGCCTGGCAAGGGTTAACGGCTTGCCCAGGCCAACCAACAGCGGGACCACAAACAGATAGGACGTCACTTTGAGGGTGAATGCCCACCTCAGGTCGTGGCTGTAGGTTCCCGGGAATCCAAAGCTCAGTGCCGCGAAGCTACCCAGGCCAAGGGCGAAGAAGGCAAAGGAGTTCCACAGGGGCCAGCGGATATCACGGCGCTTGGCAGCAATCAGGCCCTTTGAATACAGGGCGACTGCGGCAATAAGAATGACCAGGGCAGGCCAGTTCATGGACCAGGCGCCCAATACAGCGTCCAACGGTGGCATGGTCAGTGTTCCAAGCCGGAAGGCCGGGCGCTCAGCCAGGCGCTCAGCCAGGCGCTACGGCGGGTTTTGTCGATCTTCATGGTGTTCCTCCAGCGCGTTCCCGGTGTACCGCATGGTGCGCGAATCGGCGTGTCGTGTTGTGCCCTGAACCGGGTGCACCGTATCCATGTTACGGAGTCGCGCCAAGCATGGCACGCCGCAGGAGACGCAGGCGCCCGGCCTCGGCTAATCTCGCATTATGGAAAAGGCTGACATCACGTTCCGGACGCGCAAGTGGATACGCCCGGAGGACCTCAACGCCAACGGCACGCTGTTCGGTGGAAGCCTGCTGAAATGGATCGACGAGGAAGCGGCAATCTACGCAATCCTCCAGCTTGGAAACGGCCGCGCCGTCACCAAGTACATCTCCGAGATCAACTTTGTCAGCTCGGCCGTCCAAGGCGATCTGGTGGAGATGGGCCTGACGGCGGTCCGTTTCGGCCGGACGTCTCTGACCATGCGCGCGGAGGTGCGCAACATGATCACCCGCGACAGCATCCTGACCATCGAGGAAATCGTGTTCGTCAATCTCGGCCACGACGGCCGCCCGGAACCGCACGGCTACACGGAAATCACCTATGACCGTGACCGCATCCCGACACACCATCTGACGCAAGCCCTCCACGAGGACTGAGCGCCCGACGTCGGGCCCTCCCTAAGCGGCGGGCCCGCACCAAAGCTCCTTTCCCCGGAAACGGGTGCTGGCGGCCGCGAAATTCGCGGCCGCCAGCTTGTATTTCCAGCAACGGGAGTGATGTCACTGGAACTTCGGGGCGCCCAGACGGGCGCGGCGCCTCAAGGGAGGCGGGGGGTCAGCGCCTGTCGAAGGTGAGACCACCGGGGACCTGGAACGTCGGCATAAGTTCCAGCATGCCCACATTGACGTGGCGCGGGGTTTCGATGGCGTAATCGAGCGCGTTGACGATGTCGTCAGTGGTCAACGACTCGTAGCCTTCGTAGTACGTCTTCCATGCTTCTTCCATGGCTTCAGGCGTGCCGCCCATGTTCCGGCCGAAGATCTCGGTTTCCACACGCCCCGGGCAGATCTCGGTCACGCGGATGCGCTTGCCGACCGTATCGTTCCTGAGCTGGCGGGAGATCTGGTGCACGGCGGCTTTCGTGGCGTGGTACACCGTGTGGCCATAGAAGTTGTAGACGCCTGCGATCGAGCTGATGTTGATGACGTGGCCAAGGTCGCGCTCCACCATGCCCGGCAGGACCAGCCGCGTGAGCTGAAGCAGGCCGCGAAGGTTGACGTCGATGAGCTCGTCGATGTCCTGCTCGGACGAGTCCAGGAGGTTCCCGGGCCGGGAAACTCCGGCGCAGTTGACCAGGACGTCGACCTTCAGCTCGCTCACGACGGCGGTCAGGGCAGCTGTGTCGGTCAGGTCAACTACGTGCGGGATGGCACCCGTACGATCGGCCAGTTCGCTGAGGCGTTCCTCGTTGCGGGCCACGGCGTGAACGGTCAGGCCCCTTTTGGCCAGGCGCTCCGTGATCGCGGCACCCATACCGGTTGACGCTCCGGTGACGAGGGCGGTGGTGTAGTCGGAAAAAGACATCGGTTCTCCAAAGAGTGGAAATGGAAGGCACGAACTGTGCCCGGGGGTCAGCGGCGCCTAGGCGTCGCGCAGGGGTTCGTGTGCCCGGTCCTTGACCGTGCTCACGGCTGCGAGCGTGCCGAGTGCCGTGATCACTGCGTAGAAGGCCGGCATGTAGATGTTGCCGGTGCTGCTGATAAGCCAGGTCATCAGCAACGGAGCGGTTCCGCCGAAGAGCGCGGAGGAGATGTTGTAGCCGAGGCCGTAGGCGGAGTAGCGAACCCGGGTGGGGAACAGCTCAACGATCAGGATGTGGATGACGGCCGTGTGGCCGGCGAAGACGATGGCCATGATCGAGGCGCCAAGGATAGCCAGGCCCATGTTTCCAGTTGCGATGAGGGCGTAGGACGGAATGCCCAGGATGGTCATGGCGATGGCGGAGCCGGCGATGACTTTCTTGCGGCCGATGCGGTCGGAGAGGGCACCCATGAAAGGAATGGCGATGCAGATGACAACCAGGCTGCAGGCGGTGATGAACAGTGCCTCGCCGATGGTGAAGTTGAGCTGCTTGCCTTTGAGGAACGTAGGCATGTAGGAGAACAGGACGTAGTAGCCGGAGCCGTTCATGAGCGGGATGAAGAGGGCAAGAACCATGGCCCGGCGGTGCTCAGCGGACTGGAAGGCTTCCTTGAGCGGGTTCTTGGAAAGGCCGCCTTCTTCCTTGAGCTTGGTGAAGTTGGGGGTGTCCGCGATGGCCTTGCGGATGTACCAGCCGATGACGCCCATGGGAATGGCGACCAGGAAAGGAATGCGCCATGCGAAGGAGCCGAAGCCACCGCCGTCGATCGCGGCCTGGGTGAGCCACGGAGACATGGAGAACGCCACAAGGGTGCCGGTGAGGAGGGCTGCGAACGAAGCGATCTGCGCGTAGGAAGTGATGATGCCGCGCTTGCCCTCGGGGGCATGTTCAGCGAGGAAGGTCATGGCGCCGGCGGCTTCGCCGCCGACCGAGAAGCCCTGCAGGAGCCGCAGTAGGACGAGCAGGATGGGAGCCGCAATGCCGATGGCCGCGTACGTGGGCAGGATTCCGATACCGGCTGTGGCGACGCTGATCAGCAGAATGACGAAGACCAGTAGCTTTTGCCTGCCGATCCGGTCGCCCAGGTAGCCGCAAACAACCGCGCCGAGGGGCCGGACGAAGAACGAGACGGCGTAGCCGGCGAAGACGAACAACAAGGCGTTGTCCGGGTTACCGGGGGCGAGGAACACCAAGGCAAGTGTTCCGGCCATAAACGCGAAGATGCCGTTGTCATAAAGTTCCACGAAGATGCCAACGCAGCCTGCGGTGACAACCTTGCGCGTTTGACGGCCTGTGAGCCGTTCATGCTGCACTTGTGCAGCGTTGGTGTTAGCGGTCATGACATTTCCTTCTTGATGTTGAGCGTAGCAACGCCTATTGGTTTTGACGACAGGTTTTTAGCTGCATGCCGCAACCGGGAGGTCCTGCCACTGGGGTCGGCATCCAATGCCAAGTAGTCCGAAGACTGTGTTGACGGATTCGCGGAGGGTTTCAAGCTGCGCCCGCGAGCGCCGGTGGGCGGAAGTTGCCTCCGCCACTGTTGTTTTCCTGAAGCGGACCTTGTCGCCCGGGCGGGCTTGGGCAAGGACGTCCAGGCCATTGCTGGTGACCACGGCGAGGACTGGATATCCGGCGGTGACGCCGCGTCCCCGGTGCAGTACCAGCAACTCTTCCCGGGAAGGAACCTCGACGGCGCCCACCGGTACCCCGCGTGAAAGCACTTCGCCACTCGAGGTTCTTTCCGGAAGTTCACCCCCGAGCCTCAGGCCGATGTGATTGCTCCGGCCACTTACGGCGTATTCCGAGGTGAAGAGCAGCTCGGCGGAATCGCCAAACTCGGCGACATCCGGACCGTCAGTCACATCGACCATCAGTTCCTGCCCCATGTCCGGCCGTTCAAGACCAAGCCGGAAGAGCGGAAGGTCGAAGTACGGTTGGCGAACAGGGCCCACGCTGCGGCGGGTCAGGAGGGTGGTTCCTTCCTTGAGCTGCAGGCCGAAGCCCACAACGGTGTCCGGGGCACAACTACCCAGCAGCGTCGGCGCCTCCACGGAACCGTGGACGGCCAGGTAGGCACGGAGGCCCCGGTTGATTCCCCGGACGGCCACCGTCTCGCCAGCACGGACCGAAACCGGTTCCCACTGGCTGCACGGACGCCCTCCGACGGTGAGGGTCAACGGAGCCCCCGTGACTGCGATCAGGATGTCGGACTGCGCTTTCATCCTGAAGTCGAGGGCCGTGATCTCCACCAGGGGATCGTTGTCCGCGTTGCCGGCAAGGATGTTGGCGGCCCGGGCCGAGTACTGGTCCAGGGCGCCGTTGACCGGAAGCCCAAAGCGGGGTCCACGGAACCGGCCAAGGTCTGTGACCACGGCGTTACCGGGTTGCTGGATGAGGATGTGCCCGCTCATGGCCTTGGTTCCAGTTCCTTGCCGACGTAAGAGCCGAATTCTCCGGCCTCGATGCGACGGAAACGGAGAATGTCTCCTGGCTTGTAAGGGACAAGTGGTTCACGGCGAATGTTCAGGACAGTCAAAGGGGTCTGACCGATGACGCACCAACCACCTGGTGCGGACGCGGGAGCGATGACGGCTTGGCGTCCGGCCACGGCCACTGCCCCGGCCGGGACGCTGAGCCGCGGATCCTTGAGGCGGGGCACAGGCTTGGGGAAAGCGGGACCGTCCATCATGGGCGAGCCGGCAGGAGCACCCAGGCAGCGGACGGTGTAAGTCTTCTCGGTGTGGATGCGGATGACTTCCTCGGTGGAGATGCCCTGGTATTCGGCTACTTTCTCCAGGTCGGGACCGTATTCGCCGCCATAGACCACCGGAACATCAAATTCACGGGGTGCCTTTGCGGCGCCGGCGGACCGGCCCATTTCGAGGAGTCCCAGCTTGACGAACGCGCGCACCTGACGGGCCGACACCAGGACGGGGTCGAATTCCACCAGCACGGAATCGTAGGTGGGTACCGCGCCGTGAAGGCCCTCGGCGCCACAGCTCTCCAGCCAGTCGGCAAGACGGTGGACCGTGAGCCAGTTGTCCTCGCTTGCTTCGGCAAGGGCGACGACGCGCAATGCGGAGTCTCCTGATTCGTAGATCTCGGTGGGAGCCGCCATGAGAACGGACATGTCAGGCCGCCTTCCTCTTGGCATCCATGACTTCGGTCAACGGGGCAATACGGACGCCGGCCGAAATGAGCTCCGAACGGATCAGCCGGGCGAGCTCGACGGCGCCGGGGTTGTCCCCGTGAAGCAGGACGGTGTCCGCGGAGATGTCGATGTCAGTGCCGTTGGCGCATCGGATCTTGCCCTCGCACACCATGCGGACGGTTCGCTCGACAATAGCCGAGGGATCGTGCAGCACGGCGCCCGGCTGGCTGCGCGGGACCAGGGTCCCGTCTTCCTGGTAGGCACGATCGACGATGCCCACAATCGCCACGTCCAGGCCGGCGGAACGTGCCGCCTTGGCCAACTCGCCCTCCTGCGCGACCACGATCAGTTCGTTGTCCACGCGGGCAGCGGCCTCAGCCACGGCCTCCGCGTAATCCGCCCGGACGGCGACGAGATTTCCCAGCCGGCCGTGCGGCGCGATGTGGGTCACCTTGGTTCCGTGGAAGGCAGCGAAGCCGTTCAGGGCGCCCAGTTGGTAGAGCACATCCGCACGCACTTCGTTGGCAGTCAGGCCCATGTCCCGGCGGCCGAAACCACGCAGGTCCGGGAAGCTCGGGTGGGCTCCGATTCCCACTCCGCGGCGAACGCATTCGGCGACCGTGGCGTCCATGATGTCCGGATCGCCCGCGTGGAACCCGCAAGCGATATTGGCACTTGAAACGATCTCCAGAAGATCGGTGTCGCTGCCTATGGTGTAGGCACCGAATCCCTCTCCAAGATCCGCTACAAGATCAATTGTCGGGTTCACGTGGTTCTCTTTCCGTGGTTCTGCATTGGGGTCCGGCAATTCCGCTCGAACGGCTGGAATATCCGGTAAACTCAGTCGCCTTTTCGATTGAAAGTGTTTAGCTAAAATTCTTCAATCCGGGGAACTGTCGGTAATTCTTTGGTGATAGAAGTCTCGCACCCACGAACTTCGGGCACAAAGACCTATTCCCTATCACGGGATAGCTCCCGGTTATGACCTACGGCACACATGCTGGTGGCGGAGACGGCATGCTGCCGGGCCGCCGTCGTCGTCCTCCGTGCTGAAGGTCGACGACGGCGGGCGGCGGCGCGCGCGGTGGACCTGCCGCTGTTGCCGGAGGGCGATGTGCCCGAAAGTCTCATGGGGTGCTCTTTGCATGACGATCGATTTGTGAGGCAGCGTCCCGAATGCGTCTATATTTGGGTATCGGGACAATTCGGATGATGGGGAGTCAACGAACTGTCAGTAAATGGTTGGGAAACGCCACCATGGGGATGTGGATCTCAAATTAGTCGCTGAGAGACAGGTCACACAAAGACGGATTGTGTGTCCCTACATAGAATTTCCTTATGGCATCCAGGCCCCAAGTGGACTTGGAGGAAGGCAGACCGATGGATACGCGGAAGCTCTCATATTTTGTAAAGATCGTCGATTCGGGGAGCATCACCAAGGCCGCTGCAGCGCTCCACGTCGCCCAGCCTGCCCTCAGCCAGCAGGTGTCGGCACTGGAAAGCGATTTGAAGCAGCGCCTGCTGATCCGCAGTAAGCAAGGTGTCGAGCCGACCGCCGCGGGGCACACACTCTACCGCCATGCCCAGACCATCCTGCGGCTTGTTGAACAAGCGCGGCAGGACGTAGCGACATCCGGGGCCGCACCATCGGGCAGGGTGTCCATCGCCATCGCACCGTACAGCATGGCCTCCAGCCTCACACCGCAGATCATCCGGGAGGTCGGCCGGCGATACCCGGACATCGTGGTGCATTTGACCGAGATCTTCGGGGGCGTGCTGAGCGAAGCAATTAAGAACGGGCGCCTCGACATGGCCCTGATCTACGAGCCGGGGAAGATCCGCGGGGTTCAGTTCACCACCATGATCGTGGAAGACCTGCACCTGGTCACCCACGAAGACGTCGATGTTGCCCAGGGCCGCACTACTGTCACTCTTGAAGAAGCCAGCACCCTTGGACTGTTCCTCCCCGAAAAGAACCACACCCTGCGCCAGATCATCGAAAAGGGACTGGCCGAGCACGGGTTGCCCCTGCGGCTCGTAGGAGAAGTGGAGTCGGTTCCGTCGCTTGTCCGGCTCATCCGCGCAAACCTCGGGGCCACCGTGCTGCCGAAATCGGCTGCCGATGCGCTCTTCCCTGATGAGAACTTCAAGGTCCTGCGGATCGTCGAACCGGCCCTGCAGAGCAAGATCGCCCTGTGCACCCCCGACCACGAACCGCTGTCAGAGGCCGCCTCTGCCGTGCTCATCCTGGTCAAGGAGATGCTGCAGCAACAGTTGATCAGCAAGTACGCGGCCGATCCATCCTAGGGTTGATCCATCCATAACATTGCCTTATCCGGACAGACATCTTTGGTCTTATTCACGGGCATTTTTATTTCCTATTATCGAATTAGCAAGTAATTCGAAAGCGGCTCGCGGATTCCGTGAACCCAATCAAAGGAAACAGCGGTGAAAAAGATCAGCCAGACCCGGTGGGTTTCGAATCCAACCCTCGGAACGATCAGCGCACGGACCGGATTCCACTGCCCTAGGAACGGTTTCTGGCGTCCTTTGGGCGGCGTGGGCGAGCCCCTCTTCGTCTTCGAAGGAAGCCTCATGCCGCCCCATGCCGGACACAGCATCGAGTGGTACCTGGTCGACGCACGGCCAGGACACCCCGGACTGGACTGACTCGACTAACCACCCAAGGCGCCTTGCCCCAGGCAAGGCGCCTTCTTCGTGCCCGGAAACGGGCGCGCAAAAGGCCGGCCACCGCATTCGGTGACCGGCCCCAGCGTGACAATCAGTCTTCGACCAGCAGTCCCTTGGCCTTCAGCTTTTCCGTTAGTCCGCACAACTCGATGGTGGTGCCTCCGGCGTGGTAGGCCTTGATGAGGTCGCGTTCGGCGTCGTCCCGGGCCTGGGAGAGCGCGATGACCTCCTCCGCTTCCTCACGGCGGACGACAACGACGCCGTCAGCGTCACCGCGGAGGATGTCTCCGGGGTAGATGATCTCATCGCCGAACACCAGGGGGTGGTTGATGGGTCCGAGGGTTTCCTTGACCGTGCCTTTGATGCAGACGCTGCCCGAGAATACCGGCAGGCCCAATTCAATGAGGTCCTGGGTGTCCCGCACGCCGGAATCCGTCACCATCGCCGCAATGCCCTTGGCTTTCATGGCATTGCCCAAGACGTCGCCGAACGTTCCGGCGTCGGAAAATTCCTGGGCACCGACCAGGACCACGTCGCCGGCCTGGGCGTAGTGGATGGCAACCTGCAGCATGAGGTTGTCCTGCGGGGCACAGGCCACGGTCACGGCCGGGCCGCAGAAGGACATCGAGCGGTCGATCGGCTTGATCTTGGAGCTCAGGGCGCCGCGGCGGCCCTGGGCTTCGTGGATGGTCGCGGAGGAGAACGCCGCGAGGCGGCTGACGACGTCGGCGTCGGGCCTCTGGAACTTGGTCTTGACGTGGATCATTTCCTGAATCTTTCTCTTGGCTGGCTTCTGGGGTGCCCGTGGGGCTTAGTTGAGGGCGCTGACTGCCTTGCGGATCGAGTCCACGCCGGCGTTGATGGTCTCCAGCGATGTGGCGAAGGAGATCCGGAAGTAGGGGCCGAGGCCGTAGGCCGAGCCCTGGATGACGGCGACCGCAGCCGCGTTGAGGAGGTACAGCGTGAAGTCCTGGTCGTTCTCAATGACCGTGCCGTCCGGAGCGGTCTTGCCGATGACGCCGCTGCAATTCACGTAAGCGTAGAAGGCACCCTCGGCCGGCGCGACGGAAAGTCCGTCTATGGCGTTGAGGCCTTCGACGGCGACGTCCCGGCGCTTGCGGTACACCTCCACGCTGTCCCGGACGAACGACTGGTCGCCGTTCAGGGCGGCCGCCGCAGCTGCCTGGCTGACCGAGGACGGGCAGGATGAGGTCTGCGACTGCAGCTTGTTCATCGCTGCGATCAAAGGCGCTGGACCTACGCCGTAGCCAAGGCGCCAACCGGTCATTGCGTAGGCCTTGGAGACTCCGTTGACCAGGAGGATGCGGTCGCGGAGGGTCGGAACGGCAGTGACGAGGCTGGTCACCCGGCCGTCGCCGAAGTGGATTTCGTCGTAGATCTCGTCCGTGAGGATGTAGACATGCGGGAATTCCTCAAGGACGGCACCCAGGGCCTGGAGTTCTTCGCGTGTGTACACGGCTCCCGTCGGGTTGGACGGAGCGTTGAGGATGAGCCATTTCGTCTTGGGCGTGATGGCTTCGCGGAGGGCGGCTGGTGTGAGCTTGAAGCCGGTGTCTTCTCCGCAAGCGACGATCACGGGCGTGCCGTCGTTGGCGAGGACCATGTCCGGGTAGGACACCCAGTACGGTGCGGGGACGATGACCTCGTCGCCCTCGTTGAGCGAAGCCATGAGTGCTACGTAGAGGACTTGCTTGGCACCGCCGCCGATGGTCAGCTGGTTCGCTTCGTAGCGCACGCCGGTGTGGCTTTCAATCCGGCGGAGGATGGCGGTCTGCAGTTCCGGCGTTCCAGTCACCGAGGTGTACTTGGTCTGGCCGGCGTTGATCGCTTCGATCGCTGCCGCCTTGATGTGGCCGGGGGTGTCGAAGTCCGGCTCGCCGACGGTCAGGTCGATGATCGGGATGCCTTCGGCTCGTAGTTCACGGACGCGGGCGGCGGCCGCAACGCTCGCTGAGGACTTGATGCGTGTGACCCTCGACGCCGGCAGGTACTCGGACATTTGTCTTCTCCAGAATCGTGAAACTCAGGATTCGGGTGTCGAATCCCCAATTTCGAGACTAGGCACTGCCGGGCGCCGTGGATAAGACCTAATGTGCGTGGATCAATAAGAGGCCCTTATGACCACCTGATCTATATAGGGATTCTGTGGTCGTTTAGGGACATTTCAACCCCATATGGGAATCTTCCATGCACTTCGCTTATGGGTTCACGCGGTATTGGTATTTCCGCGGCTCTGCGAACACCGCCTAGATTTCATAGATCAGAAGTTCGCGAAGAGTCCGAAAGGGATCCAATGCCAGCCCAATCCGGGTCCCTTCCGGGCCCGTCAACCACCGGCAGGTATACCTACCGGGCCAAGGTTCCAGCCCGGTCCCAAACCGTGGCCAAAGGAGAGCGTGCCAAGCTCACGCACGCCCTCGCGGCGCACAGGCAACTCCTGTCCCATGCTTCGAGCGCCATCCGCACATTGACCGCTGCCCGCAACGAGATGATCGCCCAGGCCCTTGAAGACGGGCTCACGTTGGCCACAATTTCGGCGGTGACCGGGGAAAACATTCGGGCTGTCCGAACCATCGGTTTGGCTTATGACGACCTTCACCCGAGCGGGCTCACGCGAGGCGCGCATGTGGATGGCCTGAGGGCGAAAAGCGAGCAACTCAAAGCAGCCGAAAGGCATCGCGACCGGATCGTTAATCAGCGGGAAGCGTTGATTGTCACGGCGCTCCGCACCCAAGCCTGCGATGACCTTGAACTTGCCTCGCTGACCGGTCTCACACCCGAGCATATCCGCCGGTCAACGCGGGGCATCGCGCGCTCCGCCTAGCTTACTTCGTTGCGTCTTTCTTTTCCGGGGGCGTCCTGCAGCTAAACAGTTCCTGTGTTCCCGTTTTCCTCGCGATGAGCACCGTTAATGCGCGGGCCGACGTCGAGATCGGTTCAAAATGCTGGATCGACCGCGCACCAACGTTCCAAATGCGCTTCACGCCCAGCACCCGGTCGTGCTCATCCGTCGCAACCAAGGGCGGACTTCCCTGCCCTGCCATGGGCCTGCGTTTCCAGCACAGACTGACTACCGTCGCGTGCTCCCAGAATTCCACGGCGGTTACAAAGAATTCGCGCCCCTCATCGTCCAGGAACAGCCCGGACTGCGGGACGTAAACAGCCCGCAGATCGTACTCCACGGGGCCTGGACGCCGTGCAGCCGGCGATTCGGCGATGGCTGCGGCTTGTTGAGGATTGAGATCTGGTTGCGGGACCACGGCATGCTCCATTGAAATTGCGGCCGACCCCCTCCTCGACCGCCCCCGAGCGGCCTCGGGATATCCAATGTAGCTCCGTCCAAGGACCTCCGGAAGAGTACCGACTACCTACCTAGTTCAGTAGCTCGACGGGGCGTCACCTGTCCCGCCTAAGGCCGCTCCGCCGTCGGGGTTTGTTGGGATGAACTTGTCGGCGAGGGCTTCGGTGCCGCGCGCTAGGAGCGCGACGTCGGCGCCGACCAGCAGGAACGAGGCACCGGCGTCCATGTAAGCACGGGCCGTGGCCTCGCCGAAGGCGTTGACGCCGGCCGGTTTGCCCGCGGTCTTTGCCGCGGCGAGGCAGTGCTCGACGGCGGCGCGCACCGTGGGGTGTTCCTGTTCGCCGAGGAGGCCCATGGACGCCGCGAGGTCCGAGGGGCCGAGGAAGATGGCATCGACGCCGTCGACCGCGAGGATCTCCTCGACGGCGGCGACGGCGGCCCCGGTTTCGATCTGGACGGTGACGCTGATGGTTTCGGCGGCGCGGGCGAGGTAGTCCGGGATGCGGTTCCAGCGCGAGGCGCGGGCCAGGGCGGAGCCGACGCCGCGGACCCCGTGCGGCGGGTAGCGGACGGCGGCGATGGCGGCCTGTGCCTCCGCGGCGGAGTTGACCATGGGGATGAGCAGGTCCTGCACGCCCAGGTCCAGGTATTGCTTGAGGAGCACGGTGTCGTTGACCGGCGGGCGGACCACGGCTTGGACGGGGTAGCCGCGGACGGCCTGGAGCTGGGCGAGGATGGATTCGAGGCCGTTGGGGCTGTGTTCGGCGTCGATCAGGAGCCAGTCCAGCCCGGCCCCGGCGCACAGTTCGGCGATGAGCGGGCTGCCGGAACACACCCACATCCCGGCGAGTGGCCTGTCCGCGGCGGCCAGGGCTTGACGGAACGTGCGGTCTGGTTCTACTCGAACCGGCATGTGACAACTCCCAAGGGACCGTAGTCGGCGTGGACGGTATCGCCTTTGTATACCCAGAGGGGGCGGGTGAAGGAGCCGGCGAGGATGATCTCCCCGGCCTTCAGCCCGTCACCGTGCGGGGCGATCTTGTTAACGAGCCAGTGCACGCCGTTGGCGGGGTGGTCCAGGACGCCGGCGGCGACGCCAGTTTCCTCCACCACCTGGTTTTTGTACAGGATCGCCGATACCCAGCGGAGGTCGATGGCGTCCGGGCGAACCGGGCGTCCGCCGACCACCATGGCACCCATGGCCGCGTTGTCCGAGATGGTGTCCACGACGGTCCGGCCCTCCATCTCGATCCTGGAATCCAGGATCTCAAGGGCCGGAACCACGTAGTCGGTGGCGTTCAGGACGTCGAAGATGCTGCAGCCGGGCCCGGAGAGGTCCTTCTTGAGCACGAACGCCAGTTCCACCTCGACCCGGGGGTGGGTGTACTGGTCCCACGCCACCGAGCACCCGGTGTCCAGGACCATGTCATCGAAAATCGCGCCATAGTCCGGTTCCGTGATGCCCGTGGCGGCCTGCATCGCCTTGGACGTCAGCCCGATCTTGCGGCCCACCAGCTTCCGGCCGGCGTCCTCGTTCCGGCGCCGCCATAACTGCTGCACGGCGTAGGAATCCTCCACCGTCATCTCCGGGTAGCGGGCGGTCAGGCGCGGAACCGGGGTCCGGCTCCGGCCTGCTTCTACTAGTTCGTCGGCAATGATTTCTATCGTCTTCGGGTCAAGCATCTCCACACTCCGTTCGGCCATCCTGCGGTCAGCATACGTTGAGGGCCGCCGGCCTAGAGCTGCGAGCCGACCTTGAAGCCCTTCTTTTCCCCCGCGGGGCCGTCCTCGGGCTGGCGCGTGTACGAGAAGCCGTCGGCACCCACGGTGACCGCCATTTCGCTCTTTTCCTCGCGGACGGCGACCGGCTGCGGGTTGCCGTCCAGGTCCAGGACGAGGGAGGCCTCGGTGTACCAGGACGGGACCACGGGGTTGCCCCACCAGTCGCGGCGCTGGTTGTCGTGGACGTCCCAGGTGACCGTGGGGTTGTCCGGGTCACCGGTGTAGTAGTCCTGGGTGTAGATCTCGATGCGGTGCCCGTCCGGGTCCAGGATGTACAGGTAGAACGCGTTGGACACGCCGTGCCGGCCCGGGCCTCGTTCGATCCGGTCGCTGATGCGCAGGGCGCCCATCTTGTCGCAGATCTGGATGATGTTGTGCTTCTCGTGCGTGGAGAAGGCGATGTGGTGCAGGCGCGGGCCGTTGCCCCCGGTCAGGGCGGTGTCGTGCACGGTCTGCTTGCGGTGCATCCACGCGGCGTACGTGACGCCGTCGGAATCCTTGATGTCCTCGGACACGCGGAAGCCCAGGTCCTCCAGGTAGGCCCGGCCGCGGGGAACGTCCGGGGTGACCTGGTTGAAGTGGTCCAGGCGGACCAGCTCACCGGCGGAGTAGAGGTCGTAGCGCTGGGTGAGGCGTTCGACGTGCTCCACCTCGTAGAAGAATTCGTACGGGAAGCCCAAAGGGTCCTCGACGCGGACGGAGTCGCCGACGCCCTTGGTGAAGCCGTCCTTGCGGCGCTCCACCCGGCAGCCGAGCTCGCGGTAGTAGGCCTCGGCGGCGTCGACCTCGGCCGGGGACTTCACCCGGTACGCGAACGCGGCCGCGGCGGCGACCGGTCCCTTGCGCAGGACCAGGTTGTGGTGGATGAACTCCTCGAAGGAACGCAGGTAGATGGTGTTCTCGTCTTCCTCGGTGACGTGCAGGCCGAGCAGGTCCACGTAGAACTCGCGGGACTTGGCGAGGTCCGTGACCACGAGTTCAAGGTAGGCGCAGCGGACGATATCCGGCGCCGGGACGGTGGGGGTCGGGACGAAGTTGCTCATGGGGTTCTCTCTTCTTCGAAAGGGTCTGTGGTGTTCGACGGCGGGATGCTCGCCTTTGGTGCCGGGTGCCGCCCAACTGACTCGCAGTAAGTGTCGTTTTGGAGCCCCATAACGACAACAAGTGCGAGGTAGTTGGGCTGGGCGGGGTCAGGCGCCGAACTTCGGGGTGTGCACAGCGCCGAGGGTGATGTGCACGGCTTGCTGGTCGGTGTAGAAATCGATGGAGCGGTAGCCGCCTTCGTGGCCCAGGCCCGAGGCCTTGACCCCGCCAAAGGGGGTGCGTAGGTCCCGGACGTTGTGGCTGTTGAGCCACACCATGCCAGCCTCGACGTTCTGCGCGAAGTTGTGCGCGCGGGTCAGGTTCTGGGTCCAGATGTAGGCCGCCAGGCCGTATTTGGTGTTGTTCGCCAGGGCGAGGGCTTCGTCGTCGTTCTCGAACGGGGTGATCGCGACGACAGGACCGAAGATCTCCTCCTGGAAGATCCGGGCGTCGGGCGCGACGTCGGCGAACACCGTCGGCGCGATGTAGTTGCTGTTGTTGAGCCCTGCGGGCAAGTCTTCCGGGCGTCCCCCGCCGGCGAGCAGCCGGCCTTCGGACTTGCCGATCTCCACGTACGAGGCGACCTTTTCGTAGTGCTCGGGGTGGACGAGTGCGCCGACCTGGGTCTTGGGGTCGTGCGGGTCGCCGACGACGATATTCTTCGCGCGGGCGGCGTACTTCTCGCAGAACTCGTCATAGATCGCGCGTTCGACGAGGATCCGCGAACCGGCGGTGCAGCGTTCTCCGTTGAGGGAGAAGACCCCGAATAGTGCCGAATCGATCGCGGCGTCCAGGTCGGCGTCGGCGAACACGACGCACGGGGACTTCCCGCCCAGCTCCATGGACAGGCCCTTGAGGTTGGCGGCGGCGTTGCGGAAGATCGTCTGGCCCGTGGTGGTCTCACCCGTGAAGGAGATCAGAGGCACGTCCGGGTGCTTGACGAGGGCGTCACCGGCTTCCTCGCCGAGCCCGTTGACCAAGTTGAACACGCCGTCGGGCAGGCCTGCGTCCTTGAAGATCTGCGCCCAGAGCGAGGCCGAGAGCGGGGTGAACTCGGCCGGCTTCAGGACCACGGTGTTGCCGGTGGCCAGGGCGGGGGCGAGTTTCCAGGACTCGAGCATGAACGGGGTGTTCCACGGCGTGATCAGGCCCGCGACGCCGATCGGCTTGCGGTTCACGTAGTTGATCTGGGAGCCCGGGACCTTCATGGCGTCGTCGAACTGGGCCACGATCAGGTCCGCGAAGAAGCGGAAGTTCTCCGCCGCACGCAACGCCTGGCCCTTGGCCTGGGTGATCGGCAGGCCGGTGTCGAAGGTCTCCAGTTCGGCGAGGCGCTCCTCCTGGGCTTCGACGGCGTCGGCGATCCTGTTCAGGACGCGGGCACGTTCGCGCGGCTTCATCTTCGGCCACGGGCCGTTCACGAAGGCTTCGCGGGCCGCGGCAACGGCGAGGTCGATGTCTTCCTTCTGCCCGGCCGCTGCGGTGGCGTAGTTGGTGTTGGAGACCGGGTCCAGGACGTCGAAGGTCTTCCCGCTGACCGAGTCAACGAATTCGCCGTTGATGAAGTGCTGGATGTGGGTGGGAAGGTCCTTCGGGACGTAATGGGTGGTTTCTGGTGCAGTGAACGTCATTGTTTTCTCCTTTGCTATTGGAACGCGGGGTCACTTACGGCCCATGTTGGGCCCTCTAATGGGCGCTAAGTGACCCCGCGTTGGTCTGTGCGAGGTATGCGTCGAGGGTGGCGCTGCGGTGGCGGCGGGCGGCTTGTTCGATGGTGTCGGCGTCGGCGTTGCTTTCGATGAGCTGAAGCAGCGCCTCGTGCTCTTTGACGGATTCCTGCGCACGGCCAGGGACGAAGCGGAATGTCGAGGCCCGGATCGAGGCCAGCCGGTTCCAACCCCGGTGCACGAGGTCCAGGATGTGCGGATTGGGGCAGTGTTCAAAGAGCACGCTGTGGAAATCCTGGTTCAGCGCCGTGAAGCGGACCGGATCGAAATGCTCCAGGCAGTCGCGCATCTCGGCATTGACCGCACGGGCCCGGGCAATGGCCACGGAGTCGATCAAAGGTGCAGACAGCGCTGTGGCCGCGCCCTCGATGATGCTCAGGGTCTGCATCGTGTACAGGTACTCGGTCGGATCGATCCCGGAGACCGTGGCGCCGACGTTGCGCTCGAACGTCACGAGCCCCTCGGCCTCCAGGCGGCGGATCGCCTCCCGGACCGGAACCACGCTCACGCCGAGGTCCTCGGCGATCTTGGCCAGCACCAGCCGGTATCCCGGCGTGTAGGTGCCCTCCACGATGCGCGCCTTCACGGCGGCATAGGCCTGCTCGGACTTGCTCCCGACGGCGGTTTCAGTCACCTTGGGCTCCTTCCCACTCCTGGTAACGGGCACGCCACTGGGCGTTCATCGGGTACAGACCGTCCACGCTGTTGCCCTGCTTGACCATCTCGAAGATGAAGGCCTCTTCCTTCTCCTGCGCGATGCACTCGTCCACCAGTTCGTCGGCGATGGCCGGCGGAATCACGAGGATCCCGTCCGAATCGGCCACGATGATGTCCCCGGGCTGGACCGTGGCCCCGCCGCAGGCGATGGTGATGTCCGTGTCCCACGGGATGTGCCGGCGGCCCAGGACGGCGGGGTGCGGGTTGGCGAAGTAGGTGGGCATGTCCAGCCCCGCCACCGCGGAATAGTCGCGCACGCCGCCGTCGGTGATGATCGCGGCGGCGCCGCGCATCTGGGCACGCAGCGCCAGGATGTCTCCGACGGTCCCGGTGCCTTTTTCGCCGCGGGCTTCCATGACCAGGATTTCGCCTTCGTTGACGGAGTCGATGGCGCGTTTCTGGGCGTTGAATCCTCCGCCGTGGGTCGTGAAGAGGTCCTCGCGGTTGGGGACATAGCGCAGCGTCCGGGCGAGCCCGACGACGCGGCGGTCCGGGCGGGTGGCCTGCAGGCCGTCGATGCTCACGTTGTTCAGCCCGCGCTTGCGCAACTGGCTGGACAACGTCGCGGTCGCCACGCTTTCGAGCTTCTTCTTCAGCTCCGGGGTCAGGACAGGCACGACGGCGGGAAGCCCCGCTGCTTCCCGAGAACCGTATGCTTCCTCCCGCTGCGTGTCGTCGGATTTGGGCCGAGCGCCGAAGTCCGCGAACGCCGTCGTACCTTCCGTCACGGTGGTGGCCAAGCGACCGCTGCTGAAGTCGCCAGCGGTGACTTCAACCTCGACGACGTCGCCGGGTTGGGCGACGGAAGCGCCGGCCGGGGTGCCGGTCAGGATGATGTCCCCGGTTTCGAGGGTGAGGAGCTGGGACAGATCGGCGACGAGGCGCGCGAAGGGGAACAGCAGGTCTTCGGTGGTGTCGTCCTGGACGAGTTCGCCGTTGTGCCAGGTGCGGATCCGCAGCCCGGAGGGGTCGACGTCGGCGGCCGGAATGAGCGCGGGGCCTACCGGGGTGAAGCCGTCGCCGCCCTTGGACCGGAGGTTGGAGCCCTTGTCCGCGTAGCGGAGGTCGTAGACGCCGAGGTCGTTGCTGGCCGTGACCCATTGGACGTGGCTCCAGGCGTCTTCCAGACCCACGCGGCGGGCGGGCGTGCCGATGACCAGCGCGATCTCGCCCTCGTAGCCGAGGAGTTCACAGCCAGCCGGACGCTCCACCGTTGAGCCGCTGAGTGCCAGGGAGGACGACGGCTTCAGGAAGTACGACGGCTGCTCCGGCGTACGGCCGCGCTGGGCTGCCCGGCTGGGGTAGTTGATATGCACCGCGATGACCTTGCGGGCCGCGGCCAGGGTGTGGTCGGTGACCTGTTCCAAGTTTCACTCCTCATCGAGTACGAAATCGTATACGATAACTATGACCCTGGAGTTTCGGGACGTCAACCCCCTGCATCCCCGGACGGATCGTGAGGCCCTTGTAGCCCCCGTCACGCCTGCCGTACAGTATGAATCCAAACAAAGGTTCAAATAAAGAATTCACAGTTCTATAATTGAACAACCGCACAATGAAGTGAGGAAAGCCCATGCAGTTCCACCACCACGGTTATGTATCCGGCGACCCGCGTGTCCAGGCGGCCGCCGGCGTCGGCATCAACAGACCCACTGATCTTCCCGACGAGATCGACGTACTCATCGTCGGCAGCGGGCCCGCCGGCATGCTCGCCGCCGCGCAGTTGTCCCAGTTCCCGGGCGTCACAACCCGTATCGTGGAGCGTCGCCCCGGCAGGCTCGCGATCGGGCAGGCCGACGGAATCCAGGCCCGGAGCGTGGAGACATTCCAAGCCTTCGGATTCGCCGAGCGGATCATTGCCGAGGCGTACCGGATCACCGAGATGGCGTTCTGGAAGCCGGACCCGTCAGACCCTTCACTCATCATCCGTACCGCGCGGGCCCTCGACGATCCGACCGGGGATATCAGCGAATTCCCGCACCTGATCGTCAACCAGGCGCGCGTGCTGGACTACTTCGCCGAGTACATGGCGAACTCCCCCACCCGCATGACCCCCGACTACGGATACGAGTTCCGCGGCCTCGAGGTCACCAACGATGGCGACTACCCCGTCACCGTCACGCTCCTCCACACCGCCGGACCCAAGGAAGGCCAGGAGCGCATTGTCCGGGCCAAGTACGTCGTGGGCGCGGATGGGGCGCGGAGCAAGGTGCGCGAGTCGATCGGCTGCACCCTCGCCGGCGACCAGGCCAACCACGCGTGGGGCGTCATGGACGTCCTTGCCGTCACGGACTTCCCCGACATCCGCACGAAGTGCGCCATCCAGTCCGGCACGGGCGGCAGCATCCTCCTGATCCCGCGCGAAGGCGGCCATCTCTTCCGCATGTACGTCGACCTTGGCGAGGTGGATCGGAACGACAACCGCTCCGTGCGGAACACCACCATCGAGGAGATCATCTCCAAGGCCAACGACATCCTCCATCCCTACACGCTCGATGTGCGTAACGTCGCCTGGCACAGCGTGTACGAAGTGGGCCACCGCCTCACGGACAGGTTCGACGACGTCCTGCCGGACGAGCGCGGCACGCGCACACCGCGCGTGTTCATTGCCGGCGACGCATGCCACACCCACAGCGCGAAGGCCGGACAGGGAATGAACGTCTCCATGCAGGACGGCTTCAACCTGGCATGGAAGCTCGGACACGTACTCGAAGGCCGCAGCCCGGAGAGCCTCCTCTCCACGTACTCCGCCGAGCGCCAAGTCATTGCCAAGAACCTCATCGACTTCGACAAAGAGTGGTCCACGCTCATGGCGAAGAAGCCCGAGGAATTTGAGGACCCCACCGAGCTGGAGAACTTCTACGTGAGCACCGCAGAGTTCCCTGCCGGCTTCATGACCCATTACGCTCCCTCGCCGCTGATCGCCGAGCCAACACATCAAGGCCTGGCCACGGGATTCACGATCGGTAAGCGTTTCAAGTCCGCGCCCGTGGTGCGCGTCTGCGATACCAACCCGCTACAGCTCGGCCACCAGGCCAAGGCTGACGGACGGTGGCGCATCTACGTCTTCGCGGACGCTGCGGGTGCGGGAACGGCACAGGGGGGAGCGTCCGCCGTCGCCGACTTTGCCGAGTGGATCGCGAACTCGCCGGACTCGCCGCTGGCCGCAACGCCGTCGGGCGCTGACCGGGACGCGTGGTTCGACGTGAAGGTGATCTACCAGCAGGAGCACACGAGCGTCGACATCGGAGCGGTGCCGGAAGCATTCAAGCCGGAGGTCGGACCGTTCAAGCTCACCTACCTTGAGAACGTCTACGGCACCGATCCTTCGGCAGACATCTTCGAGCTGCGTGGCCTCGACCGCGACGGCGTCGTGGTGGTGGTGCGGCCGGACCAGTACGTGGCGAACGTCTTGCCCTTGACCGCGACGGCGGAACTGGCCGCGTTCTTCGCGCCCCTCCTTCGATCGGGACGGACCGCAGCGGTCTGAGCTGTTGGCGCGTTCCGGCGTGCGGGACCAACGCAAGGGTTCATTCTGTCGGTGGCCCGTCGTAGGGTACCGGCATGGACATCATCATGGTTCCCGGATTCTGGTTGGACGCTTCTTCGTGGTCGGAGGTCACGCCGCCGCTCGTTGCTGCGGGCCACACGGTCCACCCGCTCACGCTGCCTGGGCTGGAGGCAATTGACGCCCCGAGGTCCGGTATCGGCCTCAGGGATCACATCGAGGCAGTAGTGGCAGCCGTCGACGCCGTTGGCAGTCCTGTTGTACTGGTCGGCCACTCCGGTGGAGGTGCCATCATCCACGGAGCCGTCGACGCCCGCCCGGACCGGGTGGTCCGGGCGGTCTACGTGGACAGCGGACCGCTTGGCGAGGGCGGCGTCATCAACGACGAACTGCCTGTCGAGGGCGATGCCGTGCCCTTGCCGCCATGGGAGCTGTTCGAAAACGAGGACCTCGTGGACCTCAACGAGGAGCTGCGGGCCGCGTTCCGGGCACGCGCCATCCCGGAGCCAAAGAACGTGACCACAGATAAGCAGCGCTTGCACGATGTGCGCCGCTACGACGTCCCCGCCACCATCATCGCGTGCGAGTTCCCCTCCAGCCTGCTCGGCGAGTGGATCGAGTCCGGCCACCCCTTCGTAGCTGAGCTCGCGCGCATCAACGACGTGGAATTCATGGATCTGCCCACCGGACACTGGCCCCAGTTCACGAAGCCCCATGAACTCGGCGAGGCCATCCTTGCGGCGGTTGAGCGGACGGGTTAGTCACCGCACCGAATGGCTCGTTTCGGGCTTGCGGTAGCTGTCCACAGTGACCTCCAGTGCTTGGTCCCACGATGTTGCCTTAACACCCAGCATCTTCCGCGTCTCCTCGGAGTCGATCACGAAGGGCATCGTGAATTGGTAGCTGGAAGCTGAGATCTCGCGCATGATCGGAATGACGGTGCCGAGGGCTTTAAGTGACCACTGCGGGATCGGGGCCACCCGGCCATTCACGCCCCAACGCTCATTCACCTGCCGCGCGATTTCCGAGCGCGGGACGGATGCACTCGGCACATGCCAGGCCCGTCCCCATTCGCCCGGGTGGTCTGCGGCCGCGATAAGTGTCGCGGCGATATCGGGCAGGAAGCTCCAACTGTGCTCCAGTGCGGGGTCCCCCACGACACGCGCCGTTTTGGAGGCCAGGAGTGGTTGAAAAAAGCCGCCGCCAAGATGCGTCGACATCCCCGCCGCCCCAGGACCGAAGTAGTCGCTCGCCCGAACCTCCACGGCCCGGATTTCACCGCGTTCGTGCGCGGCAAGGACTTTCTCCCAACCCGCTTTGCGCACGAGGCCCTTCTTCTCGGTGGTGGCGAGCTGTGAATGCTCGGTCATCGGACCGTCCGGCGGGCCGTACGCATAGAGGTTGCCCATGAGCACAAGACCGGCCCCGGAGTCACGCGCCGACTTGATCACGGCGTCGAAGATCGGAGGCCAATCGGCTACCCAATTGGTGTAGGGCGGATTGGTGCAAACGAAGATCGTGTCGGCTCCACGCGCAGCCCGTGTCACGTCGGCCGGGTTGCTCGCGTCCAGTTTCACGGGAGTCGCCCCGGGGACCGTAGTGCCGCTGCGCGTGCCGAGAGTTACCTGGTCTCCACGGGCGGAGAGCTGCCTCGCGAGCGTCCCGCCTACGAGTCCGGCGCCGAGGATAAGATGGCGTGCCACGATGGTTACTCCCTAACTCTCCGGCGATGCTTTGCTAGTGACGTCGCACCGAAGTACGGCGCAGCCGCTTACCCTTGACAAGATCCGAGGGTGGAATGAATGATACGAGCCTCATCAGCTTTGTACCTACCGATGGTCAATAGCTGAATTGGTGTCTAATAATGTCGAAAGAGCACATTGACTGTATTCGTGTGGGCATGTTTTTCAGTCGGGTTGCTTGCGTTGCTCCTGAACTGGATGAGCGTGATCGGAACGCTGATCGTGCCACGCCCGCTGCACAGCAACCTTTCACGGATGACCCATTTGGTCACTGCGAAAATCTTCTTTGTCATCACTAAGCCCGTCTCCTCGTACGAAGTACGTGATCGGATCCTTGCCTGGCAGTCCCCCATGGCGCTGTTCGTCCGGCTGCTGGTTTGGGTGATCGTGTTCGACTTGTCGTTCAGTCTCCTGCTTCTTCCCTTCGTCGACGGTGACCTCTGGCAAGCCGCAAGCGAGGCTGGCTCCGCGATGTTCACTCTTGGCTACGCTGCTCCATCGAATGTCGGCAACACCGTGTTGGTTTACGTCGCCGCCTATACCGGGTTGATCGTGATCGCTCTGCAGATCGGTTATCTGCCAACGCTGTATGCAGCTTTCAACAGGCGGGAGGCGGAGGTGACCCTCCTCGTATCGAGGGCAGGCTCACCCTCATGGGGACCCGAGCTTCTGGTGCGCACACGGTTTGGGATGGCCGCCCAAACCAGCACCAGCGAGCTCAGCGAGCTTTACCAAAGGTGGGAGCGATGGGCCGCGGATGTCGCCGAATCACACAGCACCTACCTGACGCTGGTATGGTTCCGTTCGCCTTCACCGCAATCGAACTGGCTCAACTCCCTCCTCAGCGTCATGGACGCGGCCGCGTTGCAGCTTTCCCTGAGTCCGGGGTCCGCCCCGAGCACCCGGGCTCGGCTGGTCATTCGGATGGGATTCACCTGCCTGAACCAAGTGGCCCGGGCCATCCGGATCCCGGTCGACGAAGACCCCGATCCCGATTCCGAACTCGATGTGACCTTTGAAGACTTTCAAGCGGCCGTGGAACTCATGCGGACCGTCGATTACCCGATTGAGGTAACGGCGGAGCAAGCATGGCCACATTTCAGGGGCTGGCGCGTCAACTACGAAAGGGTCGCATACGCCCTTGCCTACGCGATCGATGCCCCTCCATCAATGTGGAGCGGCCCGCGACGCTTCGCATCCGAACCGATCATGCCGCACAGGCCGAAGAACCGCACTTCCAAGGACGTCAAGCCGGACGATCCGCAAATGATTGCCCAGAGGAAGACACGGTGACAGCAAGGTGCAAGGATGGCAACGCACATGACGGTTGAACTGCATCGAAGAGGAGAAGCACCATGCCCATGATCGACGTGTACGCCACCGCAGGGACTTTCGCAGACAAACACCAGCTCGCGATTGACCTGGCGTCGACGGTGATGCGTGTGGAGCAGGTGCCGGATATCCCGATGTTCCGCAAGAACACGGCGGCATTCATCCATGAATTCCCGGCGGGGGATCTGTCGAATGTCGACGGCGACAGCAATTACGTGCGCGTCCAGGTGCTCACGAACGCGGGCGCGCTGAACCGCGAAAAGCAGCTCGCCGTTGTCGAACGACTCACCGCGCTCGTCGCGACGGCGGCCGCGGACCCGACGCTGCCTGATCGAACCTGGGTCCTGCTCACGGAAGCGCCCGACGGCGGCTGGGGCCTCAACGGCCACGCCAACACTAACGAGGAACTCATCGCAGCCGCGCGTGCACAGATTGCCTCACTCCAGGGGCACACCCCGCAGGCCTGACTTCCGGCAGCAAACCGGGCTAGGGGCGCCAAGCGCCCCTGACGCGGACTTGGCTACTCGCGCGGACTTGGCTACTCGGCAAACACCTGCTTGGCGACCGCCATGGCGGACATCGCCTTGGGCCAGCCCGCATAGAACGCCAGGTGCGTAATAGCCTCGCTCAATTCAGTTTCGCTGAGTCCGTTTGCCTTCGCGAGACGCAGGTGGCCAAAAAGCTGTTCAGTGCTGCCGCTTGTCACGAGACAGGCAACAGTAATGAGGCTCCGGTCCCGCTTGGCCAATTCGGGGCGCTCCCAGACGTCAGCGAAGAGAACGTCGTCGGTGAGTGAGGCAAGTTTGGGCGAGATGTCTCCGACGAGTTGCTGGGCACGGGATGGTTCGGTCATGGGGTTCTCCTTGTTAGTGAAAGCTTGTCGACTTGCTTTCAATCCTAGGAATGGCCACCGGAATGAGGCAGGGTCCGCTATTACCTGTTTCCCGATGAACTCCGCGGGCCGGGGTTAGAGCGGCGGATATCTTCTGAGGCCTACCACTCCGCCTGCGGCGATGAGGGTTCCGCCGAAGGCCAACAGGATTCCAGCCACTGAAACGCTTGGAGCAATGGGATGGTCACTCTGGGCGGGGGCGCCCGGGTCAATCCGGGTAGCGGTCGCCGCAGAGGTTGAATTTTGCGTCGAGGGGCTCGGGCTGGAAACGATCGGCGAAGGCACTGTAGCTGTGGTTGCCGCCGGTGGCGCGGCCTGAGTTGGGTCCGCCCGCACGGTCACCGCCGTCGAAGGCGTTGAAGCGCCACCGGACGGAACCGCGACGCCGGGATCCGGCTGGGGTTGCGGTTGTACAGGCGGGATAGCCGTGGCCGACGGAGTGGGTTTTTCCGATGGCCGGGGAGATGGGGAGTTGGCGGGAGAGCACATGCCAACCACCCCCAGAAGCCCTTGCGAATCGCAGTTTGCGGCCCCCGCTCTCTCTGCTGGCGCAAGTGCGATCAGGCACAACGCGAAAGGGAGCGCGACGAGGGCAACTGGAACCTTCCGGCGAGTCATGGCTTCGACTCTACCTACTCTGCGGCAACTTGGCAGGCGGGCGGCGTTCGCTTCAGTCCCCGAGCTGACCCAGAATCCGGGCCAATTCGGCGCGATCTTCTGCGCTGAGCCGGGCAAAGTACTCGGAAGACTTGCCACGCCTTTCAGCGCTGATCTTCGCAAAGAGTTGCTGCCCGTCCCTGGTGGCGGCGACGAGGGTGGCGCGCCGGTCCGTGGGGTCCGGATCGCGGCGGACGAGGCCTTTGACCTCGAGCTGGTCCACCACTTCCGTGGCCGATCGTGGCGCAATGCGCAGCCGTTCCGCCAAGTCTTTCAGCCGAATCGGGTCCCCTGGCGCCGGGCGCATAAGAGTCATGAGCGCCCGCCATTGGTGCGGCGTCAGCTCCCACGGAGACAGCTGCTCGGCCCAGGTCCGGCGCAGCCCCCGGAAGGCGGCATGGAAGAGATCGCCAAGGTCGGCAGAATCTGAGGGCTGTGACTGCATTCTGTCAGTCTAGCAATTTGACCCGTAGCCACATAGTGAGGTAACCTCTGTATTAGTAGGCGCGATTCCCGCGCCCCGCTCGCCACTGGAGGTGGTGCTTATGACGGAGAACATCCTCACCCAAAATCCCCATCGACCGGGCGTCGGAGCCCGAAGTCCCGGCCGCGGCCCCGCCCGCCTCAATCCCGCGGACCGTACCCAGTTGAAACAGCACCCCGTGAGCCTCAAACGGATCGCCGGGCTGTTCACCCCGCACAAGGCGACCATCGCCGTCGTCGTGCTTCTCATCAGCGCTTCAAGCATCATCGGCCTGGCGCAGCCGTTCCTGGTCCGCCACATCATCGACGTCGCGCTGCCCGGCAAGGATCTGCCACTGCTCGCGTGGCTGGCCGCCGGATTGATCGCCGTGGCCGCCGCAACCGCGCTGATTGGCGTGCTGCAGACGTGGATGACCACGGGCATGGGCCAGAAGATCATGCACACCTTGCGCACGCGCCTGTTCACCCACTTGCAAAAGCAATCGCTCGGATTCTTTACCCGGACCCGCAGTGGCGAGGTGCAGTCGCGGTTGAACAACGACATTTCCGGCCTGCAGCAAGTCATCACCTCCACCGCGACCGGTGTTGCGTCCAACCTGACCACGGCCATTGCCACCGCCATCGCCATGGTGGCCATTTCGCCCGGGCTCTCGCTCTTGTCCCTGATAGTGATACCGCCGGCTGTTTGGTTCACGCGCCGGGTGGCCCTGCTCCGGCGCAACATCACGTCAACGCTGCAAAGCGAGCTGGCCACCATGAACACCCAGGTCGAGGAAGGGCTGTCAGTCTCCGGCGTCAGGCTCTCCAAAACCCTCGGAACCACCAAGCGCGACGCCCACCGCTACACGGAAAGCTCCAAAAGGCTGATCGGCCTGGAGATGCGCTCCCAGTTGGCCGGCCGCTGGCGCATGTCCACCATGGGCATAATCTTCTCGGCCATTCCGGCCCTGATCTACCTCGCCGCCGGACTGCCCGTCACCAGCGGCGGCATGACCATCGGCACGCTCGTGGCGTTCACCGCGCTGCAAGGCGCCATCTTCCGCCCGGTCATGAGCTTGCTGGATCTCGGCGTCCAATGGGTCACCGCAATGGCCCTGTTCAGCCGCATCTTTGAGTACCTGGACTTGGCTCCCGAGATCACTCCCCCGGCGCGGCCCGTCCCGCTGGACCCGGCCGCAGTGCGCGGCGAGGTCCGCTTTGAGGGCGTCCGTTTCGCGTACGACGGCGGCACGGACGTTCTGCTCGACGTCGACCTCACGCTTCCGGCCGGCACCAGCACCGCAATCGTGGGCCTCACGGGCTCCGGCAAATCGACGCTGGGCTCGCTGGTCCCGCGCCTGCATGACGCCACCGCCGGGCGGATCACCATTGACGGCGTCGACGTGCGCGACATCGCCCCTGAGGACCTGACGAAAATCGTTGGCGTGGTGTCCCAGGAGACGTACTTGATTCACGACACCGTCCGGGAAAACCTGCTGCTGGCTGCACCCGGCGCGGACGACGCAGTGCTGTGGAGCGCGCTGGCCTCGGCACAGATCGCGGACCTGATCGCAAGCTTGCCCGACGGCCTGGACACCATGGTCGGCGCCCGGGGCCACCGCTTCTCCGGAGGAGAACAGCAGCGCTTGGCGATTGCCCGAACCATCCTGCGCAATCCGAAAGTGCTGGTCCTCGACGAAGCTACCTCCGCCCTGGACAACGCAACCGAGGCTCATGTCCAGGCGGCGCTCGACCGGCTGGCCGTCGGCCGGACTACGCTCACCATCGCCCACAGGCTCTCCACCGTGGAGAAAGCCGATCAGCTCGCAGTGCTCTCGCGCGGTGCCATCGTGGAGTTCGGAACGCCCGGAAACCTTCGCGATTCAGGCGGCGCGTATGCGCGGCTTGTCGAGGCCGGGGAGACTGTCGGGTTTGCCGGTCATGCTGCCGCAGCAAGGCTCACGGCATGAACCGGTACCCGATCCCTACCTCGGTGATCAGATGGCGCGGGTTCCCGGGCTCCGGTTCCAGTTTCCGGCGGAGCTGGGCCATGTACACGCGCAGGTAATTGGCCTCCTTGGCGTAGGCCGGGCCCCACACCTCGCTGAGGAGCTGCTGTTGGGTGATCAGCTTCTCGGGATTGCGCACGAAAAGATCCAGGATCCTCCACTCCGTCGGCGTGAGGCGGACGTCTTCGCCGTCGCGCGTCACGCGTCTCATGGCAAGGTCCGCAGTGAACGATTCAGTGACCAGCACGGGCGCTTCTTCGCCCGGGTCAGAGGTGCGCCGCAGGATCGCCCGGAGGCGCGCGAGCAGCTCGTCGAGCCCGAACGGTTTGGTGATGTAGTCGTCCGCGCCGGCGTCCAAGGCTTCCACCTTGTCGTCCGAGCCGTGACGCGCGGAGAGGACCAGGATGGGTACGCTACTCCACTCACGCAAGCGGGTGATGACTGTGGTTCCGTCGATGTCTGGCAGCCCCAGGTCGAGGATCAAGACGCCAACCGGGTGCTGGGCGGCAGAGCGCAAGGCCGATTCGCCGTCGGACGCTGTGGCCACAGTGTAACCGTGGGCTTGGAGCGTAATCCGCAAGGCCTTGACGATGTGGGGATCGTCGTCCACAACCAGGACGTGGCTCATCCCGCCTCCCCGGAGGCGCTATCCGGACTGCCCGACGGCGGCATGTGGCGGTGCTGCAAAAGAACGGATTGCGCCTCCAAGGGAGCTTGCGCCTCCTCGTGCGGGATCGCGACCCCTGTGGATAGCGGAAGCCGGATGACCATGGTCAGGCCGCCGCCCGGAGTCTCTTCCGCGGTGAGCGTGCCTCCCATCGCCTCCGTGAATCCCTTGGCCACGGCGAGCCCCAAGCCAACCCCGGTGGTGGAAGGGACGTCGTTGAGCCGTTGGAACGGCTGGAACATCCTGACGACGCTTTCGGCGGGGACTCCTTGGCCGTGGTCGATGATGCGCAGTTCTCCGGACGGCCTCCCGTCCAGGGTGGACGAGCTGAAGCCACCAGCGGCTCCCACCAGCACAACATCGGAATCCGGAGCGTACTTGATGGCATTCTCCACGATGTTTGCGATAACGCGTTCCAGCATCCCGGCGTCGGCGTCGATCTCCGGCATGTTCCCGGGCAGGTCGACGCGCACCCGCCCCGGCGGCATGCCGTGGAGGGCCGTGGGGATCACTTCGTACCAGCGCACCGGGCGAATGAGGGCGTTCACCGAGTCCGAGGTAATGCGGGACATGTCCAGGAGGTTCCCCACGAGGACGTCGAGCCTGTCCGAGCATTCCTCGATGGTTGCCAGCAGTTCCTGTTCCTCCTCCGGTGTGTAGTGGACGTTGCTTTGCCGCAAGCCGCCGACGGCCAATTTGATCCCGGCCAGCGGAGTCCGCAAGTCGTGGGAGACCGCGCGCAGGATGGAGGTTCGCATGGTGTTGCTTTCGGCCAAGCGCCTGACTTCACGTCGGCTTGCCGCCAATTGCCGCCGCTCGAGCTGGGCCGAAAGGTGCGCGCCGAAGGCGCTGAGTAGGCGGCGGTCGCTGGCTGGCAGGATGCGGCCGGACAGGACCAGGCGGGTTCCGGCGTCGATCTGTTCGGTGTTTTCGCCGCCGTCGGCAGGGAGGGGTGCGGCCTCTCCGGCCTTGGCGACGAGGCGCCAGCCGCCCGCCGTCCCGCCGCCCGGGCCCGCCGTGCCAGCCCTGTACAACGCAGCCCCGCGCATCTGGAATACGTCCAACGCTTGCTTCAAAAGTCCTTCGACGGTGTCCTCGGCGCTCGATGCCCCGCGCGTGAGGTCACCCAGGGTGGTGGCCTCGGCACGGGCACGGGCGGCTTCCTTGGAGCGCCTGGCCGAGACGTCCACCACGGCCGCAACAGCGGCTGAAACGCCCACGAAAACCAGCAACGCGATGATGTTCTCGGGGTCGCTGATGGTCAGGGTCCCCACGGGCGGTATGGAGAAGAAGTTCACCAACAGGCTGCTCCACAAGGCACCGAGCAGAGCGGGCCACAACCCGCCCACCAGGGCGACGGCAACCGAGCCCGTCAACTGGAGGAGCACCGCCGTCGTGATGTTGTGGGAAGGACTCGCCGCCAGCAGGAGCTGCAAAAGAACCGGCAGGACCACCGCCATAGCAAACCCGACGACCACCCTT
The DNA here is from genome assembly GCF_052115325.1 of Arthrobacter sp. 2RAF22. NCBI lineage: Bacteria > Bacillati > Actinomycetota > Actinomycetes > Micrococcales > Micrococcaceae > Arthrobacter > Arthrobacter sp. 2RAF22. Next base: position 51,969 of record NZ_JBFRGL010000006.1, on the reverse strand, counting down.
GTGCGGCCAAGGTCCCGCTGCCGTGGACGGTCCACGCCCCGGCCGCCCAAGGGATGCGAAACCATGTGCACGTCAATATCGCCGGAGTCACGCACCACCCGGTTGCCGATCCCCCGCCCGGTCAGCCTGGCGACGAGGCTCCGACGCCGGGAAATCCCGACGACGATCTGCGTCGCGTTCACGCTGCGGGCAAAGTCAAGCAAGGCCTTCGCCGGGTCCTCCCCTGCCACCGTGTGGTAGCTGCCACCCAAGTCCCGGACCAACAGGCGCTGGGCTTCCAGCGCCTGCGGAGATTCCGAGGCCACACCATCAGCGGCGCGGACGTGCACGGCGAGCAGGTCGCCGCCATTGACGCGCTTGAGGATCCGGGCGGCCCGGCGGACAAGGACCTCCCCTTCCGGCCCGCCTGTGAGGCCGATGACGATGCGTTCGCGGGCGGGCCAGCTCGCCTCGATCCCCTGTTCCGAACGGTACTTCGCGAGCCCTTCGTCCACGCGGTCGGCCAGCCACAGCAGCGCCAGTTCCCGTAATGCCGTCAGGTTGCCCATCCGGAAATAGTTGGACAGGGCAGCGTCGATCTTGTCCGCCGAATAGATCTTGCCGTCGCCCAGCCGTTGCCGCAACAGCTCCGGTGAGATGTCCACAAGATGGATTTGATCGGCACGCCGCACGACGTCGTCGGGCACTGTCTCCGCCTGCCGGACGTCGGTGATGGCACTCACGACGTCACCAAGGGAAGCCAGGTGCTGCACGTTGACGGTGGAGAGGACGTTGATGCCGGCGTCGAGCAGTTCCTCGACGTCTTGCCAGCGCTTTGCGTTGCGGCTTCCGGGGATGTTCGAGTGGGCGTATTCGTCGACGACGGCGATGCGCGGCTTGCGTGCCAAGACCGCGTCGACGTCCATCTCTTCAAAGCTGGTGTCCCGGTACGCAATCGTGTGCGGCGGGATGACTTCCAATCCGTCCATCAAGGCACGGGTGTCGCTGCGCCCATGGTCCATGGCGAAGGCCACCACCACGTCTTCACCGCGGCCGCGCAGCCGGTGAGCCTCCTCAAGCATGGCGTAGGTCTTCCCTACTCCCGGGGCTGCCCCGAGGAAAATGCGCAACGTTGCCCGTGCCATGTGGTCATTCTTTCACTTGTTTAACGCGTCGGTTGCCCGCAAGAAAGCCAGCCTTTTTGACCGGCGCGTCTGCCCGCCGGGGAACTTTCGGAGCGGTAGTCTCACGATCAGCAATACATGTGCCTCGGGGGATGGTTCTCTTTACGGCTGCGTCACCGCGGCCACTGTCCTTGCCGACCGTGGCTTCGGTTTGAGCGTGGCGGTAAAGGAGAAAGCAATTACTGGCATACAAGATAGCCCCAGGATGTCCACCGGGCGCGCACGCCTTCAATTCCCCCGTACACAGCGCCTCCATCGATTCGGAGCCGCAATAGCAATTGGCGTTTGCCTGTCCCTGTTGCCCGCCCCGGCCATGGCAAGCCCAACACCTGCACCGTCACCCTCAGCCTCCACGGACTCCGTGGCACCACAGGTTCCCGGGACCGGGGTCCCCGCGCAGGTGCCTGTGACGCCGTCGCCATCATCGACGACGTTACCCGCGCCCGGGCCGACCGGTCCGGCCCCGACGCCGGCTCCCACCGCGACGCCGGTTCCGACACCGGGCACCACGCCGCCAAAGGCAATCGAACCTTCGCCCGCCACGTCAGCCACCCCTGCACCTTCCTCCACAACCGTAAAGGCATCTGGCTTCGCCGTCCCTGGCGCGATCGGCGCCAAGCACGAAAGCCTCGGCGGTGACGCCGGCGGACTCGGCCCGGCGATTGCGGAGCAACAGTGCGATCTCCCCGGAGGGGCTTGCCGGCAGCAATTCCAGAGGGGGTGGATCTACTTCGTCCCGGGATACGGGACGTTCGCAGTTTGGGGCGCGATCAACGGCCGCTACCAACAGCTGTCCGCAGACACGGGCGGTCTGGGGTACCCGAGCAGCGACGAGCAATGCGGACTGTCTGGAGGGGTATGCTCCCAGCAGTTCCAACGCGGATCCATCTACTTCGTCCCGGGATACGGGACGTTCTCCGTTGTGGGCGCCATCAGTGGCCGCTACCAGTCCCTGGGCGGCCTCAGCGGCTACCTCGGAGCCCCGCACGGTGACGAGCAGTGCGGCCTGCGGTTCGGCGGCTGCTCGCAACAGTTCACGCGGGGAAAGATCTACTTTACGATAGGCGCCGGAACCCAGCCGGTTTGGGGCGGCCTTGGCAGTTTCTACGACTCCCGCCATTCCCAGGACGGCGTCATCGGGTACCCCGTCACGGGCGAAGCCTGCGACGGGGCCGGGAACTGCAGCCAGAGCTTCCAGTTCGGACAGCTTCAGTGGATCAACGGTGGAGGTGTCAGGTATACGATCGCCACCGCAGGGTACTGCCCCGCTTTGAACTCCGGCGCCGTGAAGTACCCGACTAACGGGGCGCAAAGGGTGTCCCTGGCGGTAGCGGACGCGTACCGTGCAACCCAGGTATCGATGATCACCTGCGTCCGCAGGCCCGGTGACGGGCAGTACGTGAAGGAGTGGGGTGCGATCGGCTCCGCCGGGGAGTCGGGGTTCGCCGGTCCCGGCGTGGCAACCGGCCCCACTTGGCAGGCGTTCTCGCCCACAGGTTCGTTCACGGTGACCGAAGCGTTCGGCCTCGGCAACCCGGGAACGGCCCTGTCCTACCGGACGCTGAACCAGTTCTCGCGCTGGGGCGGCAGGCTCAATGCGAACTACAATCAGTACTTCGAATCCAGCTCGGACATCTTCCCGGACGAGAACATGTGGTACTTCGCGACCCGGCCAACGCACGATTATCGTCAGGGAGTGGTCATCAATTACAACCGGCCACCGGACTCGCCCATCGTCATGAACGCCGGATTCGCGATCTTCATGCACGGCAACAACAAGCCCACCTGGGGTTGCCTCGCGTTCAACGATCCGGACTTGCTGCAGTTCATGCGCACCGCTCAGGCCGGGGACCGGATTGTGATGGGAGTTGGCTATGAAATCTTCTGGTAGGAGCGTCCGCACCTGGGCGGTGCCACTGTCCGTTGCCCTGGCCGGGCTCTTGCTGACTGCTTGCCAGGGCGGCTCGGAGCCAAGTGGCTCAGCGGCGAGCCCGGTACCAGCCAGCGCCCTGGCCTCTCCAAAAACCGATGCCACGGCCTCCCCGGGCACCACGGCCATGGACGGCAGGATCATCGGGACCCCCGACGCGCAGGCCTGCAAAGTGCCTGACACAGACGAGATCCGGCAAAAGCTTGGAGCCATTGCCGCGCAGATCCAGCAGGGTGTGCAATCCGTCACGGAAACCCAAGGCGTAAAAGAAACGAGTTGCACTTTCAGCTTGGTGGGTGTGCCCAACGGACAGGATCCGGATCCGGGCAACGCCCTGACCATTTCCACAACCGTGTACCCGGACACGGCTGCCTTGGGCAAAGTGGAACTGCCTCGGCTCATGATGTCCCCCAAGTCCGTCGACGGCGCAGGCGAACGGGCTTGGTACGCGCGGAACCAGTTGTCCTCGAGTACCGAGTACGTCCTTGAATCAGCTTCGAAGAACGTCATCACGAGGATCACGCTGGCCGTCCCTGTCCAAGCACCGCCGGTCGAACAGTCCCAGGACAAACTCACCTCGCTACTGCAAGCTCCCTGACGCGGGACGGCCAGCCACTTCACATGGCCGGTTTCCTTTAATTGGTTTCCTTTATTTGGCTGCAACTGCCGCCACGTCCAGGTTCAGCTCGGTGACGTTGACGGACGGCTGCCCAAGGAAGGCCTCAAGTCCGGTGACGGTTCGGCGGTCAACCATGGCCTGCACCGTCTCGGGACTCAGCCCGTGCGCCTTTGCCACCCTGGGCACTTGGAGGCGGGCGTAGGCAACCGAGATCTGCGGGTCCAGCCCTGAACCGCTCGCCGTCACGGCGTCCGCGGGGACGTCAGACTCCTTGACACCTTCCGCAGCGGCAACGGCGGCACGGTTGGCTTTGACGGCGTCGAGCAGTTTGGGATCGTTGGGTCCCAGGTTGCTGGCAGTGGATGCCCCCGGGTCCCACTTGGCCGCCGAGGGGCGGGCGTGGAACCACAGCGGGTTCTGGGTGCCGGCGTCGTTGGCAGAGACTTGCGCGATCAGGGCAGAAGCGGCGGGCTTACCTGCCGCGTCTTTCACGATGGAGCCATTGGCTTGGAAAGGCGCAACGGCCTGGCCGATACCGAAAATCGCCAATGGGTAGATCAATCCAAGGACCACGGTGGCCAGGAGCAAGAACCGAAGAGCCGTTCCTGCTTGCCGAAAATAGCCGGGAAGGGTGTTCATGGTTGTCTCCTAGCCGATGCCGGGGATGAGGGAAATGAGCAGGTCGATGAGCTTGATCCCGATGAAGGGAGCCACAAGACCGCCGAGGCCATAAATGGCCAGGTTCCGGGCCAGTGCCTGGTTTGCCGAGACAGCGCGGTACTTGACGCCCCGCAAGGCGAGCGGCACCAGGGCAATGATGATCAACGCGTTGAAGATCACGGCGGAGAGGATCGCCGAGGACGGCGAGGCCAGGCCCATGATGTTCAAGAGCCCGAGTCCGGGAAAGGCGCCTGTGAACAGGGCTGGCACGATTGCGAAGTACTTCGCCACGTCGTTGGCGACCGAGAACGTGGTCAAGGCGCCGCGGGTGATGAGCAACTGTTTGCCGATGCCCACGATGTTGATGAGTTTGGTGGGATCCGAGTCCAGATCCACCATGTTGGCAGCCTCCTTGGCAGCCGGAGTACCCGAATTCATGGCGACGCCGACATCCGCCGCTGCCAGCGCGGGGGCATCGTTGGTGCCGTCGCCCGTCATGGCCACCAGCCGGCCGTGCGCCTGTTCTTCCTTGATGACAGCGAGTTTGTCCTCCGGAGTGGCCTCGGCGACGAAATCGTCGACGCCTGCCTCTGCAGCGATTGCCTTGGCCGTGATGGGGTTGTCACCCGTGATCATCACCGTCCGGATGCCCATCCGGCGCAGTTCGGCAAAGCGGGCATGCATGCCCGGCTTGACCACGTCGGCGAGGTGGATCGTGCCGAGGACCCGGGCTCCGCCGTCGTGCCCGACGCCGGCCACCAACAGCGGGGTGCCGCCCTGGGCTGAGATTTCCCGCACCTTGCGGTCCACTTCGGCGGGCGTCTGGCCACCGGCGTCCGCCACGAACTTCGCGACGGCGGTAGCGGCGCCCTTGCGGATCTTCCGCCCGTCGAGGTCCAGGCCGCTCATCCGCGTGCTCGCGCTGAACTCGACAATTGCGAACTCTTCCGTGCCCTTCAGGAGAGCGGCAAGGTCCGGGCCGCCGACGCCCTTTTCCGCTGCGAGATCCACGATCGAGCGTCCCTCCGGCGTCTCGTCGGCAAGGCTGGATAGCCGGGCAGCCTCGATGAGTTCGGTCCGCTCGACGTCGTGGGCGGGGAAGAAGTTGACCGCGCGGCGGTTGCCGTAGGTGATGGTGCCGGTCTTGTCGAGCAGGAGGGTGGTGATGTCTCCCGCGGTCTCCACGGCGCGGCCGGAAGTGGCCAGGACATTGTGCTGCACCAAGCGGTCCATGCCAGCGATGCCGATAGCCGGCACGAGCGCGCCGATCGTCGTCGGGATCAGGCAGACCAGCAGCGCCACCAGCACGATCGGCGAGGGCGTTGCCCCCGGCAGGGAAGCGAACGGCGCCAAGCTCATGGTGACCGCAAGGAACACGATGGTGAGCGAGACAAGGAGGACGTGGAGGGCGATTTCGTTGGGCGTCTTTTGCCGAACAGCGCCTTCCACAAGCTTGATCATCCGGTCAATGAACGTTTCGCCCGCCTCAGCCGTAATGCGAACGGCGATGCGGTCCGAAAGGACCTTGGTGCCGCCGGTCACGGAGGAGCGGTCGCCACCGGATTCACGGATCACGGGCGCCGATTCACCCGTGATGGTGGATTCGTCCACGCTCGCCAGGCCCTCGATAATCTCGCCATCGGAGGGGATGACGTCCCCTGCTTCGCACATGACGACGTCGTTCTTCCGCAGTTCCGTTCCCGGCACTTCCTTGAGGGTGCCGTCCTCCAGCCGAAGCCGGGCAACGACACCTTTCCTGCTGGCCCGGAGACTGTCTGCCTGGGCCTTGCCGCGGCCCTCGGCGATGGCTTCCGAGAGGGTTCCGAAGAGCACCGTCAGCCAAAGCCAGATTGTCACCGATACGCCGAACACTGCTGGCTTGAGGATGCAGATGGCCGTGCAGAGAGCCGCCCCTACCAGCACGGTGAACATCACGGGAGAGTGGATCATCTGGCGTGGCCCCAGTTTCCGTACTGCAACCGGCAGCGCAGTCCGGATACTGGCAAGGTCCAGCTTTGCCGGTGCCTTGGTGTGGTGCTTGTGCTCTCCCGGAGTTCCCAGGGGATTTCCGTCTGCGTAGGTCCGGGCGGCGGTGTCCGTTGTGGACGGGGTCATTTGAGGAGTCCTTCTGCGAGGGGGCCCAGGGCGAGGGCAGGGAAGTAGCTCAACGCCGTCATGATCACCGTGACGGCGAGCAAGAGCGAACCGAAGAGCCAGCCATGGGTGGGCACTGTTCCGGCGGATGCCGGGATCCGGGGCTGTTTTGCCAGGGATCCTGCCAGGGCCAACACCAGCACGATGGGGAGATAGCGGCCAAGCAGCATGGCGATTCCCATCATGGTGGACAGGTAGGGGCCGGAGGTGGTGATACCGGCGAACGCGGAGCCGTTGTTGTTGGCTCCGGAGGTGAAGGCGTACAGCATTTCGCTGAATTGGTGCGGTCCGGTTGCAGGGGCGTTGGCAACGGCGTCCGGGAGAAGGACGGTGATTCCAGCCGTGGCCAGCACGATGACGGGCGTCACCAGGATGTACATGGCCGTGAGCTTCATCTCGCGTGGCCCGATCTTCTTGCCCAGGAATTCCGGAGTGCGGCCCACCATGAGCCCGGCGATGAACACGGAGACGATCGCGAGCATGAGCAGGCCATAGAGCCCCGACCCCGTGCCGCCCGGGGCCACCTCGCCGAGCATCATGTTGACCATGGCCACGCCGCCGGCCAAGGGCGGAAGCGAATCGTGGGCCACGTTGATCGCTCCCGTTGAAGTCAGGGTGGTGGCCGTGGCAAAGATGGAACTCTGCGCCGCGCCAAAACGCTGTTCAAAGCCCTCGCCCAAACCGCCGGCTGCCGCCGTTGCCGTTCCCGCAGTGCCGGCAACGGCCCAGCCCATCAGCAAGGTGGACGCCAGCCAGAGCATGCCCATGACACCGACTACTGTGTGCCCCTGCCGCTGGTCCCCCACCATACGGCCATAGGCGTACGGCAAGGCAGAAGGAATGAGCAGGACCAAGAAGACCTCGAACATGCTGATGAAGACGTTCGGGTTCTCAAACGGGTGCGAGGAATTGGCGTTGAAATAGCCGCCGCCGTTGGTGCCGAGGATCTTGATGGCCTCCTGGGAGGCCACCGGCCCGCCGGGGATGGTCTGGGTGACGCCTGTTGCTTGGTTGACGACGTCGGTGGACCAAAAGTTCTGCACCACACCGCCAATCACCATCACGATGGCCGCGAGCGCAGCCATCGGAAGAAGTACACGGAACGAGGTGCGGGCAAGGTCCACCCAGAAATTCCCCAGCCTGTCAGTCCGGGTGCGAGCGATGCCGCGGATCAGGGCAATCACCACCACGATTCCGACTGCGGCAGAGAGAAAGTTCTGCACGGCCAGCAGGCACATCTGTACGAAGATGCCCATGGTGGTCTCGGGGACGTAAGTCTGCCAATTGGTGTTCGTCGCGAAGGAGATGGCCGTGTTCATGGCCGTCCAGGGATCCACGCCGGCCAGGGAATTGTTCCCTGGCAGGACGCCTTGGAGCCGCTGGAGCAAGAACACCACCAGGATGGACACTGCAGAGAAGACCAGGACACTGCGCAGGTAGATCGACCAGCTCTGTTCGGCGCCGGCATCCACTCCCGCGAGGCGGTAGAACAGCCTCTCCGCCCGAGATGACTTCTTGCCGTCAAACACGAGGGCAAGGTAGATGCCCAGGGGCTTGTGCACCAAGACCAACAGCAAGAGCAGGACAACCACCTGGGTGAGGAAGGAGGCAACGCTGAAAACCATCCCGCATCACCACTTTTCCGGGTGGATCAACACGGCCAACAAGTAGCCGAACAGACACAGGCCTGAAATGAACAGGACCAACCACATCACGGCGTCCGCGCTCATTGCCCGCTCACCGGCCCATCGCCGTCGACGATTTTGCCCAGAAGGTGGGCAATCCACATCACGATCCCCATGGACACCACGAAGATCCCCACAACAGCCACGTCGGCCATTGGAACGTCCTTTCATCCGCGCCCCGTTTGCGGGGCTGATGCCAGTCAACTCCCCGGCAGACGGCGAAAATCGGTTCCTGATGGTTCCTTAACACCGCAGGGCCGAATCTTGACGGCTTCTTAACAGGCGCAAAGTGGATTCCGGGAAATCGACGTTAAGGATTCATCAAGATCGGCTTCAACCAGCGAAAACACCTGTGGCCGGTGTTATGTTCAGCAATGATCGCGGTGCCTGCGCGTCGCGCGGAAAGGACACCATGACTACCTTGAGCAGGCCCCCGGCTGATCCTTCGGCCCCACGGCCCGGAGGCATGGCCTCCCTTCGGACATGGTTGCTGTTCGGACTGCAAGACTCCAAAGGATCGCACCAAGGACCTGGTGCGGTGGGCGATCCCCATCTGAAGAAGCATTCGTGGTGGCAGGTCATGTGCCTCACCGGCGTCGACTATTTCTCCACCCTCGGCTACCAGCCGGCCATCGCAGCCTTGGCCGCCGGAGTGATTTCGCCGTTGGCCACCATCGTCCTGGTGGCCGTCACGCTGCTGGGTGCCCTGCCTGTGTACCACCGCGTCGCGGGTGAAAGCCACCGTGGCGAGGGATCAATCGCCATGCTTGAGCGCCTCTTGCCACGATGGGGAGGAAAGCTCCTCGTCCTCGTTCTCCTCGGGTTCGCGGCGACGGACTTCATGATCACCATGACCCTCTCGGCCGCGGACGCCACGGCCCACGCAATCCAGAATCCACTCGCCCCGGGCTGGCTGCAGGGACAGAACATCCTGGTCACTTTGTTCCTTCTGGCCCTGCTGGCCGCAGTATTCCTGCGCGGATTCAAGGAAGCCATCGGCGTGGCGGTGGTTCTGGTCATCGTCTATCTGGGCCTCAACGTCGTGGTCGTGTTCTCAACGTTTGTGGAAGTGTTCGCACATCCGGTCGCAGTGGGTGACTGGTGGCATGCACTTTCCACTTCGCACGGAAACCCGTTCATGGTGATCGGCATCGCGCTACTCGTTTTCCCCAAACTCGCCTTGGGCCTGTCCGGTTTCGAGACGGGAGTCGCCGTGATGCCCCAGATCCGCGGACGTGCCTCGGACACGGAGGAAAACCCTGCCGGACGGATCAAGGGAACCCGCCGTCTCCTGACCACGGCCGCGGTCATCATGAGTTCGTTCCTGATCGCCACCAGCTTCACCACCGTTGTGTTGATTCCGGACCAGGAATTCCAAACCGGCGGCCAAGCCAATGGACGGGCCCTGGCATTCCTTGCGCACCAATATCTCGGCGTGGGGTTCGGCACTGTCTACGACCTAAGCACCATCGCCATCCTGTGGTTCGCAGGCGCCTCCGCCATGGCGGGGCTGCTGAACCTGGTCCCGCGGTACCTGCCGCGATATGGAATGGCACCGGGATGGGCCCGGGCAGTGCGCCCCCTCGTGTTGGTATTCACCCTCATCGGGTTCCTGATCACCTTCCTGTTCAACGCCGACGTCGACGCCCAGGGTGGCGCGTACGCCACCGGGGTGTTGGTGCTGATGACGTCGGCCGCCGTGGCGGTGACCCTCTCCGCCCGCCGTTTGAGGCAGCGCAAGCGCACCGTCGGATTCGGCGTCATCGCCCTTGTCTTCATCTATACGACAATTGCCAACATCTTCGAACGTCCCGAAGGCATCCGGATCGCCGCGATCTTTATCGTGGGGATTATCGTGATCTCCCTGCTTTCCCGGATCCGGCGCTCGTTTGAATTGCACGCGACCCACGTCCACCTGGACCGCCAGGCGCTGGAATTCATGTCCACCAACCTAAGTGGCCCGATTGCGCTCATCGCCCACGAACCCCTCCGCCTCACCGCGGAGGCCTACCGGGACAAACTCACCTCAGCGATCGAGGTCAGCCACATTCCGGTGGATTACCAGGCGCTCTTCCTGGAAGTGATAGTGGACGATTCCTCCGACTTCGAAACCGCGCTCGAAGTCCACGGCGTGGTTCGGCACGGACACCAGATCCTCGAAGTCCACGGCCCGGTGGTCCCCAACACCATCGCCTCGGTGCTGCTGCACATCCGCGACGTGACCGGCCTCATGCCGCACATCTACTTCCGCTGGACCGAAGGCAACCCGGTCATCAATCTCCTTCGCTTCCTGTTCCTGGGCGAGGGAGAGATCGCTCCAGTCACCCGGGAAGTGCTGCGTGAAGCCGAACCCGATGTCAGCCGCCGCCCGTGGGTCCACGTGGGCTAAGCGCGGCTACAAGGTGGCCTGACGGCGATGCCGTCAGGGCCGCTCAGGCACCTCGCCGTTCGCTACCGCTTCGATCCAGTCGACCGCCTCGTCCGAGAAATAGAACCCCGAAGGCCCGTTCTCACCAACCCACCAGGCATCGGAAGTAACAACACCTCCAACTTGGGCGATCTCGGCAAGCACCTCGGGGGACACTGCGTCGCCATTGTTCTCGATCAGCCATTCTTGGGTGGACGGCTTCAGCTTCGGCCACCAGTGCTCGATACTCATGGCCGAAGTCTGCCATGCCTGCCCCATTTGCTCGAGCCTTGACCGTTAAGAGAGTGCTAAATCTCCGCCCTGCCGCATATGGAAACCGTAAAGACCACCGGTGGCGGGTCCTTTCGGTGATCTGATCGAGTGAAGAATTCACGGCCACCCGGGCTGTGGACTGGTCCTCCGCAGGAGCTGACGTAAGCATGAAGCGCTTTGGCTTTACCCACGGAACGGCACCCGACACCACGGTTCCCGGCAGCAGCCCGATCGACTATGTTGTGGTCGACGACGTCGGTGATTTCTCGTACTATCCGTCCGAGGCCGCCATGCTCGACAACTTGGAATACGTTGACGAAGCAGCATGCATCCTTGACCGAGCCGGAAACGACTACCGCCTGACCATGGATAAGGACAGGCACCTGCGCCTGGGCCCTTCGTTGGGCACTGTCGAATTCAACTGGCTCCGCCAAGCGTGGACAACCAACCAACGTCGGAATATGCAGACCCACCCCTTACAACGGTTCTCCCCGGAAACGTTGGAAGCCCTCCTTGCCGGATTGTTTGAAATGCTTTACCTCGAACAATCCGGCAGGACCACGGATGCGCCGTGGGTGTTGGAGGTGGATGGCGAAGTAACCCATCCTGCGACGCTCCAAGAAGTCAACGGCCTCCTCACACGCGAGGATCACCTCGAACGAGTCACGGTGCATGACCCATTCGGCCACGACTATCAGCCAATCCGACACGCAGGGCACCGCTTCTCCTTTCCCACCGGGAGGTCCATCTACTACGTCGAGGTTCCTGGGAGATTCAAGCGGGACGGCGTCCACCACTGAGGCCACCCGCACGGCACGCAAATACTTCTCCGCACTTGCGACATGAATCGTCTGCACGCGCCATACAGTAGGCATGAAGATCCAAACAGCGGCTGCGGTGCCCGTCGCGGATGGCATGTGGCTGCTTCTGACCCGGTGGCGGGACCAGAGCCTCGTTGCGCAGCTCAGGACGCGGCAACCGGCACGCGGCGATTTGCTTCGTCAATAGACGCGATCCCCGAACCGATGGAGCCTTCCGAGAACGACGTCGTCGACCAAGTGCCCGTCCGCGGGCGCCACCGGGCCGCACCACTGAGGAACAAATGGCTGATCACCCTTTTCGCGAGAAAAGATTCCAAACCTGCGTCATGAATTCCGGGTCCGCCCACTGTGTCTATATGGTCGGAAATATTTATGCTCGCAGGGAAGCCAGTAATGGCGCCTAGTACTACCTCTTCAATGGCCGACGCTGTTAGCGACAGTGAAATAATCGCCATGGTCCGCGGTGGAAACCTGGATGCGTATGACGGGCTGTACGCTCGCCATGTTTCCATCGCTTCTACCGTTGCCCGCAGGAACGTTGACAACCTCAGCGATGCCGACGACGTCGTCGCCGAAGCATTCCGGTCGGTCCTGCAGAGCCTTGTCGAGGGCAAGGGGCCTGAACAATTCTTCCGTGGGTACCTGTTGTCCACGGTGACCAGGCTTTCCCATCATAGGAACCGGAATGCCCGCCGCGCCCTGCCGACCGCCGACGAGGCTGTTCTTGACCACAAAATGACACCCGGGGATCCGGTCGTCCAGGCTTTCGAATCCCATACCGTGGCCCGTGCCTTCCGATCACTGCCGGAACGATGGCAATCGGCCCTGTGGTACCTGGACGTGGAACGGATGAAGCCCGCCGTCGTCGCTCCGATCCTCGGGCTCTCGCCCAACGCTGTCTCCGCACTGGGCGTGCGCGCGAGGGAAGGATTGCGCAAACAGTATTTGCAGATGCACGTCAGCGAGACTCCGCAAGGCACCTGCACGAAAGTCGTACCCCAGCTCGGATCCTATGTTCGCGGGGGCTTGTCCAAACACGCCGAGGCAAAGGTCCGGGATCACCTTGACGAGTGCGCCAAGTGCACGGCCGTGCTGCTGGAGCTCAGGGACGTGCAGGCAACCATGCGGGCCGTGCTCCTGCCATTGATGACAGGCGTCCCGCTGGCAGCATGGGGAAGCGGCGCCTCGGGGCTGGGCATTGCAGGGCAGTTTCCTTCAGCGCCGGTGGCATCCGGGATGACCCGGATCTCACAGCCTCTATTGATGTCTATCCTCGCTAGCCTCGCAGTAGGGCTGGTCGTGGCAGGGGTCGGTTTTGTCCAGGTCCTGGGTGGCCAGCCGGCGCCGCAGGGATATCAGGATGCGCAGATACAAACAACCGGGTCTGCCCGGCCGACGCCGGCGCCGTCCCGAGACCAGTCCCCCACCCGTGTTGCCTCCGAAGCGCTCCCGCCGCTTCCTGCGCTGCCGGACGAAGCGGCGACGCCTGTGATCACCGAACCCCTCTTTGCGACACCGGCGCCGGCACGAGGGCCCGCGCCAGCCAGCACACCATTACCCATTGCCGTTCCCGTGCGGACCCCGGCTCCCACGCCGACGCCGACGCCGACGCCGACGGCAAATCGCGGGAAGATCAGCGGTACAGCGAGTCGGACAGACACGGGTGCGGACCCCACGACGGCGACGCTCGAGACCGTCTTCACCCTGTCCCGAGGAATCGGGAATGCCACAGCCGACTTCTCGATCAACGCGCCCGGCACAATTTCAGGCGGATCCGTTACTGCCCCCTCGGGCTGGAGTTGCTCGGCGAAGCCACTGGATCCTTCCGGCATCAGTTGCACCACAAATTCGGCACAACCCGGCGAACTGACCTTCCGGCTCAACGTCACCGTCGTGAACCAGGGCGTCCACACCTTGACGTATGGCCTGAGTGGAACCGGGATTGCAACGAGCACATTCCGCTACGACTTCTGACAGATCAATCGGCCCAAATTAGACCCTGACGCGCGGAACACCAAGCTGAGGGAAGACCACCGCCCCGTCGTCGGGCTCGAAGATGTGAGCTAGCGTCGGCGAAAACACCCCCAAAAGTGAGCGGGGGTCCGGACTAGGCCTACGCCGGCGGGGCGGTGGATTCGCGGACCACAAGGTGCGTGGCGAGTTCCACGCGCCGCGAGTCCAATGCGTCACCGCGCATTTGGCGGAGCACGAAGCGCAGGGCGGCACGGCCCATCTCCTGCAGCGGCTGGGATACGGACGTCAGCGGCGGCACCGATTCCTCTGCTTGGTAGGTACCGTCGAATCCCACCACGCTGATGTCCTCCGGGATGCGGATCTTTTGCCGCCGCGCCTCGGCGAGCACACCCAGGGCGATGCTGTCGCTTGCGGCAAAGATGGCCGTTGGGCGCTCTTCGAGTTGAAGCAGGGTTTTCATTCCCGCCACCCCGTTCTCGGAGCGGAAGGGCCCTGACAGGATGTAACGCTCCTCGACGGGCACACCATTCGCCATCAGCGCCGCCATGTAGCCGTGGAGACGGGCCTGGTTGCACTCGGCGCCTTCCGGGCCACCCAGGTAGGCGATCCGGCGGTGCCCTAGATCCAACAGGTGCGCCGTGGCGGCCTTGCCCCCGGCCCAGTTGCTGGCACCGACGCTGACCACGTCACCCGGCGGCGGGTTGAGCGGGTCGATGACCACGATGGGTATCTGCCGCCGTCGAAATGGATCCAGCTGGGCCGAACTGAACGCCGAGGTCACCACGATCATGCCGCTGCGGCCTTCGTCGACGATCCGCTGCGCCCGCTGCTCGAGGCTCAGCTTCGACGCCGACTGCTGGCCGGTGATGTTGAGCAGGACTTCGACGTCGGAGGCGGCCGCGTGCTCCAACACGCCGTTGAGCACTTCCACCCCATACGCCGAATTCAAGGTGTCGAACACAACCTCCACCACGGGCCGGCGGCCGGCGGTGTTCTTTCGCTGAAGCGGCGACTTGTATCCCGTCCGCTCCAAGGCGGTCAGAACTTTGGCGCGCGTGTCAGCTGCAACATCCTCGCGCCCATTGACCACCTTCGAGACGGTCGGCATCGAGACGCCCGCTTCCCGGGCAATGGCGGCCAATGTCACCTTGGCGGAACTTTCACTGCTGGCCATGGATCCTCAACTCTTTCGAAATATTTCGCTGACACAAGTGTGGGCGGCGAGGCAAGCAGAGTCAATCGCCATTTCGTAAAAGAGTTGAACTTTATGCCCGAATCGCCTTGACGGTGACCCAGACCACAGCTAAATTTGCCTAACGGACCGAAAAGATTATCGAAATATTTCGAAGATTCGGATCAAGCATATTCAGCGGCAGTGCAGCCTCGCTCCCCGAAGGCCGGACTCCCGAAACCAATAGCCGGGCAATCAGCGTCGAGCCCGGAGGACGAATGGAATTGCAAATGGTAAAACTCACGTTGCGCACGGCAGCGATCGCCGTCACTGCCGCGGCCGTATCGATCTCCCTCGCAGCCTGCGGATCAAGTGGACCGGCAAGTTCGGCAGGAAACGCCGATTCGGCCACCATGTGGGGCCTCACGGGCGGTAACCAGCCCGTACTCCAGAAGTCCATCGATGCATGGAACAAAGCCCACCCGGACGAGGCCGTCAAGCTCGACTTCTTCGCGAACGACGCGTACAAGACCAAAGTGCGCACCGCCGTCGGCGCCGGCCAAGGACCCACCTTCATTTACGGTTGGGGCGGTGGCGTGCTGAAGTCCTATGTCGACGCCGGCCAAGTGGCCGACCTGTCGGACTTCGTATCGTCAAACCCGGATGTCAAGAGCCGCTACCTGCCGTCCGTGCTCAAGAACGGCGTGATCGACGGCAAGACGTATGCCCTGCCCAACAACAACGTGCAGCCCGTCGTCCTGTACTACAACAAGGAAGTCTTCGATAAGATCGGCGCCCAGGCCCCCAAGACCTGGGATGAACTCATGGCCCTGGTGCCGAAGTTCAAGGCTGCAGGCATCGCTCCCTTCTCCCTGGGCGGCCAGTCCAAGTGGCCTGACCTGATGTGGCTCGAATACCTGGTGGAGCGCATCGGCGGACCCGAGGTCTTCGCTAACATCGCCGCCAACAAGCCCGGCGCCTGGTCCGACCCCGCCGTCAAGGCAGCCCTCAGCAAGATCCAGGACCTGGTGGACGCCGGCGGATTCGCCAACGGATTCTCCTCCATTGCCGCCGACAGCAACGCGGACCAGGCCCTCCTTTACACCGGCAAGGCCGCCATGATCCTGCAGGGTGGCTGGATCTACCAGAGCATGAAGAAGGACGCCGCGGACTTCGTCAAGAACGGCAAGCTGGGCTACGTCACCTTCCCCACCGTGTCCGGTGGCAAGGGCGATCCTGCCAACGTCGTGGGCAACCCTTCCAACTTCTGGTCGATCTCTTCCAAGGCCACTGACAGCCAGAAGAAGGCGGCGCTCGACTACGTCAAGAGCGGAATGTTCACCGACGCCGACACCCAGTCCTTGATCGACTCCGGAGCGGTTCCCGTGACCACGGGCATCGAAAGCAAGCTGGCCGCATCACCGGACAAGGATTTCCTGAGCTACGTGTACGGCATGGCCAAGAACGCACCGAGCTTCACCCTCTCCTGGGACCAGGCCCTCAGCCCCGCCCAGGGAGACGCCATGTTGGCGAACCTGGACCAGATCTTCCTGAAGAAGATCAGCCCCGATCAGTTCGTCTCAACCATGAACGCCACGATCGGAAAGTAACCAGTGTCTACCTCAACCGGTTCTTCCCGGCGGGTCCTTGAAAAGGGCCCGTCGGGGTGGCTGGCCGCACCAGCCCTTGTCTTCTTCCTCCTCTTCGCCATCATCCCGCTCTTCGGCGTGCTCTTCCTCAGCTTCACCAAATGGGACGGGCTGGGCGAAATCAAACTGGACGGCTTGTCGAGCTGGACCACGGTCCTGACCGATCCCGTCACCGGCAATGCGCTGTGGGTCACGGCCAAGATCATGTTCTTCTCGTTCATCGTCCAAGCCCCCATCAGCTTGCTCCTCGGAGTTTTCACGTCCGCGTCCCAGAAATACCGCGCGGCCCTCGCAGTCCTCTACTTCGTGCCGCTGCTGCTGTCCTCCGCGGCCGTCGCGATCGCATACAAGGCCCTCTTGGACCCGAACTTCGGACTCGGTCCGGGCTTGGGCCTTCCATTCCTCGCCCAGGACTGGCTCGGCAACTCGGATCTGGTGCTGTTCGTCGTCGTCTTCGTCATCGCCTGGCAGTTTGTCCCGTTCCACACACTCATCTACCAAGGCGGCGTGCGCCAGATCCCGGCGTCGCTGTATGAAGCGGCCCAAATCGACGGCGCGGGGCGCGTCCAGCAGTTCTTCGCCATTACCTTGCCCCAGTTGAAATACACCATCATCACGTCCTCGACCCTTATGGTGGTCGGCTCACTGGCCTACTTCGATCTCGTCTTCGTCCTCACCGGCGGAGGCCCCGGCTATTCCACGCGGCTGCTACCGCTGCACATGTACCTGACCGGCTTCAAGGCCAACGACATGGGAGCGGCGAGCGCCCTCGGCGTCATCCTCGTGGTGATCGGCCTTGCACTGGCCCTGCTCCTGCAAAGACTCGGTGGCAAGAACCGCAACGCAAGCCAATTGGAAGGTGCCTGATGGCTTCCACAACCCAGATTCCCGCACCGCCGGCAAGGCCCAACGCGCCAAGCAACAAGCAAGGCCACAAACATGGCGAGCGAGCAAAAGGCTCCAAGGGCCCCGGCCGGCTCCGCCCCAACTACCTGGGCGGCCTGGGCGGCTGGCTTTGGCTGGCGATCATCATCGTTCCCATCTACTACGTGGTGGTGACCAGCCTGAAGAACCAGGCCGGGTTCTTCACCTCGAACCCGATGATGCCGCCCACCGAGCCGACCCTGGACAACTACAAGCTGGTCCTGGACAACGACTTCGCCATGTACTTCTTCAACAGCCTGATCGTCACAGTGGGCAGTGTCGTACCTGCACTCTTGGTCTCGTTCATGGCCGCCTACGCGATCGTCCGGGGGAAGGGCCGGTTCCTGACGTGGACGAACAACACGTTCCTCTTGGGCCTGGCGATTCCCTTGCACGCCACGATCATTCCCATCTATTGGATGATCACCAAAGCGCATCTCTATGACACCTTGTTGGCGCTGATCTTGCCCTCCATTGCCTTCGCGATTCCCATTTCCGTCCTCATCCTGAGCAACTTCATGCGCGATGTACCCAACGAGTTGTTCGAGTCCATGCGGCTCGATGGTTGCTCGGACTGGGCCATGATGTGGCGGCTCGCGCTGCCCATGACGCGCCCCGCCGTCGTGACCGTGGGCATCTACAACGCGCTCGGCGTCTGGAACGGCTTCCTGTTCCCGCTGATCCTGACCCAGAGCCCGTCCACCCGCGTGCTTCCGCTGTCCTTGTGGACCTTCCAGGGCGAATTCAGCGTGAACATCCCCGCCGTGTTGGCTTCCGTGGTGCTCGCCACCTTGCCGCTGCTGGTCATCTATGTGGTGGCTCGCCGCCAGCTGCTCAGCGGGTTGACCGCAGGATTCAGCAAATAGCCAACGCTCTTTGAAAGCACGAAAGGAAACACAATGACTACCGCAAAGCCCTTGCGGGTCGGCATGGTCGGCTACGCGTTCATGGGCGCCGCCCACTCCCACGCTTGGCGGACAGCGCCGCGGTTCTTCGATCTCCCGCTTGACCCCCAGCTCACCGCACTGTGCGGCCGGAACGACGACGGCGTCCGCGCCGCCGCGGGCAAGCTCGGCTGGGGATCGGTGGAGACTGATTGGCGCCGGCTCCTCGAGCGGGACGACATCGACCTGATCGACATCTGCACCCCGGGCAATACGCACGCCGAGATCGCGATCGCAGCCCTCGAAGCGGGCAAGCACGTGCTCTGCGAGAAACCCCTCGCCAATTCTGTGGCGGAGGCGGAGCGCATGACCGAAGCCGCCCAGGCCGCGGCAGAACGCGGAGTGTTCTCGATGTGCGGCTTCAGCTACCGCCGCACCCCTGCTTTGGCGCTGGCCAAGCGGATGGTCGAAGAGGGCCGGCTCGGAAACATCCGGCACGTGCGGGCGCAGTACCTGCAGGACTGGCTTAGCGACGAAAACGCGCCCATGACCTGGCGGCTGGACAAGTCCAAGTCCGGATCGGGCTCCTTGGGCGACATCGGAGCGCACAGCATCGACGCTGCGCAGTGGGTCACCGGGCAGCAGATCACGGGCGTTTCCGCACTCCTGGAAACCTTCGTCCACGAACGTCCGCTGGCCGGTGACCTCGTCGGGTTGGGCGGCCATGGCGACGTCGGCGCGGATGCGCCGCGCGGCGCGGTCACGGTCGATGACGCCGCCATTTTCACCGCCCGCTTTTCTGGCGACGGGCTCGACGGCGGCACTACTTCCGCGGGCGCCGTCGGGGTCTTCGAGGCCACGCGGTTCGCGCTGGGACGCAAGAACGCCATGCGCCTGGAAGTCAACGGGACCAAGGCCTCCCTCGCGTTCGACTTCGAAGAGATGAACGTCCTGTCCTTCTACGACGCCGCGGAATCCCCCGACGCCGGATTCCGCCGGATCTTCGTGACGGAGCCCGAACACCCCTACGTCGGCAACTGGTGGCCCACCGGGCATGGCCTCGGATACGAGCACGGCTTCACGCACCAAGTGGTGGACCTCGTGAGCGCGATCGGCGCAGGCGAGCAGCCCTCGCCGTCGTTCGCTGATGCCCTGCAGGTGCAAAAAGTGCTGGCCGCCGTGGAAGGCAGCGCCGCAGAGTCCAGCCGCTGGCAGAAAGTCTAGGAGGGAACACCGATGACAAGACCCATCACACTGTTCACCGGCCAATGGGCCGATCTGCCCTTCGAAGAGGTCGCCCGGCTCGCGGGCGAATGGGGCTTCGACGGGCTCGAAATCGCCTGCTGGGGCGACCACCTGGACCCCCACCGGGCCTCCATCGACGACAGCTATGTCCAGGAACGCCTCGACATCCTGGAGAAGAACGGCCTCAAGGTCTTTGCGATCGCCAACCATCTCACCGGCCAAGCCGTGTGCGACGACCCCATCGATGAGCGCCACCGGGACATCCTCTCCGACGAGGTTTGGGGCAATGGCGATCCTGAAGGAGTCCGCCAACGCGCTGCCGAGGCCATGAAGGACACGGCACGGGCCGCGGCACGCCTCGGCGTCAAGACCGTCACGGGATTCACGGGCTCCTCCATCTGGAAGGCAGTGGCCATGTTCCCGCCCGCCTCGGAGGCGATGATCGAGCGTGGCTACCAGGATTTCGCGGACCGCTGGAACCCGATCCTCGACGTGTTCGACGAAGTCGGGGTCCGCTTCGCCCTGGAAGTCCACCCCTCCGAGATCGCCTACGACTACTGGACCGCGAAACGTGCCCTGGAAGCCGTGGGGCATCGCGAGAGCTTCGGGCTGAACTTCGATCCATCCCACTTCATCTGGCAGGACCTGGACCCCGTCATGTTCCTCCAGGATTTCGCGGACAAGATCTTCCACGTGCACGTTAAGGAATCCATCCGCCAGCTCAACGGACGCAACGGCCGGCTCGGCTCCCACTTGCCATGGGCGGATCCGCGCCGGGGCTGGGACTTCGTCACCGCAGGCCATGGCGACGTGAAATGGGAGCCGATCTTCCGCACCCTCAATGCCATCGGCTACGAGGGGCCAACCAGCGTCGAGTGGGAAGACGCGGGCATGGACCGACTCGTGGGAGCACCGCAATCCTTGGCCATGGTCCGGGAACTCGCCGCCATCGCCCCGCCGGTCGCCGCTTTCGACGCGGCCTTCTCAAGCCGCTAACCATTTCATTTTCGGCTCTCCGGCCGTATTTCTCAGCAAAGGAAACCATGACTGACAAGAAGACCGCCCTGGTGGTCCGTGGCGGCTGGGATGGCCACCAGCCATTCGAAGCCACAGAACTCTTTATCCCCTTCCTCAAGGAGAACGGCTACGACGTCCGCGTGGAGGAATCCCCCAAGGTATATGCCGATTCGGCATATATGGCCGGCGTGGACCTGATCGTGCAATGCATGACCATGTCCACCATCGAGAAGGACGAATTCGAGGGGCTCCGTACCGCCGTCGAAAACGGCACGGGACTTGCCGGCTGGCACGGCGGCATCGCCGATTCCTACCGGAACAACTCGGACTACCTGCACATGATCGGCGGCCAGTTCGCCTGCCACCCCGGCAAACATCCCGACGAACGCATCGGCGAACAGTCGGACAACTACGTGCCGTACAGCGTCAACATGCTCCCGGCTGCCGCGAGCCACCCCATCACCCAGGGAATCGGCGACTTCGAGCTGGTCACCGAGCAGTACTGGGTCCTGTCTGACGACTACATCGACGTCCTCGCCACCACCACCCAGAAGGTCCGCGACTGGGACCAATGGAACCGGGAGGTCACCTCCCCTGCGATCTGGACCCGGCAGTGGGCCGAAGGACGGATCTTCGTCTGCACCCCGGGACACCGCGTGGAAATCCTCCAGGACAGCAACGTCCGCACCATCATCGAAAGGGGCATGCTGTGGGCAAGCCGCTAAGAGTAGGCATCATCGGCTGTGGCGCCATCATCGCCCAGTACCTCAAGAACTTCCGCCGGCTGGACGACATTGACCTGGTAGCCGTCGCGGACCTCGATCCCGCGCGCGCACAAGCGGTCGCGGATTCTTACGACGGCGTCCGCGCGGTGACCGTCGACGAGCTCCTGGCGGCGGACGACGTCGAGCTCGTACTCAACCTCACCATTCCGGCCGCGCATGCGCCGATCGCATTGAGGGCCATCGCCGCCGGCAAGAGTGTCTATGGTGAGAAGCCGCTCGCTGCGACAACCGCCGAGGCACGGCAAGTGCTCGACGCGGCGCGGGAGGCCGGCGTCGTGGTCGGCTGCGCGCCGGATACGGTGCTCGGCACCGGGATCCAGACTGCCCGCAAAGCGATCGACGACGGCCTGATCGGTGCGCCGATCTCGGCCACGGCAACCATGGTGACACCGGGACACGAGCGCTGGCATCCCAACCCGGACTTCTACTACCAGCCCGGCGGCGGACCGCTGCTGGACATGGGTCCCTACTACGTGAGCGCCCTGGTCACGCTATTGGGCCCGGTGGTCTCGGTCATTGGTGCCGCAAGCCACACACGGGACACGCGCACCATTGGTTCAGGAC
Organism: Arthrobacter sp. 2RAF22; assembly: GCF_052115325.1. Classification (NCBI taxonomy): domain Bacteria; kingdom Bacillati; phylum Actinomycetota; class Actinomycetes; order Micrococcales; family Micrococcaceae; genus Arthrobacter; species Arthrobacter sp. 2RAF22. The sequence goes on along the minus strand of NZ_JBFRGL010000006.1, from coordinate 30,044 downwards.
CGCGGGAGGGCGAGGTGATTCCGGTGACCATCGATTCGCACGTGACCGGGGTCCTGGTCCACGCCTCCGGCGCCCTGTCCACGCTGGTGATGAGCTTCGACGCGGTGAAGACCAAGTCGGCCAACATCGAGATCCACGGTTCGGCGGGATCTCTTGTTGTTCCTGATCCGAACCACTTCGACGGCGACGTCCAGCTCTTTACGCTTGGCGCCGACTCCTGGCAGACCCTTCCGATCTCGGCGGGCTACATCGATTCGGGCAGGGGCTTCGGCATCGCCGACCTCGCCGCAACCCCGGCCGGGGTCGAACCACGTGCTGGCGGCCAATTGGCGTTCCATGCGCTTGAGGTCATGGAATCTGTGCTGGCATCTGCCCACAGTGGCTCAGCGGTCTCGATCGAAAGCACGGTTGCGCGGCCGGCCCTCGTGGAACTGACCGCCTTGGCGGCCCCGCTCGCGGAAGTTCAGGGAATCAGTTCGTAGGCCTGGCTCAATATTCTCCGGACTGCGGTTGCTGCGGCGCCCCTGAGGGCCCCCGTCTGCCCCAGTCCGGAGAACGCCAGGTTTCCTTCCGGGATCAGTCCCGGTGCGTGGTGGTCCAAGCTCCGGCGCAGCGCAGGAGCGATCCACTCCTCGAGTACGGCGAAATGACCGCCGAGCACGACGGCGGAAATGTTCGCCACCCGCGCCGTCGAGGCTATCGCGATTCCTAGGTAGTGCCCGGCCTGTTCCACCGCTGAAACCGCGCTCCAATCTCCGTCGGCAAGGCGGCTCAGCAGGTATTCCATGTGCTTTGTAGCCACATCCTGATGTATTCCGGCTGCAGAATATATGGCGTCTTGGCCCGCGAACGTCTCAAGGCAACCGTGACCGCCGCAGGCGCACAACGGGCCGTCGGGATGCACCACCACATGCCCGATCTCACCGGCATGGCCGTGCGGGCCGGCGAAAAGCCGGGAATCTATGACCAGCCCTCCACCGACGCCCACTTCGCCGGAAATGTAGAGGAAGTCAGGGAAGCGGTCGCCGTGGCCAAACCAGAGTTCCGCGAGCGCGGCGCCATTGGCCTCGTTGGAGAGGGTCACTCCGAAGGGGGCTGCGGGCAGGAGCCTGGGCAGCTCTTCGGAGAGTCCGACGTCGGCCCAGCCCAGGTTCGGCGCGGCCAGCACCACGTTGCGTTCCGTATCCACCAAGCCGGGCACGGTCAATTCCCCACCAAGAAGTTCGACGCCGTCGCCGGCCGCCTGTGTTGCCGCCCGCTGCGCCATGGCGACGAGGAGCGGCAGGATGTCGGAGGGCAGGCTTCCGCGGTTATGCCTTTCGACCGTTTCGTGGAAGGCCAGTTCCCCTGCGAAGTCCAGGACTCCCACCGCGAGGTAGTCCACATTGATTTCCGCGGCCAAAGCGCCGCGGGCCGGATTGAGGACGAGACCGGTTCCGGGCCGTCCGCGTTCGCCGTCTCGGGTGATACTTGTTTCCCGCACCAGGCCGGATTCAAGCAAGTCGGTGACGATGCTCGAAACGGATGCTTTCGTGAGACCGCTTTCCGCGGCAAGCTGGGCACGCGTGGCCCCGCTGTTCCCCTGTATCCCGGCGAGGACGAGCGCAAGGTTCTGCCTGCGGACATCGCCCACTCTTCCCGGCGACGGCGTGGCGGGCATGTTTCCTCCAGGATCCTGTTTTGACTGCGTGACTTACATCATCATTCAGGGATCGGAGGTTGCTGGCTATTTGGACCGTGCCGTGCTGCGCTGGTCACTTGCCGAGGTGCTGCCCTGCCCCTGGTCCCCCGGGTAGCTGATTCCCGCTAGCCTGCGTGCTTCATCCAGCAGGGACATGGTGGTCAGGGTATCCGCCAACGGCATCGTGGGGCACTCGAGCAGGCCCAGCTGCAGGCAACGAATCACTTCGCGCAACTGGTAGGTGTAGCCATGGCCGACCGGGGTGAATTTCTCCTGCCGTTGCTCGCCGGAGCTGGAGGTGATGGTCAACTCCGTCGGATTGAATAGCGGTGCGTTGGATCGGAGCATCCCCTTCGTGCCGCATACGGTGGCCGTTTGGGGGGTGGCCGAGGTCAAGGAGGTCATGGCCTGGACCTGCGCCCCGGAAGGATAGGACAGTGTCAGTGCGGTCTCGGAATCCACTCCGCCGTCAGTCAGATGCGCCGTGGCCGTCAACGATTCCGGGCGTCCTAGGCTGATCAGCGCCCATGTCAGGGGATAGACACCAACGTCCATCAGGGCGCCTCCCCCGTCGTCGCGCCTCCACAGCCGGGATTCTGGATTGCACGGCGCCGGAAACCCGAGGTCAGCTTGCAGCCACCGGATCTCACCGAGTTCGCCGGATGCGATGATTTCCGCCGCCCGTTGCACGCTGGGCAGGAACCGGGTCCACACTGCTTCCATCAGGAACAGGCTTTTCTCCCGGGCCAGCCGAACCAGGACCTCTGCTTCACGGGCGTTGATGGTCAGCGGCTTCTCGCACAACACGTGCTTCCCCGCTTCGAGGGCCGCCTTCGCCGCCGAGAAATGACTCGTGTGAGGGGTTGCCACATACACGACGTCCACCGCGGGATCCTGGAGGAGCCGCTGGTACCCCGGAAGCCCGCCGTCGTCGCCGTAGGCGCTCTGGAAGCCGTGCTCGGAAGCAAACGCGTCCGCGTTTTCCTGGGTCCGGGAACTGACGGACTGCAAAACGGCGTCGGGAAGGAGCGCGAGATCGCTGACGACCGTGGAGGCGATCCGTCCGGCGGAAATGACTCCCCACCGGACGGGACTGCCCGATGCGGGCACCGGATCCTGGTTCAGGGAATCAAGAAGCGGTGTCCTGACGAGCAGCGATTCAGTTGGCGGCGTCAACGCGGGCACTGACCTTCCTGTAGTTCTGCCCGATCGAATCCCGGAAATCCGGCTCGGGTGTGGCGTCGAGGGCCACGGGCCAATCCGGGCGGTAGCCTGCGAGCGCCCACGCCGCCTGCACGGCTGAACCGCGGGCAACGTATTCGCCCGGGCTCGGAATCACGACAGGCAGGTCGAATACCTGAGCCGCTATCCGTTGCACGGCAGGATTCTTTACCGCGCCCCCGATCAACTGCAACCGTTCCGCACGGACACCCTGGTCACGCAGCGCGTCCAGGCCTCCGGCGAGTCCACACAGCATGCCTTCGATGGCGGCCCGGGCGATATTCGGCCGGGTGGTGGAGGCGATGCTGAGGCCGTGGAAGCTGGCCTTCGCGTGAGGCAGATTGGGAGTCCGTTCCCCTTCGAAATACGGCACCAGCACCACGCCTCCCGAGCCAGGCTCAGCTTCAAGGGCGAGCCTGGACAGCCCGTCGAAGTCGACGCCGAGCACTGCGGCTACCGAGCTGAGCACGCGGGCGGCGTTCAAGGTCACTGCGATGGGCAAATACTCGCCGCTCGCATCGGCGAAGCCCGCCACGGTCCCGCTCGCATCATGTCCGGGTGAAGAGTCGACGGCGAACACGGTGCCGCTGGTGCCCACGGACACGACGACGTCGCCGGGTTTGGCTCCGAGCCCAAGCGCGGCGGCGGCATTGTCCCCCGCCCCGACGCCGAGCAGGATCCCGCCGCCCAACGCTTCGCTTGCGCCACGGCCCCCGAAACACGCCGGGTGCACGCGGCCCGCGGTTTCGCCCGGACCTAGCACCCGGGGAAGAACGACGACGCCGGGCGCCGCCGTCGTCGTCCCGCCCGAGGCTTCCCGGGCGTCCTGGCCGAACGCCAGTTTGAACAAATCCAGATCGTAGCGTCCGGTCAGCGGGCTCCAATAGCCGGTGCCGCTGGCGTCCGAACGGTCAGTGGTGAGTTCGTCCAGGTCCGGCCCCAGCGGGCTGGAGCCCGCCGGACCGTAACCGCGGAGACGCCACGTGAGCCAGTCGTGGGGGAGCGCGACGGCGGCCACCCGAGCCATGCTTTCGGGTTCGTGGTCCCTAATCCAGCGGATTTTCGTGATCGTGAACGAAGCCACCGGAACCAGGCCGGTCCGCCGGGCGAAGTCCTCCGCCCCCACTTCGGCGGTGAGATCTTCCGCCGAGCCGGCCGAGCGAGTGTCATTCCACAGCAGCGCCGGCCGCACCACATTGCCCTCGAGGTCCAGCAGCACCATCCCGTGCTGCTGGCCCCCTACGGACAGTGCGCTGACATCGGCCAGGCCGCCGGCGTCGCCGAACGCTTCGGACAGCGCCCGCCACCACTCGTCCGGATGGACTTCCGTTCCCTCCGGGTGGCTCGCGCGGCCCGCACGCACGAGCGCACCGCTTTCCGCGTCCAAGACCACCACTTTGCAGCTTTGGGTAGAGGAATCAACCCCGGCAACCAGTGTCATGAGGTCAGCGCGCTCCGAGGAGGTGCTCGATGAAGAGCTGCTGAAGCTTCACGAACCCAAAGCCCTTGCCGCCGAAGTAGGCATCGGCGTCGAAGTCCTCGTAAGCGGACTTGTCCGCACGCAACTGCTCGTAACCTTCGCCCGGGTTCAGGGTAGGTTCGTTGATTTCTGCCACGCGGGACGCCTGGAGGGCCTCCTGGACCTCGGGGTCGGCGCGGAATGCCTTGGCGCGCTCCTTGAGCAGCAGGTAGGTCTGCATGTTCGCGGCCGCAGAGTCCCACACGCCGTCGATGTCCTCGGTGCGGCTGGGCTTGTAGTCGAAGTGGCGCGGACCGTTGTAGGCGGGGCCGCCGTCGGGACCGCCGTTTTCGAGCAAGTCCACCAAGGAGAAAGCGTTCTGCAGGTCACCGTGGCCGAACACCAGGTCCTGGTCGAACTTGATGCTGCGCTGGCCGTTGAGGTCGATGTGGAAGAGCTTGCCCTGGTACAGGGCCTGGGCGATGCCGTGCGTGAAGTTCAGGCCCGCCATCTGCTCGTGGCCGGTCTCGGGGTTGATGCCCACGAGCTCCGGGCGTTCCAGGGTTTCGATGAAGGCTAGGGCGTGGCCCAGGGTGGGGAGCAGGATGTCGCCGCGGGGTTCGTTCGGCTTCGGTTCAATCGCGAAGCGGATGTTGTACCCCTTGTCCGTGACGTAGTCGCCCAACAGGTTCACGGCCTCGCGGTAACGCTCGAGCGCGCCACGGATGTCCTTGGCGGCGTCGTATTCGCTGCCTTCACGGCCGCCCCACATGACGAACGTTTCGGCGCCGAGTTCTGCGGCGAGATCGATGTTGTCCAGCACCTTGCGCAGGGCAAAGCGGCGGACGCCGCGATCGTTGCTCGTGAAACCGCCGTCCTTGAAGACGGGGTGGCTGAACAGGTTGGTGGTGACCATGGGAACGATCATCCCCGTGGCTTTGAGCGCACCCTGCAAGCGGTCGATTTCGCGTTGGCGATCGGCAGCCGAGCAGCCGAAGGGGAACAGGTCGTTGTCGTGGAAAGTGATGCCGTAGGCGCCAAGGTCGCTGAGTCGGTTGACGGCTTCCACGGTGTCCAGGGGAGGGCGGGTGGCCGAACCGAACTGGTCCTGCGCCTCCCAACCGACGGTCCAAAGACCGAACGAGAACTTGTCTTCACGGGTGGGCTGAATCGTCATTGAGTGCTCCGGGTAGTCGAAAGGGGTTTGTTTCACTATCCAACATATTATGAATTCCTGTGATGTCAACCACGTGAAGCCAACAAAGTTTTTTTCATCCCCTCAAGGAAAAGTCAGGAAAAGACCTGGCGCATGGGCCATTCAGCCGTTATGTTGTTGTGGACATCAAATAAGGCCGTCGAGCCCTCGAACGAAGGATTCAACCGTGACTGATCAGCTGGTGGCGGAACGCAACTGGGCAGGAAACTACAGCTACCAGGCACCGCAACTCGCCCATCCCGCCAGCGCGGAGGAACTGCAAGGTCTCGTGGCAGGCGCCCAGAAGGTCCGTGCGCTTGGCTCCAGGCATTCCTTCAACTCCATCGCGGACACGGCCGGTACCCTCGTGGTGCTGGACCAGCTGGATCCGGGCATCAGCGTGGATGCGGCGAACATGACCGTCACCGTGAGCGGTGGCACGCGGTACGGGACCCTGGCGGCAGAACTCCAGCGCCAAGGCTTCGCCCTTCACAACCTCGCCTCGCTCCCCCACATTTCGGTGGCAGGAGCTGTCTCCACCGCCACGCACGGCTCCGGTGATGCCAACGGCAACCTTGCCAGCGCCGTCGCGGGCCTTGAGCTGGTCACGGCGGACGGCAGCATTCTCAGCGTAGGCCGCGGCGACAAGGATTTCGACGGAATGGTGGTGGGACTCGGCGCACTCGGCATCGTCACCAAATTGACCCTGGACATCCAGCCAACCTTCGACGTCGCCCAGAGCGTGTTCGAAAACCTCAACTGGGACCTCGTCCTGGAAAACTTCGACCAGATAACCTCCTCCGCGTATAGCGTCAGCCTGTTCACCGATTGGAGCGAAGACACCGTGGGCCAGGCGTGGCTCAAGAGGCGCGGCGGCGATGCGGCCGTGGAAACGTCGGATTTCTTCGGCGGCACCCCGGCAACAGAAGCCCGGCACCCCCTTCCCGGCGTGTCAGGCAGCAACTGCACGCAGCAGCTCGGCATGGCCGGGCCGTGGTCCGACCGGCTGGCCCATTTCAGGATGGAATTCACACCGAGCCAAGGCGACGAGTTGCAGAGCGAGTACCTCATCCCCCGTGAACACGCCGTGGACGCCCTCCGCACCATGCGCCGGCTCTCCCACGTCGTGACTCCCCTGCTGCTGGTTGGCGAAATCCGCACGGTGGCCGCCGACCAGCTCTGGCTGAGCGCCAACTACGGCCGCGACGGCATCGGCTTGCACTTCACGTGGCGCCAGGACCAGCCGGCCGTCGAAGCCATCCTGCCGCTGCTTGAGGCGGAACTGGCTCCGTTCGCGGCGAGGCCGCACTGGGGCAAGCTGTTCGACGCCGGTGCTGCCGCCGTCGCGCCCTTGTACCCTCGCTTCAACGACTTCATCGCCCTGGCTGAACGCCTCGATCCGTCCGGAAAGTTCCGCAACGACTTCCTGGACCGAACGGTGTTTGGGAGCTGATATTGTCGCGATGATGCCCTCCCCCACCCGAAATCCCGTCACCGCCAGCGAGCCCGATCCGTCACGGCGAAACAACCTGGCGCTGCTGACCTCCCTTGTCCACCACAACGGTGTACTCAGCCGTGCCCAGCTGACCAAGCGGACGGGCCTGAACCGGTCCACGGTAGGGGCGTTGATAGGGCAACTCGTGAACTTGGAAGTGGTGTATGAGACGGCGCCCTCCGGCGAAGCGCAGGTGGGCAGGCCCAGCCCGATCGTCCATCCCCGGCCGTCCATAGCTGCCCTTGCGGTCAACCCGGAGATCGATGCTGTCACCATCGGTCTTGTGGGCCTCGGGGGGAAGGTCCAGAAGAAGATCCGTTTCGACACCGAGCGGATCCCGACGGCCAAAGAAGCCGTGAACATCGCGGCGGCCGTCATCGAGGGAATGCGGTCGGAGCTCGACACGTCGTACCAGGTCATGGGCGTGGGCATCGCAGTGCCCGGGCTCGTCAACCGCGGCGACGGCGTGGTCCGGCACGCCCCGCATCTGGGCTGGCGCGATGAACCCATAGCCCGAATGCTCGGCGAAGCTACCGGATACCCCTGCCACGCGGCCAACGACGCATCGCTCGGCGCCGAGGGTGAACTCCTTTTCGGCGCCGGCGCGGGCCAAAGGAACCTGATCTTCCTCAACGGTGGCGCCAGCGGCATCGGCGGCGGAATCATCGCTGACGGGGAATTGCTTCGCGGGACATCCGGCTACGCCGGGGAACTTGGACATACCTTTGTCCGCTCGACCGGCAAACCTTGCCATTGCGGGGCCGCAGGCTGCCTCGAGACCGAAGTCTCGCAGTCCTCGCTTTTTGAACTGGCCGGGATCGGCGGTGGGGATGCGGGTGAACTCGAGCAAGCGCTTCGCCGGAACAGCAGCGAAGCGGTGGGCGCCGAAGTGGCACGCCAGCTTGAGTATCTTGGCATCGCCTTGCGGAATGCGGTGAACATTTTCAACCCTGAAGCGATCGTCCTGGATGGCTTCCTCGGCGTCTTGCACGCCCTGTCTCCCGGGACATTGGACAGCTCGCTGCGATCCCAGGCGATGGACGGACCGGCTGGCCAGGTAAAGATCTACCGGGCCGCCCTCGGCTCGGATCTCATGATGATCGGAGCCGCGGAACTGGCCTTCGCACAGTTCCTCGCGGATCCGGCCGGCGCCTTAGCTACGCTTCCTCTTAGCAAGGTCGACTATGTCTACTGACAATTCGCCCATGGGCGAACATTTCGAACTCACGGCCAGCATCGGCGGCCGCATCCAGCGCGCCGTCGTCACGGAAATCGCCGCCAGCCTGCGGGAGCTCGCCGTCGACGGCGTGGCCCTGGTCCAGGACTATCCCGCCGATGCCCAACCGCCATGGTGCTCGGGCTGGGTCCTGGTCCCGTGGCCCAACCGGGTGGCTGGCGGCACATGGAGCGACGACGGCGTCACCCAACAACTCGATATCACCGAACCGGACAACGGCAATGCTTTGCATGGATTGCTGACGCACACTCCATACGGGGTCAGTGCCCGGACCGCTGACAGCATTACGCTCGACGCCGGCATCTCGCCGCAAGCTGGGTACCCCTTCGAGCTGTCGACGTCGGTCCGTTATCAACTCGTGGAGGACGGGCTGCTTGTCACCCACCGCCTGGAAAACACGGGCCACCGGTCCGCGCCCGTCGCGCTCGGCGCCCATCCTTTCCTCCGGCTGGGCAGCGTGCCGACGGACGAACTCACGCTCTATATCAACGCCGCTACCCACATCGAGGTGGACGAACGCCTGAACCCCAGCGGAATCACCACGGACGTCGCCGGAACCACGAACGACTTCCGCACAGGCCAGCTGGTTGGTTCAGTTGACCTCGATGACGCCTGGAGCGATGTCCACCGCGAGGACGACGGAAGCTCGGTGCACTACCTCGAAGCGCCCGACGGCAGCCAAGTCCAAATGTTCATGGATGCCTCCTTCGGCTACGTCCAGGCCTTCACTACCACGGACTTCGCCACCGACGGCGGTATGGTGACCGCCGTCGCGGTTGAACCGATGACTGCGCCCGCCGATGCCTTCAACAGTGGCGAAGGCCTGCGCTGGCTGGAACCCGGGGAGGCCTGGGAGCCCAGCTGGGGCATCCGGTACGTGACGACGCGCGAGTAGCCAGCCGCGCGTCGCCGGCTACTTCCCCGTCGGCCACCCCGTGTACGACTCCGCAAGGTAGGCACGGGCGTGCCGGGACGAGACCACGGAGTGGAGCTCGCCGAGCTGGCGCGCGCGTCCGAAGTCGTCCGATCCAGGAGCGGTGTGCAGCATGGACGTCATCCAGTAGGAGAAGTGCTGGGCTTTCCAGACGCGTTCCAGGGCGCGGTCGCTGTAGGACTCGAGCAGGCCGTTGGAACCGTTCGAGTAGAAGGACTCCAGGCCTTCGAAGAGCACTTTGACGTCGTGCAGGGCCAAATTGAGGCCCTTGGCACCGGTCGGGGGGACGGTGTGTGCGGCGTCGCCGGCCAGGAACAGGTTCCCGTGGCGCATCGGAGTGTGGACGAAGCTGCGGAACGGCAGGACCATCTTCTCCAGGACCGGGCCCTCCTTGAGCTCAAAGCCGTTCCCGTTGACGCGTTTGCGGAATTCGGACCAGATGCGCTCGTCGTCCCAGTCGGTCACGTTTTCTTTGGGGTCGCACTGGAAGTACATGCGCTGCACGTTCTCGGTGCGCTGGCTGATCAGGGCGAAGCCGTTCGCGGAGTTGGCGTAGATCAGTTCGTCCGAGCTGCGCGGGGCCTGGGCGAGGATGCCGAACCAGGCGAAGGGGTATTCGTGGAAGTACCATTTCCGGTTGGCCTCGGGGATCTGGAAGCGGCAGTGGCTGCGGGAACCGTCGGCGCCCACCAGGAAGTCCGCCTGGATCTCGAATTCCTGGCCCTCGGCGTCGGTGTACCAGACTTTCGGCTTGCCTTCGAGGTCATGGACGGTGGTGTCCGTGACGCTGTACCGGACGTCGCCGCCGTCGTCCTTGCGCCGTGCTGCAAGGTCGAGGAAGACGTCCGTCTGCGGGTACAGCCAGACCGATTCCCCCACGAGCTCTTTGAAATCGATCCGGTGGCTTTCGCCGTTGAAGCGCAGTTCGATCCCGTCATGCCTGTCGCCGTCGCGCAGCACGCGGTCCGAAACCCCGCTGTCCACGAGCAGGTTCACGGAGCCGTGTTCCAGGATGCCCGCACGGACCGTTTCGGCGATCTCCTGATGGCTGCGGACCTCGATGACGGTGGATTCGATCCCCGATTTTGCCAGCAGGTGGGAAAGCATGAGGCCGGCCGGGCCGGCGCCCATGATGGCCACTTGGGTGGTGATGATCTTGCGTGCCATGGTGTTCCTCGCTTCATTGCGGAACCGCGCCTAAGGGCCGCGGTGGTTCTGCTGATCAGTGTGACCCCCGCCGCATCGTCGGCGTTAGACGAATTCCGTTCAACGGAAAACCCTTAAGTGTTCCGCTGCTCCCCGAGCTGGCGCCCGATTCCGCGCGCCGCCGTCTGCAGCGCCGGCACCAACGCCTGCAGGCGCATTTCGGCGAGGGGAACCACGACGCCGAGCGCCGCCACCGTGCGCCGCTTGCCGTCCGCGACCGGCACCGCGATTCCCCAAGTGTCCGGATCCACGACGCCCGCGAGCTGCGCGTACCCCTGCTGGGCGGTTTCAGCCAAAAGGTGACGGACGACGTCGGCCGTCACCTTTCCAGCTGGGTCGCTGAACTGTTTGAGGTAATCGGCCTGCTTTTCCCGCGGCTGGCTGGCCATTAACGCCAGCCCGGCCGAAGAAATGTGAACGGGCATCCGGCCGGCAACGCGGGCACGGTTGGCCACGGATCCCCGGCGGGACAGCCGCTCCACGAACAACGCTTCCCAACCATCGAGCACGGCAAGGTTCACGTTCTGGTTCAGGACCTGCTGGATATCCTCCATGAACGGCAGGGCCGCTTGCCGGAGGGCCAAGGTGGGTGAATTCCGGTTGACGAGTTCCCATAACCGCAGGCCCAGGCGGACATCTCCGCCGGCAGCCAGATCCAGGAGACCGTGGTCGGCGAGCTGCCGGACCAGGCGATGGGCACTCGTGAGCGGCAAGCCGGCAGTCTCCGCGAGTTCGGAAAGCCGCAGTGACGTGGATCCTTCGGGGAATGCTTCGATGATCCGGACGATGCGGTCCACGACGGAATCACCGGATGCCGAGTTGGCCACTGCGCTTTCCCCATTTCCCACGGATTCCATTCAATGGTGGGCTCAAGTTTACTGCGGTTCAGCGGGATCCGCAGGGGCATGCTTGGTTTCCCGGCGCGAAATCTCCAAGCCGATCGCGTCGTAGTGCGCCAGCACTACCGGCGAGGCGGATGTACCGGGCTGGTCCAGCAGGCCAAACGCGAAATCGCTGGCAGCAAGAAGTTCTTCATCGGAGCATTTGTCCAGCGGTTGGAGTCCCGCCGCGTCGATTGAGGCTGCGAATTCGCCGGTGATTTCAATCGATTTCGTTCCCGCCGCGGCCCCGAAACCGGGACTGGCAGGCTTGTCCGTGAATTCCAGGGAAACGCCGGATCCGGTGGGCAGGCCAACTTCGGTGGCTCCGCCGTCGATCGCATTGAGGTCGTTGCGGAGTCCCGCTAGTGCCTGCGATTCGACAATCGCGGCGTGCGAAAAGCCGACTCTGATGTGGGAGGTGATGCCCATTCGGCGAATCCGGCGAACAATGTGAACCAGCGCGGAGCGGGAGTCCTGATTCAGGCTCCCCCGCACGTCGATCTCGACAGCGTCGGTGGAAACATCAAACTTTACAAGGGCGTGCAATCTACGGTCCATAGGTACTCCAAAAGAGGCGTCTATGGCCGACGGCTCAACCTCAAGAAGCCTATCCTCCGGAACCCTCGTTGTACACCCCGCGAGTCGACCGACGAGCGGGCCCGCCTCACCCGGCCCGGCTGCGGCCCGGCTCCTGGGCGGGCTCTTCGAAGTGGGTCAGGGTGCCCGCTGCGTCAACGGAGTCCACCAAGGACGTGGCGATATCGCGCAATTTCACGTTGCGATTGCTCGAGGCCTCCGTGAGGATCCGGACAGCGTCCTCCTGGCTGCAGCGGCTTTGTGCCATGACAATTCCAACGGCGATATCGATCACTGTGCGGGACTCCATGGCCGCCCGGAGATTCTTTGCGCTGTCTGCATGGAGGGCGAACCTGATAGCGAGACGCAAGGCCTGCGACACCTCACGGGTATATCCGCGGGCCCGATCAGCAGCCCGTTCGTCGAACTTGTACGGGGCCTCGGAGTACAGGTTGAGCGCTGCTTTGGCCTCTCCCTCCAGATTGAAGGGCAACGACAACACCGACCTCAGTCCGTGCGACGCAACGGCACTCGCATAGTCGGGACCCCAGCGGTTCTCTTCAAGAAGATCCGGGACGTGGACTTCCCTTTCCTCTTCGGCAGCCGTCAAACATGGCCCCTGGGCCAAGGAATACTGGATCTCGTCCACTTCGCGGGCCGCATCACTGCTCCAACCAATCGTGAGTGCCTTCCGCTCGCGCAGCAGCGTGATCCCACAGAGCGCGTCATCGCCGTCGCCCGCCATCTGGTGGGCAGAAAACCGCGCCAGCTCGTTGAGGAATTCCTCGAAGTCGGCACTCTCCAGGATCAGGTTCTGGATTCGGTCGATGGTGGTCAGAGTGTTATCTGCAGGAAGCATGGCGCGTTCTCCCGGTGAATATGCTGATTGGGGCATGTGGAAACAATAAGTCCCTTTACATAAGGTCCCACACGGTCGCCAATTGGGAAACGCCTAGCCGGAAGTGAGTTCCCTGACCCGGGACCATGCCGCAGGCGCCAATACCACCGCGACGCCGACGGCGGCCCCGATCACGGTCTCCACAATGCGGTCCCGCAGCAGGAGCGCGGGCGGAACGTTGGCAACCAGCAAAGTGGAAATGAGCGCGAGCGGTGTGACGAATATCTGCGCCACGAGATATTGGCGCGTAATGAAGAGCTCTGCTCCGAACTGGCATGCGGCAATCACCAACACCATCTGCCATGGCGCCGGACCGAGCCAGAGGATTCCGGCCAACACCAGCAAACCGAGCAATGTCCCCACGATCCTCTGGATTCCCCGTTGCACCCGATGCCGGGTACTGCGCCCAACCAGGGGAACTACTGCCGCCACCATGGCCCAATAGCCGTGTCCGAATCCGAGCCACTGCCCAACCAAAGTAGCAAGCGTTCCGGCTAGCCCGGCAGCCAGGAAGTAGCCCAGGCCTTCCAGCCAAGCTGCCCGGATTTCCTGGGGCAGCAACCGGTCCGCAGCCGGTCGCTTCCATGGTGTCCGGTGGCTCGGGACTACCCGCGCCGACATTCCGATCAGCAACGCCAACACGGCAGTCAAAACCGCCGCCAACATCCCTTCCCAGAGCGGGGGCTGCTGGGGAACGGAGGCGATCGCGGCGAAAGCGAAAATATGGAAGAGCGAACCTGCCGGGCGAAGCCTCCACAGCGCGGTCACCACGGAGCAAAATGCGGCAACCAATGTGGTGCCTAGCGTGAGGATCCACAGGTACGCGTCCGAGCCCTGGCCAACCCGGGCGGTCAGGGTGGCAAGCAGGATGATGCCGAGGAGCAACGAACCGGCACGGAGCTGGCTTCGAAAACGGTGGCTGTGGGGCTCGTTACGGCCGTAGATATTCGTGAACGCCGCAAAGCTGGCGAAGACCACAAGGTCCAGCCGTCCGAACAACACGAGGGTGATCAACGGCAGGAAGACGCCCACCGCGCAGCGCACAGCCGGGTGATGGTCCTTGTTGCCAGGACCGATCCTGAACATCTCTGCCAGGGCGTTCAATGGCTTGCCTGCCTCTTTGCTTCTCTTGAGCGCCGAACTGCTCAACTAATCCCCACCGCCACCCTCGCCTCGCAAGCTCGGCCAGGGAACCCTGGCGGCGTGGGCCCACGACGGCGGCACTGGCATCCGCTACGAGCTTACGCCGGGAGGCTCCAGGCAGCCGGACCGCCTTCCGTTGAATGGTAGGTCGTGAAGCGAAGTAAGACGGCGGCACGTCTTCGATTGATAGTCTCATGTCGGTTGTTACCAGCCGGGCCGGGGCGATTCCGGCCACATCACCTGTACCCATTCACCGGAGGTCAATCCATGCTCAAAGGTTTCAAGGACTTCGTTCTTCGCGGCAACATCATCGAGTTGTCCATCGCCGTCGTCATCGGCACCGCGTTCACAGCCCTGGTCGCAGCGTTCACCACCAACATCATCAACCCGGTCATCGCCGCCGCCGGCGGAGTCAACGCCCAGGGGCTCGGCTTCGCGATTTGGCCCGACAACGCGAAGACCTTCGTCAACTTCGGCGCCGTCATCACCGCGTTCGTAACTTTCCTGATCACGGCCGCCGTGGTGTACTTCATCTTCGTTGCGCCCATGAACAAGATCAACGAACTGACCAAGCGCCGCGCCTCCATCGAAGAGCCCGAGGACGAGCCACTGCCGGCTGATACCGCCCTGCTTGTTGAAATCCGCGACCTCCTGACCGAGCTCGCCGCTGCCAACAAGAGCAACGAGAACGCCCGCTAGGTTTCGTGAATCACGGCCAGTTCGGCGCGTCCGGTCGGCGCCGAACTGGCCCCATGAATACCGCCCCAGATCGTGACGCAGGCGCAATCCGCCTGAAACAGGGTTCGGGCACGATAGTGCCATGAAGCCGAAGAAGAGGTCTTCCGTTACCGCTGAGCTCTCCTGCGAAGTGTGCGGGCAGATGCCCGAGGCTCCGAAGGCAAGGGTCACCGTGGCCCAAATCGCGGTGATGCTTCCCATTGAACTTCTTGTCCACGCCATTGTGGTTGAAACGCAACTGCCTTACCTGGCCAAGGTGCTCCTCCTGACCGTGACCGCAACGGTCCTGGTGATTTGGGTTGCCGAGCCCTCCGCGGCCAGGATCCTGCGGCGCTGGATCCACGCACCTGCCCTCCGCCACCGCAGGAAGCTCCATTCGGCCCCGGCGCTTTGGCGGGCGAGGACTGTGCTCCGCGACCAGCCAGGCTCCCTCCAACGCATGACCCACTCGCTCGCCCGGACGAACATCAACATCCTCAGCATCCATGTCCACCCCATGGATGGAGCCGTCATGGACGAATTCGTGGTGTCTGCCCCGGGCCACCTCGGCGAGCATGAGCTACTGACAGCGCTCGACGACGGCGGTGGCCGGGATTCGCACGTGTGGCCTACCACTGCACTCGCCATGGCGGACGGCCAGACAAAGGCCCTGAGCCTGGCTGCCCGGATCGCCGACAACCCGGACGAATTACCGCTGGCGGTAGCAGAACTGCTGTCGGCGAAAATCGTCACCCCTGAACCCGAAGGGCCGGCCGCCGAGGCAGGCGCCGCCGTCGGGCCCTCCACAACCCTCCTCAAGATTCCGACCGCATGGCACGGGCCGCTCCTGTTCTCCCGACCGGACGAACCGTTCACGCCGGCGGAATCGGCACGCGCACATCGGCTTGCCGAGCTGGCGGAAATCCTGGCGCACACCCGGAGCGCCGACGCCAAGGACCGGGACTAGACCGGCCGACAACTGGAAGGTGGTGGCAGGATGAGCGCCATGGACATGAGGGAGATGGATTCCGCAGGGGTGTCCGTTCCCGGCCAGCCCAGCGCCGAGGCGGTGGCCACGAGCCGGGAGCCTCAGCACTGGGGCCGGGCGATGGCCGTTGCCATCAGCAAACTCGCGGACCAGCTGGCAAGCGAGGACGCGCATGAAGCCCTGATGGGCCGCGAACTCCGGCTCCGCGTCACCCCGGATCCGGACGGCGCACGCATCTCCGTGTGGTGTTTCCCGGAGGAGTAGCGAGGGCGGAGGGCCGATCCGGATTTCACATCATGAACCCGACGCCGGCGTCCACAAACTCCGCCGGTACAGTTTGGCGGGTGACTACCAAGATTGATCTCGAGCGTGCTGCCGATACCCTCCGGGCGTGGGCTTTGGATGAAGACCTGAAGCAACGCGTCATGTCCACGCCAGCCTTGGCAACAATGGCTTCGCGCGTGGCAAGGCGATACTCAGCCGGGGACACCACCGCCGATGCCATCGAGGTAGCCGCAGCGGCGGTGGCGCGCGGGCATGCCGCCAGCATCGAGTATGCCGGCGAGAGCGTGCGCAACGCCGAGCTCGCACGCTCGGAAGCCGGGGTCTTCCTTGAGCTGGGCGTTGCCCTCGGGAAGTCCGGCCTGCCGGGCACCATCTCTTTCGACCTCTCCCACCTCGGCGCACTCGTGGACCGCGATCTGGTCCTCAACCATGTACGCCAGCTCGCCGCGATAACTGAACCGTACGGAACGGGACTGATGATCTCGGCCGAAGGCTCCGACCGGACCGATTTGGTCCTCGACCTGTACGACGAGCTCGCAGCAGAGATCCCCCGCGTCGGCATCACGCTCCAAGCCCGCCTGCACCGCACCCCCGGAGACCTCGAGCGGGTCCTTCGCCACCCGGGTACCGTTCGCTTGGTCAAAGGCGCGTTCCTCGAGCCCGAGTCCGTCGCCTACCCTCGCAACAGCGCCGAACTGACGGCTGCCTACCTCGACCTCGCGAGCCAGCTCATCCGCTCGGGCCACTCCCTGTCCCTCGCAACCCACGACGACGAGCTCGTCAACACGCTCATCTCCAGGCACGGCGAGGCACTGAAGACAGACGCGATCGAATTCGAGATGCTCCTCGGACTCGGGACCGACCTTCTCGACCGGCTCCACAGGGCCGGGTACAGGACCCGTGAATACGTCATCTTCGGTGGCGAATGGTGGTTGTACATCCTGAATCGCATCGCGGAACATCCCGAGCGGGTGCTGACGGCTCTCGCCGACCTCAACCCGAGCTAAGCCCTCCCCGATCCCGGCTGCCCTGCGACGCGGAAAATACCCTGCGATACCGGTATTCCAGCGTCGCAGGGTATTTTCCGCGTCGCGTAGCCAGCTGCGCATCGCGAGGTAGGAAGCGCGTCGGCAGGCCATTTGCGTGTCGCCATAGCAACGCCCCAGCGCCGGGTTGCCCGGTATCCCATGCAATACCCGGCAGACCTAGGAATTGCGTCGGTATCCCATGCAATACCCGGCAGACCTAGCGTGCGGCCTGCTAATATCCACTGTCAGATCTCTGAGGTAGGTTCCCGGTCCGCGGCCTCGTCTTCCTAGATCTTGACGGTGTCGGCCTTGAGTACGCTCGCGCCTACGAACTTTGGAGCCGCTGAACAGCCTTCGCAATCATGCCTGCTGCCTCGTCGATTTCCTCCGTGGTAGTGAAGCGCCCGAATCCTACGCGAATACTGGACCTGGCCATGGCGCCGTCAAGGCCAATGGCCATGAGAACATGTGAGGGATTCTGGTCGCTGCTGTTGCAGGCGGACCCAGTCGACATGGCTATTTTCGGTAGGGCTGATAGCAGGTCCACCGAATCGATGTCCGGAATCCTGAAATTCAGGCAATTCGGAAGAGCGTCATCGAGCGGCGAGTTGGCGGTGACCGTTTGGATGCGCTTGGACAACTGGTTCCAGAATCTGCTTCTCAGGTCGAGAACTCTTTGCTTTTCGCTGGCGGAGATCTCGTTGGAAATTTTTATTGCTTCCGCGAATCCGACGATGCCGGTGATGTTTTGCGTCCCAGGCCGGCGCCCTCCCTCTTGGCCGCCGCCGAACAACATGTTTTCGAACCCCCCATGCAGCGTCTGGGTTTCCTTGTCGATGTAGAGGGCTCCGATGCCTTTGGGCCCGTAAATTTTGTGCCCTGAGAAGCTGATCAGGTTTGGGCCCAGGGATTTGAAGTCCGGAGCGAGATAGCCGATGGCTTGCGTGGCGTCGCAGTGAAACCGAACCCCTGCCTCACGAGTGATGGCGGCGATGTCCGTGACCGGTTGTATGGTGCCGATCTCGTTATTAGCCAGCATTATCGACACGAGGCTGGTGTTGGGCCTGATCGCGTCGGCAATGTCATTGGGTGAGACGATCCCTTGTGCGTCCACGGGCAGAAAGGTGACTTCACCGCCCCGCTTTTGAAAGGCGAGGCAGGCATCCAGGACGGATTTGTGCTCGATGACAGAGGTAATGATGTGGTTGCTGCTGGACCCAGCTGCAGTTGCGGTTGCCCAGTTGTTGGACTCCGTCGCCCCGGAGGTGAAGAAGAGCTCACCCGGGCGGCAATTCAGCACTCTAGAGATGCTGCGGCGGGCCTTTTCGATTCCGTGAGGTTCGCGGTGTTGGCGCCGTCCAAGACTGTGCCAAGGCTGAGCCCTGCCATCATCGAACTCCGCGAAAAATCATCGATCCCGGTTGGTGCATCGAAATATCCGCATGAGATCAGGGCTTGCGTGTCGCCGGTAACCTCAACCGACAAATCCAAGCCGTCCAGAAGTCGATCAATATCCATGGCGGGTGCTGTCTTCATTGCACACTGACCTTCTTTTGTGAAGTTGATGATTCAGCAAAAACGGCAACGCCGGCGCAGACCGTGAGAATCGCGATACCTGCCATCTGCCGAAAGTCCAGGCTTTGATGTAGAACCACGGCACCTACGGTGGAAGCCAACGCAGGGTCAAGGGCAGCGACGAGCGCGAATACCAAAGCTCGAAGGCGTTTCATTGCAAATAGCTCCAGCGCAAACGGAGCCAGCAAGGTCAATATGGAAACAATGAGCGCATGGAGCGCCAATTCAGGAGTGAATAGAACAGCGGGCGGAGCGTTCACCATGAAGGCAGCCAGCGCAATGGGTAGGGCAACCCATAGCCCCTTACTAAGAGTGAGCATCGGGTGGTTGGCCTGCGGAATGGAAGTCCCGACATGGATGTATGCGGTCAGTAGCAGTCCCGTTGCCGCAGCAAAGAACAGACCTTCGAGTGCAGTCGTCGCGCCATAGGTCGGAATCATGAAGAGCCCGGCAACCGCCAGCCCCGCAGCAACCCGGGCCGTGGTGTTGCGGGACCGGATGCATCCGATAACGAGAGGCAGTGTGAACTCTATGGAGACGGCCAGGGATAGATCAATGGTGGATATCGCCCGGTAGAAGGTGACCTGCATCAGCCCCAGCACCAACCCGTACTTGAGGATGAATCGGACCGGCGCTCGACTCGATGATTTCATCATGAAAATCACTGGAAGAGTCAGGATCGCGGCAATCCCGATTCGCAAAACCGTCGCACTCGCGGCGCCCATCGAGCTAATCAACCCGACCGCGACGGCGTTACCGATTTGAAGGAGCGAGAGGCTCGCTACGGACGCCAGAATGCCGGCCCTGTGTCGGGATGACTCTGGCCTATTTGCTTGAAAAGTCAATTGCTGACCCGTTCCGAGTCGGCATGGTGCAAACACGCGGAGCCAGCCTTGGCCGTTTCCGCCGAAGGTATACGCGCTATTTTCACGAGAGGATGCCCAATTATCCAGAAGTGAGTCGTGCATTTGCGCTTGTATGCGGCGCCTGAAAATCCTCACACAAACCTTTTGACAGGGCCAAATAGTTTGTGACAGCAACGTGACACACAAATTCGGATGCGGTTGGCAGTGATTATCCCTGTTGGGGCGGCGTACCCAGGGGCTTGTGGGCCCGGCCCCCCTTTTTGTTTGGGCCGCCACCCTTCAAAGTTTTCCGGGTTCGTGGATGAGCGCGAGTTGCGCGTTGCGTGCGGGACCGGCCCTTAACACGCGCCTTGTCCACGTGAAACACCACCCCAGCCGATATGGCATCGTCCCCCTTGTCGACCTCCGCCGGCCGGCAGACCCCGAAAGGCGAATCGAGCAAGTGCCCTGAACCGGACGGGGATCCTCCGACCGTCGGGATCATCGTAGGTCCGACGCCTACCTCGAGGAAGGCGCAACGGGTGCGAGTGAACCCCTCCACGCCTCCGGTATCCCATCTGCGCACCCGCGTTTCAATAACAAGCCACCCTCCTCACCGACCTCAACCCGAGCTAAGCCCTCCCCGACCCTGCCCGCCTCGCGACGCCCCAAATGCCTCGTGACACCCTAAACGCCTCGTGACCCGGAAAATCCCTATCGACACCGGTATTCGGGCGTCGCCAGACTTTCTCCTCGTCGCATAACCAGTTGCGTGTCGTGAGGTAGACAGCGTGTCGTGGGGTCGGGAGCGCGTCGGCAGGCAGGAACACGCGAACACGCCGGTATCCCATGCCCCACCCGGACAAGCCTAGGAATCGTGTCGGTATCCCATTTCCCGCACCACTCGGGTGAGTGAACCCATATTCCGCCAGACTTCGCCCCCGGTCACATTCTGTTTCTTCACGTTGTATACCAAAACTCTTGACAGTGCGCCGGGTCACATCTAATTTTGATTTTGGGATCCCAAAGCGGGATCCCAAAACGGACCCAACGAACCGGCAGCGTCCCTCCTCCCAGAAAGAGGACCGGGCCGCTACTGCTGCCGCCGGCGCGAGTCCAGCTGCCGCGGCAACCCGCACCCAGCTCAACAATTCAAGACTTTCCCCGCTCCCCAAACTCCCCCTGAAGGAGAAACTGTGTCTCTCCAAAACACCGAAACAGAAGCGCATGCCGCCGAAGGAAAAGCAGAAGAAAAAGCCGGCAAGGACGGCGTGCAGCGACGCACGAGTGTCCGTTGGAGGCTCTTCGTCCTGCTGCTGATCCTGGTCGCCGTCAACTACATCGACCGCGGCTCCATCTCCGTGGCACTGCCCATCATCCAAAAGGAATTCAACCTCGCACCGGAGCTCGTCGGGCTCCTGCTTTCGGCATTCTTCTGGACCTATGCCCTCATGCAGATCCCGGTCGGCTTGCTCATCGACAAGTTCGGCCCCCGTAAGGTCGTCACGGCGTCGTGCATCGGCTGGGGTGCCGCAACGGCAGCATCCGGCCTGGCCGGCGGCTTCCTCAGCATGTTCATCGCCCGCTTGGGTATCGGCGTCGCCGAAGCAGGCGTCATGCCGGCCGGCGGCAAGCTCAACGCCATCTGGATGCACAAGAAGGAGCGCGGCCGCGGCGCCACGATCCTTGACGCAGGCGCCCCGCTCGGAGCCGGCCTGGGCGGTATCCTCATCACCTGGCTCATCGCCTCAACAGGCAGCTGGCGCTACTCGTTCATCATCGCCGGTGCCGCCACCGTCCTCATGGGCCTGGCTGTCTGGTGGTACGTCCGGGACAATCCCCGCAACCACAAGGCCGTCAACGACGCCGAGGCCGAATACATCGAGTCCTCCCACGCCGAAGAAGACGCCGAGGCCACGAAAGACGGCGTCAAGGGCAAGCGCGCACTCCTCCCCTACCTGAAGTTCCGCTCTTTCTGGGCCATGTGCTTTGGCTGGCTGGGATTCAACGGCGTGTTCTACGGCCTGCTGACGTGGGGCCCGCTCTACCTCGCCCAGGCCAAGCACTTCAACTTGAACACCATCGGCTGGTCCACGTTCGTGATCTTCGGCGCAGGCTTCGTCGGCGAGATCCTCGGCGGCGCTATCGCCGACAAGTGGCGCGCAGCTGGCGCCTCGGCCAACCTGGTCATGCGTACCCTGCTGGGCATCTCCAGCGTCGTGGTGGTCGGCGGCCTGGTTGGCGTGACGGTCGTCGCAGACCCGATCACCGCCGTCGTGCTCCTCTCAGTGGTCTTGTTCTTCCTCCGCTGGGTGGGCCTCTTCTGGTCCATCCCGTCAATCCTCGGCGGCCGCACCAACGCTGGCGTCCTCGGCGGTGCAATGAACTTCAGCGGCAACATCGCAGGGTTCGTCACCCCGATTGTGGTAGGCCTGATTGTCGGGGCCACGGGCTCCTACACCTGGGCGCTGCTGTACTTTGTAGGATCCGCCGTGATCATGGGCGTCTCCGTCCTGACCCTGAACTACAACAAGCGGCTTCCGGTCTAACTCGCCTGACCGGGCCGGCCGTGCGGTCCTGAACCGCCGCACGACTGGACGCCTCCGGGTTGCCGGGCGCATTGACCCAAGAGAACACGAATGGAGCAAGAATGCTGATTGCAGAAGAAACCCCCACCACGGACCGTCCCCTCCGGGAATCCGTGCGGGACGCCATCCGTTCGCGAATCTTCGAGGGTCACTACGCGCCCGGCACCCGGCTGGTGGAGCGGGACCTCGCCGCCGAATTCAACGTCTCGCGACTCCCCATCCGCGAAGCCCTCCGCATGCTGCGGCAGGAAGGCCTCATCCAGGACCGGGCCTCACGCGGTTCCGAAGTGGCGGGGTTGAGCCCCAAAGACGTCGAGGACCTCTTCGACGTCCGCCAGTCGCTCGAAGTCCTCGCCTGCCGCCTGGCCGCGGCCCGCGCCACGGACAAGGACCTCAAGCACCTGGCCGGGCTCCTCGATGAGGCCGATCGCTTCCTTGCGAAAGGCTCAATTCTCGAGGCGCACCGCGCCAATAGCGAATTCCACGATGCCATCACGGCCATCGCCAACAACGATTTTCTCCGCACCGCGCTGGAACCGCTCCAAGGCCGCATGCACTGGCTCTTCCGCCACGTGCACGACCTGCCGGAGCTGATCCAGGAGCACCGCGATCTCTACGCCGCCATCGCCAGCGGCGATGCCGAGCGCGCCGCAACCCAATCGGCGTCGCACATTGGAAAGTACCGCGAGCAGTTCCCCCAGAACGAGCCCGCCACCGAACTCAAGTTGCAAGGCAAACGACCATGAAATTGCTAGTCATCAATCCCAACATCAGCGCGGATGTCACCGCGCTGATCGACGCCGAAGCCCGCCGCTCGGCGGGGACCGACACCGAGCTGATCGTCAGGACCGCCGGACATGGCGTCGAATACATCGAGACCCGCTTCGAATCCCTCATCGCAGCCGGAGCCGTCGCCGAAATCATCGCCGAGCACTGCGGCGGCGATCCGGCTGCGGACCGCATAGACGGCGTCGTCGTGGCCGCATTCGGCGACCCCGGAATGCCTGCGCTCAAGGAACTGACCGACGTGCCGGTCATCGGGATCACGGAGGCCGCCCTCTGCGCCGCGGCCCTGCAGGGCCAACGCTTCTCCATCATCGCCATTTCGGACCGCATCACCGCTTGGTACCGGGACTGCGTGGAGCATTTCGGACTTGGCAGCCGTCTTGCCTCGATCCGTTCCATCAACCAGAGCCTCAACGGCATCGGCACTGTGCAACAGGACTTCAAGGAAACCCTCCTGGCACTGAGCCGGCTAGCGGTCGCCGAGGACGGCGCCGACGTCGTCATCCTGGCAGGTGCCCCGCTTGCCGGACTCGCGCGTGAGCTTGAAGGACAAATCCCCGTGCCCGTGGTGGACGGAATCTCCGCCGGGATCCGCATGACCGAAGCGGTTGTGGCCCTGCAATCCGGCTTCCACCGCCAAGGCGCTTTTGCGCCGCCGCCCGTCAAGCACCGCCGGGGACTGTCCGAAAACCTCGACGCCGCCCTGACCGCCATCCAGTCCGCCGCCGGCACCGCCGTTCCAGCAGGAAGGTAGGAACCACCGTGACCATTCCCGATCTCGTCATCGCCCACGGCACCGTGGTCAACAGCTTCGGCCGGCAAGCCGCGCACGTCGTGGTCGACGGCGGCCGCATCATCCAGCTCATCGACGCCGCAGAACCGGTCCCCGCGGCCGCGCGTATCATCGACGCTTCGGGCAAGTTGGTCATCCCGGGCGGTGTGGACGGCCATTGCCACGTGGCCCAAGTGACCGGCCGCTTCCGCACCCTGGATGACTACCGCACCACCTCCACCGCAGCCCTGTGGGGCGGCACCACAACCATCATCGACTTTGGTATTCCGCGTGACGCCCAGGAATCCCCGCTGGACGCCGTCCTGAACAAGAAGCGCTTGGCCGCCGAATCCCGCTGCGACGTCGCGCTGCACGGCTCCGTGGTCAGTTGGGACGAGACCGTGCCCTGGCAGCTGGAGCAACTCGCCGCCGAGGGCATCCGTTCGGTGAAGATGTACACCACCAACCGCGGCTCCACCATGGCCGACGGCGACACCATCCTGAAAGTCATGCGCGAAATGGTGCGCCTGGACGGACTCACGTACATCCATGCCGAACACGATCCCATCATCGCCGACTGCACCGAACAGCACGCTGCGGACGGCCGGATCGGCATCGAGCACCTGCATTCCACACGGCCCGAGCTCGCCGAGGAAATCTCTGTCAAAGAGACCCTCGCCATGGCCGAGTACACCGGTGCGCCGGTCTACTTCGTGCACCAGTCGACCCCCGGAGCGGTGGATCTGGTCACCGAGGCCCGCGGGCGCGGCCAGGAAGCCTACTCCGAGACCTGCCCGCACTACCTGACGCTGGATGACACCGTCTACGGCTCAAAATTCCCCGAATGGTATGCCTGCTGCCCGCCGATGCGCAGCGCTGAAACCGTCGCCGCGCTGAAGGAACGGCTCGCGGACGGAGCGATCCACACCGTCTCCTCGGACCACTCCTGCTACGACCTCTCACAAAAGCGGGAGCGCACCGACGACGTCCGCTTCATGCCGCACGGGCTGCCCGGCGTCGAAACCCGAATGCCTGTCACATTCACCGCAATGGCGCCCAACAGCACAGTGGAGGACTTCGTCGAGGTCTTCTCGGCCGGTCCCGCGCGGATCAACGCCGTGCCCGGCAAGGGCAGCATCGCGGCAGGGTTCGACGCCGATCTGGTCATCTTCGATCCCGCCGAAGAACGCGAGGTCGACGGCGGCGCGCTCCACATGGGTACTGACTTCTCGCCTTTCGAAGGGAAGACGCTGAACGGCTGGCCCGCCGTCGTCGTCTCCGCCGGACGCGTCGTGGTCGACGACGGCGGTTTCCACGATCCCGGACCGGTGGGCCGTTTCGTCGCCCGCAACGGCTTCGCCGCCCACCACGACGCCCTGTCCGTTCGAATATCGCCGTCCGTTCCCGCCACCGTTTCTGCTTAGGAGAACCATGCCTTCCGAACACCGCCCCACCCGCATCGGCATGATCGTGCCGTCATCCAACACGTGCCTTGAGCCGCAGAGCTACCGGATCCTGGGTGACCGCGAGGACGTCACCATCCACTTCACGCGCATTCCGGTCACACGCATTGCACTGGATGATTCCTCGGACAAACAATTCGATTCGGCCGTCATGAGGGAGGCCGCCGCATTGCTCGCGACGGCGGATGTAGACGTCATCGCATGGAACGGAACCTCAGGCTCCTGGCTCGGTTCCGCCCATGACGAAGCGCTGGTCCAGGAAATCACGGAGGCCACCGGGATCCCGGCCACGACCTCTACGTTGGCCTACCTGGAGGCCTTCAAGGCGTTCGGCACAGAAAGGATCAGCATGTTCACGCCCTATACAGGGGACGTGAACCATGCCGTCATTGAGTCATATGGGCGCGAAGGAATCAGGACGGTTGACCACCGCCACCTGGACCTCAGCAACAACGAATCCTTCGCCCGGGTCACGGACGCGGAGATGCTGCCCGGGTCCTTGGAACTTGCCGCCTCGAACCCGGACGCGCTCATTTATTTGTGCACGAACCTTTACGGCGCCAACATCACCGCGGAAGTGGAGGAAACCACCGGAGTGCCGGTGCTTGATTCCGTGGCGGTGACGCTATGGCACTGCCTCAAGCTTGCCGGAGCGCCCTTACTGGCACCCAAGTGGGGCCGGCTGCTTGCCGAACTAGCCTGATTCGTCAGTGGTGCCCTCTTAAAGAGGCTGGATGTTCTCCGCCTGGGGGCCTTTCGGGCCTTGGACGACGTCGAACTGGACCCGCTGATTCTCGTCCAGTGATCGGTACCCGCTTGAGGCGATCGCTGAGTAGTGGGCAAAAACGTCCGCCGAACCGTCGTCGGGGGCAATGAAGCCGAAACCCTTTTCGGCGTTGAACCACTTGACAATACCTGTTGCCACGGCCATGTTCCTTCTCTGAATCTGACTGGCCACCGGCTTCAAACCCGATGCCCCCGGACGCATACGTCCGCTTCCTCAAAGCTACGTGGCGGGGTTCGGGGGCGCAAGGATCTTCGGGGGTCTCGGTGTTCCCTGGGGCCCGAATCTTGAGGATTTCTTGTTCCTCTGCAGGGCGGGATCTTGAAACTGGGACGGCAGAGTGGTTGGCGATTAGCGTCGGCGGCCATGAAGGAGAACACCAGGTGGGGTTGTTCCGGCGCCGGTTCGAAGCGGCCGGATTGTCGCCTTGACGAGCGACCACACTGTTCACAACCTGCCGTATGGCGCGAGCAAGGGGGCCCTCGACCGGATCGTCACAGCGTCCGCCGTCGAGCTGGCAGGCCGGGGCGTGCGGGCGAACGTGGTGAACCCGGGCCCGATCGACACCGGGTGGATGGACGACGCTACGCGGCGTTCGGGCATTGACCCGACTCCAGCGGGTCGACTCGGCACGGCCGAGGACACGACGGACCTGGTGAGATTCCTGTTTTCCGGGCAGGGGTCGTGGATGAATGGCCAGATTCCTTATAGCAACGGGGGCTTCAAGGTCGGCTGGGCACTGACGGACCGCAGCCCCCGTCTTCGACGGGACAGGGGGCGGTCCGCAGCAGCAAGGCGGCCCTGGGGCCTAGAGAAGCCCGACCTTGGTCATCAACTCGGTAACCTTTTCGCTGTTGAGCTTGGCGGGGTCCACCGAAGGTGCCTGAAGGTCCTTGAGGGGCACAAGCTTGGAGTTCGCCGGTACGTCGGAGCCAACGGTGTATTCAAAGGAGTCACCGTTCTGGAGGACCTGCTGACCCGCTTTGCCCGTGATGAACTTCAGGAACTGCTGGGCTTGGGCCTGCTTCTTGCTGGATGCCAGAACAGCGCCGCCGGAGACGCTGACGAACGCACCCGGGTCCTGGTTCTTGAAGTAGTGGAGATCAACGTTCTTGCTGTTTTCTCCGGTCTGGGCCTGGTCCACGAAGGAGTAGTAATGGTACAAAACTCCTGCGTCGACCTCGCCTGCGTTCACAGCCGCGAGCACCGGGGTGTCGTCCTTGTAGGACTTGAAGTTGGTTTTAGCCGCCTCCAGCCATTTCTGGGTGGCGTCTTCTCCCTTGAGCGCAAGCATCGCGCTGACAATAGCCTGGAAATCGGCTCCACCCGTGGACGCACCGATGCGTCCCTTCCATGACGGGTCCGCAAGGTCCATCAAGGACTTCGGAAGCTTGTCTGCACTGAGCTTGGTCTTGTTGTAGGCCAACACGGTGGAGCGGGCCGCGATGCCCGTCCAGTCGCCGGTGGAGGGCCGGTACTGCGTAGGGACTTGGCTAAGGGTTGCCTGATCGACGGGGGCGAGCAACCCGGCACTCGCGATGCGGACCATCGCCGGGGAGTTTTCCGTGAGGAAGACGTCCGCCGGAGAGTTCTTGCCTTCCTCACTGAGCTGGTTGCTCATTTCAAGGTCGTCACCATTACGGAGCGTAACCTTGATTCCCGTCTCCTTGGTGAAGGCGTCCACCCATGCGCCGGTGAGGTTTTCATGCTGCGCGTTGTATACGACGATGCCGTCACCGGACGCGCCGGCCGTGGAACCACCGCTCGCAGTACCGCTTGGTGCGCCGCTACACGCAGAAAGTGCCAGCAGCGTGGCCGTGGCGGCGGCAAGGGCCGTAGCGGGTTTGATGCCGAATTTCATGGGGGGCCTTTCAAGGGTTCCGGCTGGGACCGGAATGGCTGGGGGTTGCCGTACCCTTCGTGCACAGCAGCCCGACGAGTCGGGAGGAACGGCAACGAGATAGGCAAGGCAATCCTTACTGTAATAACAACATGCTGCTGTTGCGTAATTCTGGGCACACTGAGGTCGACTGTTACAAACGGGAGCCTTGGCGCTAAATCTGTTCCGGTCCGCGTAAGGAAACCATTAAGGACCGACGACGGCCGCTCGGTTTGGTGGTCTGATGAAGAAAGGACGCACGGCCTATTCGGGCTTTGGGCCAACCTCGGTAGGAGCTGAATCCACCATGAAACGCAGTCCCCTCAACCAAGGAGCGGCACACGCTTCCGAGCTTGCCGGCGCGGCTCCGGAAGACTACGTCGTTGTCGATGAGCTCGGCGATTTCACGTACTACCCGTCCAAGACCGCCATGCTGGAAGACCTTGAGTACGTTGAGGAAGCGGCCAGCATCCTCGACCGGGCGGGGAACAACTTCCACTTGACCTTGGAGGAAGGCCGGAAGCTGACTCTTGGGTCCTCGTTCGGTCGGGTCGAATTCACGTGGCTCCGCCAAACCTGGATCAGCGACCGCCGCCGCGAACCGCAAGCGCATCGTTTGCTCCGCCTCTACCCCACAACGCTCGATGCCCTTCTGGCTGGAATATTTGAAACCTTGAGCCTGGAACTTGCCAGCGGCGCCACCGGTTCGCCCTGGGTATTGGATGTAGCGGGAGAAGAGACCCACTGCGCGACGCTCAGGGAGGTCGATGGCCTCCTCGCGCGGATGGACCACCTTGAACGAATAGCAGTGCGGGACCCCTTCGGACACGACTACCGGCCGATACGTCATGCGACCCACCGCCTTCACGCCCCGGGTGCAGGCGCGATCTACTACGTGGAGATTGAACCCCAGAGTGAAGAGGCCCAGCAGCGCCCCGAAGAATCTGAGCATCTGCCATGACTTCCTTCAATGGGGGTTACCGCCCGCTAGGCGCGTTCTGCAATAGTTAGGGACATGGTGGACGTCCAGACCGAAATACTGATCCAGCGGCCCCGCGAGATCGTGGCAAGTTATGCTTCCAACCCGGACAACGCGCCGGTCTGGTATGTGAACATACGATCTGCACAGTGGCAGACGCCGAAGCCCCTCGCGGTCGGATCCCGGGTTGCCTTCACCGCAAGGTTCCTGGGCCGAAATCTGGACTATGTCTACGAATTCACCGAGCTTGTCCCCGGCGAGAAACTCACCATGCGCACAAGCCAAGGTCCTTTCCCGATGCGCACCACTTACACCTGGTCCGATGAGAATGGCGCCACCCGCATGACCCTCCGCAACACAGGTGAACCCTCCGGGTTCTCCGCGCTTGCGGGCATCCTCATGGCGCCAATGATGCGCACCGCCATGCGCAAGGACCTGGAGAACCTCAAGAAGATCCTCGAAGCCGGCTAGTCCACGAGCCCCAGGCTCTCCCCACGGCGTCGAATCGCCGACGCATTTATTCGCCGCAATTGCTGGCGAATTTCCTCTGTCGCGTGCAAGGATGACCCATACGATCGCCGCGGTCCACATTGGGGGAAACATGACCGAAAGCACCAACCTGCCGGAAAACACGCAGCCCGGCAGCAACGAATACGGCGCATCGCAGCGTCCCAAGCCTGAGTTCGGAATGAGCGCTCCGGATGCCCCGGGCCCCCACATTCCCTCTTGGCATCCGGAAGCCAACCAATCTCAGGCACCAGCATGGCCGCCCGCCCGCCCAGTTCGAACTGCCGAAAACGTGGGCCGAGGCGCGCTGTTCGCCCTCCCTGCCCTCCCGATCGGCGTCGTTCTGTGGCTTGTCATCTGGAGTTTTGGCTGGATGTCCTCGCTCGTCACCTTCGCCGCTGCCGCGATGGCGGCCCGTTTCTATGTCATGGGAGCCGGCGGGCTGAGCAGAAAAGGCGTGTGGGTGATAGCAGCCATCACAGCTGCCACTGCGATTTTGTCTTTCGTAGCTGGAGTCTGGCTGGACGCCGCCAAGTACATCAATAGCCAGCCCTTGTCTTTGATCACCAGCTCCGAACCGTGGGACCTGATGAACTACAACCTGGCGAACAACCCGAATTTCGTGAAGAGTTACATGGGCGACTTCTTCATGGCGCTGCTCTTCGGCGCCTTGGGTTGCTTTTTCACCCTTCGACGCATGTTCGCAGCCACCAGGAACGGCTGAACGGCCACCAGGAAGTCGATCAACCCCCCTACCCGTTGGTGAGGGTGACGTCGTCGAGGTACATCCAGGTGTCGTCGGCGGGGCTGGAGCCGTCGAGGTGGACGTTGTACCAGAGGGTGATGGTTTGGCCTTTGTAGGCGGTGAGGTCGGCGGTGAGCTGGGTCCAGGTGCCGTTGTTGTTGCAGAGTTTGAAGAGGC